>JBEKHI010000286.1:0-11774 GCA_050012355.1 Streptosporangiaceae bacterium | reverse complement strand
GCCGCCGGCCACGACCCAGGCCTGGTCGAGCGGATAATCAGGCTCGTCGACATCGCCGAATACAAGCGCCGCCAGTACCCCCCAGGCCCCAAGATCAGCGCCAAAAACTTCGGCCGCGACCGGAGGCTCCCCATCACCGACCGCTGGCGCGAACGCGTCTAGCTCTGCGGCCGGGCGCCGGGGCGCGGCGCGGCGGCGGGCACGCCCCCGTGACCTAAGTAACCCCTGTGACTAGCGTTGCCCGAGGGAACTTCTACAGGGCTGTCGATGGCCCATCGCTGGCGTTATCGCGCTATCGATGGCCCATCGCTGGGGTGGCGGGAGGTCCACGGGGGCCGCAAAATCCGGCTTAGCAGATATTCCGGGCCACATTCATGAGCCAGACGGTCACCGGCCTCCGGGTCAATCCTTGGCATTTGATCCAGCTTCGCGGGTTTCTGTCGGGAAATGGCAATCGGTTGCTATCACCCGGCAGTGATACTTTCCTTACCCACACTGAGAGAAATGTCCGGTAATTGATACTTTCCTTACCCACACTGAGAGAAATGTCCGGTAATTACATGATGTGCGGCTTATTCCGTTGCCATTGGCAAACCGGAATGTCGGTGGTCATGCGTATGGTCCTTGATGCCTGGCGCAAGCCGGGTGAATCAACGAGAAAGGAACCGCCATGCGCGTAGCAACATCGCCGGACGAAGAAATGCGGGAGCTCTTCGACGACCTCGATCTCGGTGCCAAGTACCGGACCGAACTAATCGACGGCCGGATCTCCGTCAGGGGCATGCCGAGTCTCCAGCACTGCCTGATCCTCACCTGGCTCGTGTACCAGCTCCGCCACCTCGGGGAGCCACGGGACTGGACCGGCCTCGGCGCCGGCGGCCTGGTCCTGCTGCCATCGGGCGATCGGGTACGGCCCGACCTCAGCATCGTGCGCCGGGCGGAGGTTCCGTCAGCCGGAATCCCCGCTGAGGACGTGATGCTCGCGGCCGAGATCATCACCGCTGACGCGCACCGCGACTCCGCGGAGGCGGTGCGGAAGGGGTGTTCCCGGGCGGGGATCCCGTTCTATCTGCTCATCGACATTCTGGCCGGGCCGCCCACGGCGACCCTCTACTCCGCACCGCTGTTCGACGGTTACCGGAGCATCACCCAGGTCCCGGCGGGTGACGAGCTCTACCTGCCCGATCCCTTCAACACCAGGCTCGACACGACCGCCCTGCTCGATACGACCACTCTCCCGCTGCCCTAACGGGGGCCGGACGGGGTGCCACGGCTTCCGGCGCCCCGTCCGCCGTCCCTTTCCCCTTTTCCGCATACGGAGAGCATGTAATGCCAAACCCCTGGCACGATGCGGTCACTCACCTCATCGAGCACGATCCAGATATCGCGGTCACCATTGCCCGCGACTACCTCGGCACGTCCATAGCCCCCGATGCCCAGGCCAGGCTGGCCCCGTCGAAGTTCAACGACCGGCCGTCCACCGACTTCGACTGCGACTCGGTGGTAATCGTTGGGCCGCGCCGCGATCCGGTGCGCGGCATCATCGTGGAGGCCCAGCAGTCGCGGAACGAAGAGAAACGACTCAAGTTCGCCAAATATGCCGCCGAGCTCTGGATCTTGCTCGGCTGCCCAGTCGACGTCATCGTAATCTGCCCGGACGAGGCCACGTGTAATTTCTACGCCGAGCCCTTCCTTACGTCCTTGCCGGGTTACGTCCATATCCCCCGTCCGCTGCACCCGAGCGTTGTCCCCGTGATAACAGACGCCGAGCAAATGGCCAAGGATCCGGCCCGCGCCGACCTCGTCCTGGCATTCCACGGTGATAAACCTGGCGTCGTCGAGGCCTTCACTGAGGGCATGCGCATGCTCGGCGCCGTCGGGCGGGACTATTATGAATTCGGAACCAGTCTGGTGACGGACCGACTCAAGCGCCGCCTGGAGGAACTCGTGGCAGGTACGTTCATCGCCTCAGAATGGGGCAAGAAGGCCTACGCCGACGGACAGGCCAAGGGCGTGGCTATGGGCGAGGCCGATCGCGCGCGCCAGGATGTCCTGCGGGTGCTCAAGATCAGAGGGCTTGAGATCACAGACGAGCAGCGCACCCTGATCCTGTCCTGCGACGACCTGGAACTACTCGGCATCTGGCACGATCGAGCGGTCACGGCGGAAAGGGCCGACGAGGTCTTCGAGTTACGAGTCTTTGTCGCCTTTGGCGCGGCCCTGGATGAAGTCGATGGCGTCGAGTGTGGCCTGGTAGACGAAGCGCTCGCGTTTCGGGGCGGCTAGGAAGCGCGCGGCGGCGGCTAGTGGTGCCCGGCCGCCACCGGAACCCGATTCGGCGATTGCCGCGGTCGTGGTCTTGACCGCGTGGGCGACCATGATGGACGCGGTCGAGTTGTCCTCGGCGGCCGCCTGGTTCAGCGCCGTCTCCAGCGGCGCCGCCGGACCGTCGTACCCCTTGACCAGGGCTACTGCCTGGTCAGGGTCCCGCTTGCGTATCGCGGTCAGCACCGCGCTGGCGTCCGAGCCGGCCCGGGGCGCGACCGGAGCCGGCGAACCGTCGAACTTGGCGGTCCACTGGACGAACCACGCCGCGTGCAGTACTCCGCGCAGCACCTGCGGGCTCGGGTCCGCCGACCACGCCCAGCGCAGCGCGTTCGTGTAGGTGAGGGTGTGGGTGACGTCCAGCCAGCCCGCGTCTCGCGTGTCGTCGGTGTCGGAGTCGATGTCGAACCGCCCGAGGCGCGCCGCCGCGACCGCCGCGATGTCGTCGATGATCGCCGGAACCGGCACCGCGGCCGCCAGGGCGCCGCGGACCCCGGCGACCGCCTCCTCCGGGGATCCGTCCAGCAGCGTCCGCCGCAGCCCGCTGCCCGGAGCGGGCGGGGTACCGTCGGCTTCGAGCGCGCGGAGGAAGCGGCGCATGTAGGGCAGCCGGTCGTACCTGGTGGACCAGGTGATCGCCGGTACCAGCGGCGCCAGCACCAGGTCCGCCGACGACCAGCCGATCCTGTCCAGCAACTCGAACGCCTTCTGGCAGTAGATCATCGGGTGGCCATACCCGAGAAAATGATTGGTGATCGCGGTGAGGAACGCGTGCCGTATCTGCCCAGGCGAAGCCCCGGCCACCAGCAGGCCGCGCAGCAGCGCCTCGGCTTCGTCACCGCGTTCGGCGTCGACGAGAACGGGGAACTCCGCGAGACCGTCCGCCACCGACGGCACGTCTACGGGCGACGGCTGGACACGCACCGGCCGGCGCACCTCCGTGCGGCTTACCGTCGACAGTCCCTGGATCACCGGCAGCGCCGACAGCGGGCCCTCGAAAGCGGCCGCCATCGTCAGGCAGTCAGCGAGCGTGGCCAGCGAATGGTTCCAGCCGTATTCGGCCCGCGTCGCGCCGTAGGTGACACCGGTGCGGACGACCTCCGTCAGCGGCGTTCCGAGCTTGCGGAGCCGCATCGTATCTCTGGCGATCCGGCCCGTGTCCACGTCGCCCATGGCCTCCAGCAGGCTGCTGAACAGTTCCGGCGCGATCTCCTCGGGCGCCGGATCAGTCACGTCGACATGCACCCATCCGTCGCGCACCGAGACCGGGTAGGTCCGGATGTTCTCGCCGCCGAACAGGCACTGCCCGTCGGTGATGCGGAACTTCCAGTTGTGCCACGCGCAGGTCAGCACGTCGCCGCGGATGTCACCGTCCTTGAGCGCGTACCCCTGGTGCGGGCACCGGTTGTCGGCCGCGTACACGCCCTCGGGAGTACGGAACAACGCGATCCGCTTGTCCTCGTGCCGCCAGAGCTTGCCGCCGTCGTTCGGTATGTCGGCCGATGGTAGGGCCCGCACGAAGTTCGCCATGCCCCGACGGTACGGCGAGCCACGAAGGCGAGCCATCGGCAAATAGTCCTACGACCACCGCGAGAATCGCTTCTGGGCGGTGCGGGGCTGCCCACAAAAGAGTCTGAGCAACGCCGCACCGCCCAGGAAAGGCGCTGTGGGAGGCGGGGGCCGAAGGCGGGGGCCGAAGGCGGGGGCCGAAGGCGGGGCCGGGCTCAGCCCAGCAACAGGACGGCGTACGCGGGCACCCAGTGGGTGACCATGTAGTCGCCGTCGGCGGCGCCGGGCAGGCCCGCGTCGGAGTGCCGCAGCGCGGCGTCCTCGCAGGCGACGACGCGAGGGTCGTCCGGTGGCAGCGCCTCGGCCAGCCGCCGCCAGCACCACGCGCGGGACAGGTTCAGCCCGTGCAGGTGCGCGCCCTGCCCATCCGCGCGGTCGCCCACCATGGCCGGGGTGAACAGCGATCCCGGGATCTCGTCCACCACGCCGGGCAGGAACCGGGACAGCCAGCCGGGGAACTCCTCGGCGGGCAGCAGCCGCGCCATCAGCTCCGCCTCGGCTAGCGCCGGTGACAGGAAATCGCTCCCGGACGGCTCGTAATGCGCCGGATAGTCCTGATCGCCGTAGTACCAGCGAAGGGTCGCACTGGCGGCTGCCGCCGCTAGTTCTGGCTCGCCGCCGCTAGCCAGCGTCCCCGCGTACGGTAGCGCCCGCGATATGCCAAACGACGAATTCGAGTGCAGCCCGGACCGCAGCGGATACGGCGCGCTGGCCAGCCAGTCGAGAAAGTTCTGGGCCAGCACCGACGCCAGCGGCGTCATGGCCCTCGCCCAGCGCACCGCGTCACGGTCGGTCGTCCAGGTGGCTAGCTCGTTCATCAGATCGAGCGCCCAGCCCCAGCCATAGGGGCGTTCCAGCCGCGCCCCGGCCGGCGTGCCCATGAACGCGGCCTCGACCCGTAGCTTCGCCTCGGTGAACTGGCTGTCGAGCAGGCCCCTGATCTGGCCGACGGGCACCCGGTCGGGTGCCAGCTTGAGCAGCCGGACCAGCAGCCAGTGCATCTCCACGGCGGAATGCCAGTCGTAGCTGCCGTAGAACACCGGCGACCGGTCCCTGGGCCGGGTGAGCAGCTCACCCGGGCCGGTCAGCGTACCGGTCACGTACGCGGGGTACTCCCGGACGATGTTCTCCATCGCCACCTTTGCGTAGGCGGGTGCCTCGGCGCGGAGCCTGGCGCCGAACTCCGCGGCCAGGTCCATTAATCGCTGGCCGAGCGGATCAGCAGCATGGCCGCGTCATCGTGCAGCGGGGCTCCGGCGTAGCGCAGCAGGTCCTCGCGCAACCGGTCGAGCAGCTTCAGCTCCGCGCCGTCCGCCAATTCGGCTAGCCGCTTGTCCAGCGGATAGAACACGCGCTGCTTGTCCCGCGCCTCGGTCACGCCGTCCGTGTAGAGCAACAACGCGTCGTTATGGCGAAAAGGAAGCCTGCGGCCCGCGCCCGAGGTGTCCGCCAAGGCGAGCAGCCCGAGCGGCGGCGCGGGGGCGGGAACCTCGAGGACGGTGACGGCACGGTCACTGATCAGCATGGGCGGCGGGTGGCCGCAGTTGTAGATCTCCAGCCGGCCCGCCACCGGGTCGACCTCGGCCAGGCACGCGGTGACGAACTCCTCGAACTCGCCGAACTTGCGGGTCAGCACCGCGTCGAGCCGCCGGGCGAGTTCGGCGAGAGTGTGCACCTCGTGCGCGATCTCGCGGAACGTGCCGAGCACGTCCGAGGCGATCTCCACCGCACCGAGTCCCTTGCCCCGCACGTCCCCGATGATCAGCCGGATCCCGAACGGCGTGCTGACGACCTCATAAAGGTCGCCGCCGACCCGTGCGTCCTGCGCGGCGGCCAGGTACACGACACCGAGCTCGAGCGGGCCGAGCCGTTCTGGTAGCGGGCGGAGCACGGCGCGCTGCGCGCTCTCGGCGGCGGAGGCGACATTGACGTAGTGCCGCGACCGCTGCCGTTGCGAGGTCGTGACACCCAGGCTGACAGCACCGATGAGCAGCACAGTTACCGCGGCGGCCACCGCGACCAGAGTGTGTACGGCGATGGCGACGATCAGCCACGCGACACCGGCGACGGCCGCAACCGTCGCGACCGCCGAATCCACCATCTTGCGCACGAGATGACCTTATTGCAGGAAATTAGCGCGGTGCCAGTCCTGCCATTAGCTCATCTACCAGATGTTCCGCGAAACCGGGCGTGAATGGGATGTCCTCGTGCTTGGCGCAGGTCATCACGGCGCCGGTAAGCATGAACATCGCGAGCTCGGTGTCGGCGTCCGCGCGGATCACGCCAGTTTCGACGCCGCGGCGCAGCACGGCCCGGATGACGTTCCGGCGTGGCTCGACGACGGTCTCCTTGAACCGGCTCATCAGCTTGGGGTACTTGTGACCCTCGCTCATCCACAGCGAAATCTGCTGAGAGCGCCGCGGATCCTCGGCGTCGGAGACCATCACCTCAGCGAGCGCGATCAGGTCTTCGCGGACGCTGACGCCGCTGAGCTCCGGGTACTCGGACTTCAGCGACCCCAGCGCATCGATGAGCAGTTCCTCCTTGCCGGGCCAGCGGCGGTAGATCGTCGCCTTCCCGACACCGGCCTTGGCGGCCACTGCCTCCACGCAGACGCCTTCCACGCCCTCGGCGGCGAACAGATCGAGGGTCGCCTCGATGATCGCCCGCTCGGCCGCCTCACTACGCGGCCGCCCGGGCCGCCGCTCAGTGGCGGTGGCCCGGGTCTGGTCAACGGTCATGGCTTCAGCCTTCCACACCCGCGGTCTCGCTGAACAGCTCGGCCTCTTCGATGGTGTCCGGCACCGGCGACGGCTTACCCGGCATCCAGCGGAGCATGACCAGCACGCCGAGCACCGAGACGGCGGTGGCCGCCAGGGTGGTCACGTGCATCGCGTCCACGTAGGCGGTGTTGGCCGGGGAGAGCAGCGCCTTGCCCGCCTGGCCGAGCTGGGCAGCGACCGCCTGGGTGGCGGTAATCGAGCCGGACGCGGCGTTCCTGGCCCCCGCGGGCAGGACCGCCAGCGTGGTCGACATCGAGGAGCGATACAGCTGGGCGAGGATCGAGCCGAGCACGGCCACGCTCAGCGCCACCGCCACCTGCCGCGCCGTGTTGGTCAGCGCGGAACCGGCGCCGGCCCGCTCGCGCGGCAGCACCTCCATCACCGCGGACGTCGCGGCTGGCATCGCGACGCCAGCTCCGGCGCCCTGGATCACGTACAGCACCCCCAGCACCCAGATCGGCGAGGTGGTGGATAGCAGCGCGTACCCGGCGAGCGCCACCGAGGTCAGCGCCATGCCGGACGCGCCGACCGCCTTCGGGCCGAAGCGGCGCACCAGGCCCGCGCTGCGCGGCGACATCGCCATCTGGCCGACCGCGAACGGGACGTAGAGCAGCCCGGCCTCCAGCGGGGAGTAGCCGCGGACGTTCTGCAGGTAGTAGCTGGTGAAGAAGAAGACGCCGCCGAAGCCGAAGAACAGCAGGGTCAGCCCTCCGACGCTGGCGCTTAGCCGCCGGTCCTTGAACAGCCGCACGTCCAGGCTGGGGTGGGCGATCCTGGCCTCGTAGAGCACGAACAGCGCGAGGATCACCACGCCGGCCGCGATCGTGCCGAGCACGGCGACGCTGGTCCAATCCGAGGTGTCGCCGCCATGGACGATGCCGAACACCAGCAGGGTGAGTCCGGCCACCGAGGCGAGCACGCCCAGGTAGTCGATCTTGCCCGGGGCCGGGTTCTTCGATTCCGGCACCAGGATGAACGCGGCGACCATGCCGAACGCGGTCACCGGGACGTTGATCAGGAACACCGATCCCCACCACAGGTGGGAAAGCAGCACTCCGCCAAGCACCGGGCCGATCGCGATGCCGACTCCGACCGCCGTGGCCCAGATGCCGATCGCCTTCGGGCGTTCCCGCGGCTCGAAGACGTTGGAGATGATGCTGAGCGTCTGCGGCATGACCGCGGCGCCGCCAAGACCCATGAGCGCCCGGGCGCCGATCAGCTCGGCGGGCGATTGCGAGTAAGCCGACAGCAGGCTGCCGACCCCGAAGATGAGGAGCCCGGCAATCAGTATCCGCTTGCGGCCGATCCGGTCTCCGATAACGCCGAAGGTGAAGAGCAGGCCGGCGAACACCAGCGTGTAGGAGTCAATCGCCCACTCCTCGGCGCTCTGGCTGGCACCCAGTCCGGCCGGCTTGGGCTCCGCGATCGTCTTGAGCGCTACGTTGAGCACCGTGTTGTCGATGACGATCGCCAGCAGCCCCACGACAAGCACACTGAGGATCACCCAGCGACGCTTCTGAATGGCCTGTTGGTCCATGAAACCCCGATCCGAGATCGTGCGGGCAACCCCCGCACTATCGATACGGAACAGACTCGTATCGGAATTAATTCCCGGGTCCGCGGGCCGCGCGCTATCGATGGCCCATCGCTGGGGTGCTGGATTGCGCGGGTGCCGCCGGGGCCACGGCGGGCGGGCGGCGGACGACGGCCAGGGCCAGGCAGGCGCCGAGCAGCATGATCGCGATCGGGATGGCCATCGTGGGGCGCAGCGCCTCGACGAAGCGGGCCGCCGACCCGTGGCCGGCCGACGCCCCGTGGCCGGTGGCCGCGGCGAGCCGGTTCTGCAGGACGGCCACCGAGATCGCGCTGCCGAGCGCCGACCCGAACTGGCGAAGCGTGTTCAGCACCCCGGCGGCGGCGCCGGCCAGCCGCGGGGTGACGGCGCGCGAGGCGATCGTCTGCATCGGGGACATCACGCAGCCGACCCCCACCCCGGCGACCAGGAACCCGGGCACGAAGTCCTGCCAGCGCGACCCGGACGAGGCGGCGAGCGCGATCCAGGTCATCCCGGCCGCGTACGCCACGAAGCCGGTGATCAGCAGGTACTTCCCGTACCGGTTGGCGGCCCGGCCGGCCAGCGGCGCGACCACCATGGAGGCCAGCGACGACGGCACCATCGTGAGCCCGGCCTTGAGCGCGCTGAAGCCGAGCGCCTCCTGCAGGTACAGGGTGAGCGGCAGCATCGTGCCGAGCATGCCGAGCGAGACGATCAGGTTCGCACCGCCCATGAGCGCGTAGTTCCGGTCGCGAAACAGCGCGAACGGCACCAGCGGCGACCGGTCCTGGCGGCGCGCCTGGATAAGCACGAACATCGCGAGCAGCACCACCCCCGCCCCGATCGACGCCACGATGCCCGGCCCCCACGAGTACTGCTGTCCCTCGACCAGCCCGTACGTCACGCCGACCAGGCCTCCGGTGGCCGATAGGACGCCCGGCAGGTCTAGCGGCTGGCGGTCGCCGCGCTTGCTCGCGGGCAGCAGCAACCGGCCAGCGATCACCACGATCACCCCGACCGGGACGTTCACGAAGAAGATCCACCGCCAGCCCACGGTGGAGACCAGCGTCCCGCCGATGACCGGGCCGGCCACCGCGGCGATACCGGCGACCATGCCCCAGATGCCAAGCGCCGTGCCGCGCCGGTGCGGCGGGAAGGTCGCGATGATGATCGCCATCGTCTGCGGCAGCAGCATCGCGGCGCCGAGTCCCTGGACGGCGCGCGCCGCGATCAGCTCGCCGACGTTGCCCGACAGCCCGCACGCCACCGAGGCGAGGGTGAACACGCAGACCCCGATGAGGAACATCCGGGGCCGCCCGATCAGGTCGCCGAGCCGCCCCGAGGTCAGCAGCATGCTGGCCAGCACGATGATGTAGGCGTTGATCACCCAGTCGATCGCGGCCAGGCTCGCGTGCAGGTGCACGGTCATCTGCGGTATCGCGACGTTGACGATGGTCAGGTCGACCAGCGTCATGAGGAACCCGAGGCTGAGGGTGACGAGCACCACCCAATCGTTACCCTTGCGCATTCGCCTCTCCCCAGGTCAGCCGTCCGGTCCTGATGTCATCGACGGCACTCGCGAGCCAGTCACTCTCGGCCCGCAGCAGGGCCGTCACGTATTCGGTCTCGATGAGGTTGATCCGCGGCAAACCCTGCTTGAGGGTGGCGTCGATGGCCGCGTTGTTGGCCGACAGCCGCGCCTCCAGCGTGATGCGGCGGCGGTCAAGCAACTGCGCCACCTCCTGGGGCGTCAGCAGCGACGCGAATGCCAGCGCCGTCGCCAGGGCGGGGTACTCGCTGACCGACCGCATCAACCCATCGCGCAACGCGTCAGTGAGCTGATCCCGGCCCGCGTCGGTCACCTGGTAGACGGTGCGTTCCGGCCGCCGCCCCTCCCGGTTGACCTCGACCGGTTCGATGAGCTCATCGGCCGCGAGCCGCTCCACGGTGCTGTAGAGGGTGCCGTGAGTGAACTTCATGATCCGGTCCAGCTCTTGCACCCGGATCCGGTGCCGCATCTCATACGGATGCAGCGGTTCCCGGACGAGCAGCGCCAGGATCGCGATCCCGACCGGCGTGAGCCGCCGAGCTCGCGCCATAGTCACCCCCAACTAGTCGCCACCAATTAGTCGAGTTCGACTATATGGCCGCGATGCGCTGGGGTCAACGCGGGGGTTGTCGATGTCACATCGACCGCGCTAGATGCCGGTCGATGTCACATCGACCGCGCCGGTCAGAAGCCGGTGAGGGTTAGGTCGCGGATGGCGGCGGAGGGGGCGGAGGGGGCGGAGGGGGCGGAGGGGGCGGAGGGGGCGATGGTGACGGTTAGGCGGACTGTGGCGTGTTTGCCGGTTAGGTCGGCGGTTGCTGTTGTCTCGCCGTCGCCCGCATGCCAGACGCCGCGGCGGACGGTGCCTGTCCAGACCGCTGCCATTCGCAGCCGCCTGGACAGGCGTGCCACATCGGTGCCGGCCGTAACCGGCAAGTCGGTGGGCCAGTCACACTCGCCGTCATTCATGGCCATAACGACGCGCTCCATCGCCCGGTCCAGCGCCGAGTCCTCGGCGGGCGGAACGGCGATCCGCAGCGACTGCACCAGCGGCGGCCGCTGCGGGCTGAGCTGGATCTGCACCTGGACGGTGCCGCGGTCCCCGGTCAGCCACCAGCGCCGGTGCGCTGGGGTGTCGGATTCCGGGTTCCGCTCGGGGTCGGGAGTGAAGTCGCCGATGCGGTCACGGACCACGGCGATGGTGTCGCGGCGTTCGGGATACGGGGCGTCGAGCGCGACGTTGGGCGCGAACAGGGCGTCGGCCACATCGTCGTCCCAGTCGCGCAGCAGCCCGTTGACGGTGTCGGCCGCGGTCAGCGTCTCCGGCCACGGCCGCTGGCCGGGGGCGAGCGGGATCGCGGTCCGGGACGTCGCGCGCTGCCTGAGCACCATGTCCAGCAGCCGCCCGGCCAGCAGCGTCGTCGGCGCGTAGGTTCCGTTGCCGAGCGCGATCGCGCCGGTGCGACTGGCCGGGTGCCAGCGCATGTTGGTGCCGAAGCCGGGATAGCCGCCGCTGTGGCTGACGATCCGGCCCCAGACGGTGTCCTCGCTGATGAACAGCCCGTAGCCGTAACCGCCGCGCCCGTCGGGCAGCAGCGCGTGCGGCAGCTGCATCTCCCGGCGGGACGCGGCGCGCAGCGGGTGGTTCCCGTTATCTTTCCCCGACCAACCTGCCCCGACCGACCTCCCGGCGCCAGGCGGGAACGCGGCGGCGAACCCCGCCACCCAGATGGCCAGGTCGCTGACCGTGCTGAACACGCCGCCCATCGGGGCGAACGCGCCGTACGGATCCCACGGAAGCTCCTCCCAGCCGCCCGGAGCCTTCCGGTAGCCAACCGCCAGCGACCCGGCGGCGAACTCCTCGGCCTCGTAACCGGTGGCGGTCATGCCCAGCGGCACCAGGAACCGGTCACGGACCACGTCCTTGTACGGCGCGCCGGCGACCTCGGTGATGACCCGCCCGAGTATCGCGTAGCCAAGGTTGGAGTACTCG
>JBEKHI010000285.1:0-11352 GCA_050012355.1 Streptosporangiaceae bacterium | reverse complement strand
ACTCTTTGATGGTCAGTGTCACACCAACCAGAAACGGCCCGCTGCCTCGGGGAGGTGTCCCGTCACCGGTGGCTTGCGTGCCTGACGACCCCATCGATGGCCCATCGATGGCGTGATAGCGCTATCGATGGGCCATCGATAGTAGCCGGTGCTGTTCAACCGGCAAGGCCTCGCAGTTGAACACCGGTCAACTCTCCATGAACTATCAGAATGGCATCCTGTCATGTTATGTTGGAAATTATGAGGGTCAAACTTAACCATTCAATTATGCCTGCATAACTCGTGTCAGGAGAAATATCCAGTGGGTTCTAGCAATGTCGAGTATGCGGACGTGGTTGTCGTCGGAGGCGGGCCGGCTGGGTCAACGCTGGCGGCGTTGGTCGCCATGCAGGGGCATCGCGTCGTGGTCTTGGAAAAAGAGCGGTTTCCGCGCCATCAGATCGGGGAGTCTCTACTGCCATCCACGGTGCATGGAATATGCCGCCTGACTGGCGTGTCTGATGAGCTTGAAAAGGCGGGGTTCACTCGGAAGCGAGGCGGAACGTACAGGTGGGGGGCTAACCAGGACCCATGGACATTCGCCTTCTCGGTCTCGCCGAGGATGGCGAGCGATGCGTCGTACGCGTATCAGGTGGAGCGCAGCAAGTTTGACAAGATCCTCCTCGATCATGCGGGCAAGATGGGCGCTGACGTGCGAGAAAGTAGCGCCGTCACCCGAGTAATCGCTGACGAAGAGCGAGTCCGCGGGATAGCTTACACCGACGCTGATGGCAGTGAGTGCGCTATCCATGCGAAATATGTTGTAGACGCCTCCGGAAATCAAAGCCGTATATACAAGGAAGTTGGCGGGTCACGCAAGTACTCGGATTTCTTCCAAAGCATCGCACTTTACGGCTATTTTGAGGGCGGAAAGCGACTACCGCCGCCGAATTCAGGCAACATCCTGTCAGCCGCTTTCGATAGCGGCTGGTTCTGGTACATCCCGCTCACCGAGACACTGACCAGCGTGGGCGCGGTGGTGCGAAGGGACCTGGCTGAAAAGGTTCAGGGAGACCCTGAAAAAGCCCTGATGTCGCTCATCGAAGAGTGCCCGATGATCCGCGAGTATCTGCGGAATGCCAGACGGGTAACGACGGGCGATTATGGTCGCCTGCGTACTCGTAAGGATTACTCGTATCACAACACCAAGTTCTGGCGGCCTGGAATGGTGATCATCGGGGACGCGGCATGTTTTGTCGATCCCGTATTCTCCACTGGAGTGCATCTAGCCACGTATAGTGCCCTGCTGTCGGCTCGATCAATCAACAGCACTCTGGCGAATGTCCTCGATGAGGATATTGTGTTCCGCGAGTTCGAACGGCGGTACCGTCGCGAATATAACGCGTTCTACGAGTACCTGATGTGCTTCTATGACATGCATGTGGACGAGGATTCGTACTTCTGGTCGGCTAAGAAGGTTACCAAAAGTACTAGCTCTGATCTGGAGGCTTTCGTCACCCTGGTCGGTGGTGAGTCTTCCGGTGAAGCGGCCCTAGCGGACGCGGCGACCCTGGTGGATCGCTTCAAGGACCGGTCCAAAGAGTACGCCAGTGCCGTGGATGAGCTTGTCGCGAACAACGAGCAAAGCATGCTGCCGATATACGATTCACCGGTCGTTGAGGACGCTACCCGAGAAAGCGCGCAGATCCAGATGCTGGCTACGTTGGGCGCCGATAGGGGACGGGAGCTACCGCTCTTCGAGGACGGGCTCATCCCGTCCGCCGACGGTATGTTCTGGTCGCGGTAACCCGTAGAGCTCCAGACGGCGACCGAGCCCGGCCGTATCGGCCCCGCGCGCCACCTTCTCGAGCAGCCCGATGTCGAGAATCGACATACCAAACGGGTTGCTGACCACGACACCGGTGCTCGGGCGGATCGCTTCCCGGTGGCCGGTCAAGACCTCGGCCAGCGTACCCGTGATCCGGCAGCCCGGGTCCGGCGAGCCCGGCTCACCGATCTTCCGTTCTGTCATGAGCCTGCCCAGTATCCGCCGCGGGTTGTCCCGCACCAGCACCACATCGTCCACGTATATCGCTTCGGCGCCGAGGAAAACATCCTCCGTCAGGTCGTCGAGGGACACGTGAGCCACGAAACTGCCCTCCTGGAACCAGTCCGGCTCGATGTATGGCTGCTGGGAGGTGGTCAGGGTGAACAGGAGGGTGCTTGCTTCGACGGCCGCCCTGGCGGTGCCGCACTGCACGACCTGGATGGTCGGGATATGCTGCTCGGCCCAGGCTGCCAGCGCGGCGGCACGGCGCGGGTCGAGGTCGTAGACGTGCGCGGTGGAGATACCCGGATGGACGCGAGCTAGCAGACGGAGATGTTCCTTAGCGAGATAGCCACAGCCTATGACCGAGGCGGATTCGCATACCGGCGGACCTAGATGGCGCAGGCTCAGAAGCGAATACGCCGCGGTCCTCAGCGCGCTTAGATACCCGGCGTCGGCCAGCAGACGGGGCCGTGCGGTCTCGGGGTCGAAGAGCATCACGATCCCGCCCGCCCGGTCGAGCCCGATGGCGGGATTGCTGACAGCCGCGTTGATGACCTTCATGCCGTAGACGGGCTCTCCGTCGGCCAGCAGCCCACCCGGCATGGCGAGCGACCGGCAGTAGGCGTTCGACCGGTTGCTCCATTCCATGTACGCCTCGGCGGGGAGCACGGTGTCGCTGTTCGCGTGGCTTTGAAGGACGGATGCCACGACGTCGAGCGGGTCGAAGGCGGCGACGCACTGCTCGATCATGCCGCGGTCGAGGACGCACAATTCCGGCTCAGGCATAAGGCTCTTCCTTAGGGGTGTTCACGCACCGCGCTCGCAGAAACTCGATGTCATCCCCGAGGTCAGCGTCGGCGACACCATGTGCCTCCCGCCAGCTCGGGTGGTAGATGGTCGTCTGGTAGCGGTCTCCGCCGTCCGGGCAGATGCAGATGATCTCGTCCACGTCGGGGGCGTCCCTGAACACGCGAAGCGCCGCGGCCACCGTTGCCCCGGAGCTTCCGCCGATATTCACGCCCGCGCGGTCGGACACCCACAGGCAGGCCGAGACGGCCTCGGCGGGGTACACGTGTACCGCCTCAACCTCGGCCGCATCGACGAAATGGGAACGCCGGCTGGAGCCGATCCCGGACAGCAGTCGCTGTCCAGGCGATTTACCAAGCGCGGCGGAACCGGTGACGTCGACACCGATGAGTCGCCATGGGACGCTCCTCTCCCTGGCGAACCACGTCAGGCCAGCTAGCGTGCCGCCCGTTGATACGGGGACCAGGACCGTCGCCGGACCCGGCAACTGCCGCCAAAGTTCCGGTGCGGTGCTCTCGAAATGGGCATAAGGGTTCGCCTTATTTTCGTATTGATTCGTCCAGACCAGCCCAGGGCGGCGTTCTAGCTGCTCGTGCACATATCGTATCCGGCTCATGAGGTAGCCGCCCAATGAGTCAGGCTCGCTGACCACCTCCACCTGTGCGTCAAGCTGCCGCATACGCTCGATAAGTACCGGGCTGACGCGGGGGTCCACGATCGCGTTGAAGCGAATGCCTCTTTGGTTGCACGCGGCGGCAATCGCCACGCCAAGATTTCCTGATGTCGACTCGATGAGACCGATCTCCGGATCAATCTTGTCGGCCACATTATCGATCAGCGGATCCGCTATACGATCCTTCAGCGAACCCTGCGGGTTGTGCGACTCAAGCTTGAGTTTCAACAGTCGCTTAACCCCGTCGACGCTGAATTCGAGTTCGATGACCGGAGTATTCCCGGTACGTAGACTCTTGCGTTGCTGAGCCGCAGCAGTTTCCATAACCGGCAGATCCGTTCTCTGAACGGGAGCGTCCACGATCGGCTGTCAGGGCTGACGCGGCGTCCTGTGGCTATGGCTATGTCGCATGGGGCCACCACCGAACATTTGCGGAGGCGGCCCATCGGCCATATCCGGGGGAGGGGAATCGGGCTCCCGCCGGTGGGGCCTTCCACGTTCGGCGCCGTCACCATTGGAGTCGCCGGGCGTGCCATCTCCATTGTGTGAGACCTGACGGGAAAACTGCGTGCGATACAGCTCGGCGTACAGCCCGCCTGCCGCCAGGAGTTCGTCGTGCGTTCCGCGTTCACGGATTTGCCCTGAGTCGACCACGAGGATCTGGTCGGCCTCGCGGACGGTGGAGAGCCGGTGCGCGATGACAAGTGAGGTGCGGCCGGTCAGGGCGGTCTTCAGCGCGCGCTGGATCGCCGCTTCTGACTCGGAGTCCAGGTGTGCGGTGGCCTCGTCGAGTACAACGATCGACGGCGACTTAAGCAGCAGCCTGGCCAGCGCGATCCGCTGTTTCTCCCCGCCGGAGAACCGGTAGCCGCGATCGCCGGCGACCGTGTCGAGTCCGTTGGGCAGTGTGGAGATCAGGTCCCAGATCAGCGCGGCCTCGCAGACCTCGATCAGGTCCTGCTCGGTGGCGCCGGGCCGGGCATACAGCAGGTTGGCCCGGATCGTGTCGTGGAACATGTGCGCGTCCTGGGTGACGACGCCAACTGTATCGCGCAGCGAATTCAGCGTTACGTCACGGATGTCGTGGCCGCCGATCCGAACCACGCCAGAAGTTGGGTCATAGAGCCGAGGCACCAGGTGCGTGATAGTTGTTTTGCCCGCGCCCGAGGGGCCAACGAGCGCGGTCAGCTTCCCCTCGGGGGCGTGGAAGCTCACATCCTGAAGGGCCCACGTGTCCTTGTCCCGCTCTGGCGCGGTCAGCTTGACCGATTCCAGCGAGGGAAGCGTCACTTCGCTGGCGGCCGGGTACCGGAAGCAGACCTGGTCGAACTCGATACCCGGTGCTGTCCCGTCCACGGTGCCGGAGGCCGGGAGAGCGACGGCATCGGAACTTTCGGTTGTGACGGGCTTGAGATCCATTACCTCGAAGATGCGGTCAAAGCTCACCATCATGGTCTGATAGCTGATTTGCAGGTTGGTCATCTGGTTGATCGGACCGTACAGCCGGGAGATCAGGGCGACCAGGGCCACGACCGTACCGAGCTTGAGCGTGCCCGATATGACGAAACTGCCGCCAAGGCCGTACACGAGTGTGGTGATCAGTCCGGCGAGAAGGGTGATGCCGATGAAGAACAGCCGCCCGTACACACTGGTGACAATCGAGACGTCGCGGACTCGGCCAGCCTGGGTCGTGAACAGGTCCGCTTCCTGATCGGGCCGCCCGTAGAGCTTGCTGAGCATGGCTCCGGCCACGTTGAACCGTTCGTTCAGCAGCGACCCCACCTCGGCGGTGAGCTGCATCTGCTGCCTGGCGAGCCGCTGCAGCCTCCTGCCGACCACCTTGCCAGGAATGACGAACATCGGGATGACTGCTAGAGCGATGAGGCTGATCTGCCAGGACAGGTAGAACATCGCGATCAGCGAGAGCACCAGGGTGAAGACGATGGATACGCCCGATGTCAGCAGCGTCGTAACCGCCTGCTGGGCCCCGACAACATCGGTGTTCAGCCGGCTGACCAGCGACCCGGTCTGCGAGCGGGTAAAGAATGCGAGCGGCTGCTGCTGAACGTTCCTGAACACCTTGGTACGCAGGGAGAAAATAAGCCCCTGACCGACCCGTGCCGAGCACCAGGTCTCAATGTACGATGTCAGCGCGTCCAGCAGCGCCAGCCCAGCGACAGCGAGGGTCAGCTGCACGAGAACCGAGATCTTGTGCGGCAGGATAGCGTCGTCGATGATCAGTCCCAGGATTATTGGGTTCGCGACGGTAATGCCCGAATCGATCGCGGTCGAAATGAGTAGCACCAGCATCGACCAGCGAAATTCTAGGGCATACGGAATGATCCGCCGGAATGTCCCGGGCCTGACTTTCTGGTTGGTTAGGTCCTCCCGGCTCATTCGGAGGCGCAACCCTGGACCGCCACCGTTCATCATCCTGGACCACCGCTCACCACGTTGACGGGACCTCCATCTTTACCGAACCGGCTTCTGTCATTCAGCAGCCGCGGCGACCTTCTCCTCGAGTACTAGCCGCCCGGTACCCTTGAGAGTGGCCAGATCGATGTCCGCGATGCAGCGGACTGGGTCGTCATTAAGGATGAGATGTCCCTCGACGTGCACCGTACCTGTGCCGTTTTCGAAGTCCGCTCCACTTATATCGGTGGCGTCGCGGTCCAGGGGAAAGCCAAGTTCCGTGCCGCCCCGCGTCTCGGTGAACTTGACCAGCACGTACCCCATTTCCCCGGTTCGGTTACGGAGCTCTTCTGCGCTCGGGTCGGCGCCGCCCATGATAATCGGCTGGCTGGTGGTCAGGCGCTCGGTTAGTTCATTCATGGGTAACTCCCTTGGAAAGCGTCGTGCCTGTAGTCCATGAAAATTGTCCCTACGATGCTCCCAGCATTAGCCATCGTCCGCAATTAACCCCGTTGCCTAGCCGCTGGCGTGCGTGATCACCACACCAGACTTCAGCAGAGCAGACGCTGGACGCCTTGTTGGAGGCCGCGTTTAACTGCGCCTCATCTTCGGTTGAACACGCGGGAAGCCGTTACAGTGTGGCTTCTCTGGATGGCTTTGAATAGGCTATAGATATGCCAGCTAATGACAAAGAAGCATCCAGGTCACCCGGCCAGGTTGGCTTCGATGCTTTCGTCAGAGAGATGCTCGGTTCGGCTGGGGACATCAGAGTCATCCTCTCGGCCAATGGTTTCGGCGACCTTCCTGATGATGCCCTGCTCGTTTTGGCGGGGATCGGTTCTGGTGGTGTCTCCATGGCTGAGATGGCCGCAATCTTGAATATTACCAGGAGTGTGCTACACGCGACTATCGGTATCCTTATTCGACAAGGATACCTGATACGCCGGAACCTGCCGGCAGAGCCCAATGGATCGCAGCTTACGCTCACCGAGAGGGCTCGATCGGTGGCCGACATAATTAATATTGAACTCAGAAAAAAACGTTGGGCTAACTTGTCGTTCCGGCAGGGGGACATCGTTATATGCACACCGGCCAAGACTGGCACCACCTGGCTGCAGTCGATCTGCGCGTTCCTGGTATTCCAGAGTCCGGAGCTACCGGGTTCAATTTCTGAACTATCGGTTTGGCTTGACGATCCTGCCATACCGTTCGATGAGGCTTACGCCAAGCTTGAAGCCCAGGAGAACCGTCGAATTATAAAGAGCCACCTGCCGCTGAGTGATATGCCCTTTGATTCGAGAGCAACTTTTATCACGGTCGGCAGGCATCCGCTCGACGCGGCACTCTCGATGTATCACCAGATCAGTAATAGTCTGGAAGTTGCCGCGTCGAAGGGAAGGGCCCAGTTTGGCCAGCGTGGACTCCCTTCGCCGCATGATGAGCTGCTCCGCATGTTCGATAAGGGGTCCTCGCAACGCGATTACCTAGGCATGATGCTTGGGCACCTATCCGATGCCTGGGCGCGCCGAAGTGACCCGAACATGCTGCTTGTGCACTACGGAGATCTGTCTGCTGACCTTGATGGCGCAATGCGCCAGATCGCGGCGCGACTTGGAATCGCGGTACCGGATACCATGTGGTCGGCCCTGGTGAGGGCAGCAACATTCGATCAGATGCAGAGCAAAGCCGAACTGTTTGCGCCCTCCGGACTAGAACTCAAAGACCCCGCGGCATTCTTCCACACCGGGGTTTCGGGGCACGGGCCCGCTTTGTTTACTGAGTCCGAGCTAGCCCGTTACAACGCCCGCGTTATGCAATTTGCGCCACCTGATATGGTGACCTGGCTGCATCACGAGGGCGGTAGTAATGGGGCTGCCCGGCAGTCGGCAGTCGAGAGCGATGTGCCCGCCTGACCCGGATACGCCTGCCGTGGCGAGCAGGCCAGGTCGCCCCTGGCCGCCGGGCCGGCTTGCCCCATGGCGCTGTGCGGTTCTTCCGATGCCCGACGGATCGGTGCTTTTACCCCTCCGCCCTGCATTACCATGAGGTAACGGGCACGGTTTCCGCGCCGAAGGGGCAGGCAGCATGGGCACGAACGGCAGGGACTATTACCCGTCCGGCGACCTCCGCGTATCTGACGTCGAACGCGACCGGGCGCTGTCGGAACTGAGCGAGGCGCTGCAGGCAGGCCGGATCACGGCCGATGAATTCAAGCAGCGATCCGAGCAGGTCCTGGAGGCTCGCACCGGGAAAGAACTGACCGTCCCGCTCGCCGACCTGCCGCCGGATCGCGCCCCTTCGCCAGACTCCACCGCTCTGCAAAGACCGCGGCCAATCCGGGCCCCCGTGGTCGCCTTCGGTGCCGCGGCTCTCGCCACCATCTTGACTGGCGTCTCCATAACGAACGCCACGCTCACCGGCCCCACCTTGCAGCAGCGCGAGCAAATCCAGCACATGATGGCCCTGCAGGGTATATCGATACCCCTGCCTCCCGCCTCGGGTTTCGACTGGGCTGGCACGATAACACCTGCGGTATTCGCCGTGCTGCTGGTCTTGCTGATCGTCTATCTGCGGGTAACCCGCGCCGACCACCCCTAGGTCAATCCTGCCTGTCGTCAAACGGATTACCTCGGCTGCCGCCACGCCGCCAGCGCCAGATCCGGTATCCCACTGCCACCACGACCAGCGGTACTGCTACGTACCACGGGTAGGCCTGAAACGGGTTTCCGGAGGAATGGACGTGGTGAGCGGCCAGAATAAATTCGAAATTCACGAGGCTACTCCTGTAGCTCCGGCATTCAGGTCGGGAGGAGGCAACGTGAATAATAGGGCTGACTGGAGCCGGTAGTCGAGGGACGTGTGCCGCCGCCCGGCCCCCCGCGTGCGCACCGCGACGGCGAGTGCTCGCCGCGATCCCGCCAGCACGACCAGTTTCTTCGCCCTGGTCACGCCGGTGTATAGCAGGTTGCGCTGGAGCATCAGGTACGACCCCATGGTCAGCGGGATCACCACCGCGGGGTACTCGCTGCCCTGAGACCGGTGGATGGTGACGGCGTAGGCGTGCGCGAGTTCATCCAGCTCGTCGAAGCCGTAGTCGATAGACTCGTCCTCGTCGGTGAGCATGGTCAGCTTGTGGTCGTCCATCGACATGCCCGTGACGACACCGACGGTGCCATTGAAGACGCCCGCGGCGCCCTTCTCGTAGTTGTTGCGAAGCTGGGTGACCTTGTCCCCGACGCGGAACACCCGTCCGCCATAGCGGCGTTCCGGCTGCCCATCACGGAACGGGGTGAGCGCTTCCTGCAGCAACAGATTCAGGTTCCCCGCCCCGGCTGGGCCGCCGCGCATCGGGCACAGCACCTGCACGTCACGACGCGGGTCCAGACCGAACTTGGCCGGGATACGCCGAGCCACGATGTCCACCACCAGCGACGCCGTCTCCTCGGTGTCATCGGAGGAGAACCAGAAGAAGTCGCCGAAGTCGCGAAGTGCGGGCGGCTGCCCGGAGTTGATCCGGTGCGCGTTGACGACGATCCCCGATTCCTGTGCCTGCCGGAAGATCTTGGTCAGCCGCACCACCGGAAGCGTCCCGGCCGCGAGCAGATCGCGCAGCACCTCTCCGGCACCGACTGAGGGAAGCTGGTCCACATCGCCGACGAGCAGCAGGTGCGCGCCGGGCGCGATCGCCTTGACCAGCTTGTTGGCCAGGATCACGTCCACCATGGAGCTCTCGTCCACTACCACGAGATCCGCGTCAAGGGGGTTGGCGGCGTCGAAGGACGCGTCACCGCCCGGCCGTAGCTGCAGTAGCCGGTGAATGGTGGCGGCCTCATGGCCGGTTAGCTCGGCGAGCCGCTTGGCGGCCCGCCCGGTGGGCGCGACCAGGACAACCTTCGTCCCCTTGGCGCGCGCCATCTCCACCACCGACCGCACAGTGAAGCTCTTCCCGCAGCCGGGTCCCCCGGTCAGCACCGCGACCCGGGAAGTCAGCGCCAGCCGCACCGCCTCGGCCTGCTCGGGGGCGAGCGATGAGCCGGTGCGGGAATGCAGCCACCCGAACGCTTTGTCCCAGTCGACGGACGAGAACGCCGCCAGCCGGTCCTGCGGCGCGGCATGCAGCCGGAGCAGGGCAGCGGCCAACCCTCGTTCTGCCTGATAAAAAGGCGGCAGGTAAACGGCGGGTACCGGGGGTGATCCCGGTAGCTCCTCCCGCACCGCCCCCTCGGTGGCGACGAGTTCGTCCAGGCACGGGCTGATCATCTCGGTCGGTACCTCGAGGATCTTGGCCGCGTCGGCAATCAGGTTGGGTACTGGCAGGTAGCAGTGCCCGTCGTCGGCGGCCTCGGACAGGGTGTACGCGAGGCCGGCCTTGATGCGCTCAGGACTGTCCCGGGCGATGCCGACCGACGTGGCGATGGTGTCCGCGGTCTTGAATCCGATACCCCACACGTCGGAGGCCAGCCGGTAGGGCTCCGCGCGGACCACATTGACCGATTCGTCGCCGTATTTCTTGTAGATTTTGACCGCCAGCGAGGTGGATACGCCAACGCCTTGCAGGAAGACCATCACTTCCTTGATGGCCTTCTGCTCGGCCCAGGCGGCGGTGATCATCGCGGTGCGCTTGGGACCGAGGCCGTCCACTTCGATCAGCCGTTCGGGGCAGTCGTCGATGACGTGCATGATGTCGACACCGAAGTGCCCGACCATGCGTTCGGCCATCACCGGGCCGATGCCCTTGATCATCCCGGAGCCCAGGTAACGCTGGATGCCCTGCACGGTGGCAGGCAGCACGGTGGTGTAGGAGAACACCTCGAACTGCTTGCCGTACTTGGGATGCGACGTCCACCGGCCGTGCATCCGTAGCGACTCGCCCACCTGCGCGCCCAGCAGTGGTCCGACCGCTGTCACCAGGTCCTGGCCGCGTCCGGTGTCGATTCTGGAGATGGTGTACCCGGTCTCGGGGTTGGCGTACGTTATCCGCTCCAAGGCTCCTTCGAGTGTCGAGGTGTCGCGACGTACTCCGGGATCGGTGCGCATATTAGTAATAATGGCCGGCCATTAGCGGTGCCTGCCGGATATTGGTCCTGTGGCCGGCTGCTCAGGCCAGCCGTCAGCGGGCGGCGGCGGACGGGTCGATGATCCGTGCTCTGTCCTCGAGTTCGTTGGCGAAGGCCTGCCACATCTTCGCGTACTGGCAAGCGAGTTGCACGACGATGCCGACGCAATGCGGTGGTACGGCCGCCGCTACGTCGGGCAACTGCTCGGCGCCGATGGCGTTGACGTGCAGCATGCGCAGCATGCCTTTCCCGCGTTCGTTGTTGCGCAGCGATGGGTCGCGCAGCAGCTTCTCCACGGTGGCGGTCATGTCGATCACCGCGGGCCGTGCGTCAGGACGCGCGGTAGGCGGAACCATCTGAACTGGATGGCTGGT
>JBEKHI010000284.1:0-11430 GCA_050012355.1 Streptosporangiaceae bacterium | reverse complement strand
ATCACCTCGGTTACGTCGGTGCCGGGCACCCGCAGCGCCACCAGCACCTTGATCACCAGCTCGTCGCGGGGCGGGGACGACATGTCCGGCGGGGTCCGCAGCCACGCCGCCAGCTCCGCCGCCCCGTCGGCGGTGATGCGGAACCGCTTCTGCGGGCTGTCTCGCTCCTCGCCGTCGTCCGACTCGACCAGGCCGTCGCGTTCCAGCCGCTGCAGCGTCGTGTACACCTGTCCGATGTTCAGCGGCCAGACCTCACCGGTGCCCGCCTCGAACTCCTCGCGCAGCCGCAGTCCGTACTTCGGCCCCTCGCTCAGCAGCGCCAGCAGCGCGTGCCGGACACTCATGATTCCTGCCCATTCGGTAGCATACTCAGTATGCTACCGAATATCTCCGCCTTGGCAAGCGGTTCGGAGCGGAGGAGGGTGCCCGCTTTGGGGTATATGGTCGCTGGCTTCGGATAACCCGAAGAGAAGGTGCAGCCCGGGGGATTGTGGTGGGTGCTGCACTACCCGGCAAAGAGCCTTGGTAATGCAGCACTCACCATAATCGCCAGGCCCGGCGATGAGAGGAAATGGCACATATGTTCCTTCGTCGTGGGATGTCCCCACCACCATCGCGCTTGCCGCCGCGCGTCGCCCCCGTAACGGTCCCTGGTCTACTGCGCCACCTCCCGACGGCCAGCGGCGATGTTGGCCCGCAGCGCTTTCAGCGCTTCGACGTAGATCTCGGTGAAAGCGGGGAACGGCTGGATGACGTCGCGCAGCACGTCGAGCGGGACCCGGGCGCGGATCGCGAGGGTGGCCTGCTGGAGCCATTCCCCGGCCTCCGGACCGAGCGCGTAGGCGCCGGTCAGCCGTTCGCCGTCGCTGACCAGGGTGAGGAAGCCGTTGGATTCGGCGTAGGCGTGCGTGTAGGTCGCGGTCTTCGCCACTCCGGACAACAGAGCCTTCCCGGTGAACTGTCCCTGCGACTCCCCCACCGCCCCCGCCTGCGGGTAGGTGTAGACGACCCGCGGCACCGCCTCATAGTGCGCTTCCCGGGGCTCGCCGAGGATGTTCGCCGCGACGATCTCGCCCTGGTACTTTCCGACGTGGGTCAGCATCCAGATACCGGTGACGTCGCCGAGGGCCCACAGCCGCTCTCCCGCCCGTAGCCGCGAGTCCACCGGGATGCCGTGCGGGCCCGCCGTCACCCCGACGGTGTCCAGCCCCTCCGGTGGCCGCGGCCGGCGCCCGGTCGCGACCAGCAGCTTGTCGCCGCGCAGCTCACGGCCGTCGCCGAGGGTCAGCACGTAGTCCGCGCCGTCGCGCCGGGCCGCCGTCGCCCGGGCGCCGAGCACGAGTTCGGCGCCGTCGCGGCGCAAAACCTCGCTGAGCGCCTCCCCCAGCGGCGCCGCCTCGTGCGGCACCATCCGGTCCGCGCCCTCCACCACCGTGACCGCGCCGCCCAGGCTCAGCACGACCTGCGACATCTCCGCGCCGACCGGGCCGCCACCGAGTATCAGCAGGTGCTTCGGCACCGCCGTCATCCCGGTCGCTTCCCGGTTGGTCCACACCCCGGCTAGGTCCGCCAAGCCCGAGATGGGCGGAATGACCGGGTCGGCTCCGGTGGCCACCACGACATGCTCCGCCGTGTGACGCGTCCCGTTGACCTCGACGACGCCTGGCCCGGCGAGCCGTCCGGTCCCGCGCAGCAGGTCGATCTTTTCGCTGGCCAGCCAGCGTTGCTGGCCCGCGTCGGAGTAGTCGGAGACCATGAAGTCGCGCCAGGCCAGTGTCGCCTGCACGTCGATACTGGCGGTGGCCCCGGCCTCGACCGCGCCGCGGACCGCCTCTCCTGGCCGCAGCAGCGACTTGGACGGGATGCACGCCCAGTAGGAGCACTCCCCGCCGGCCAGCTCACGCTCCACGACCGCCACCCGCAGCCCGCCGTCGGCCAGGGCGCCGGCGCAGTGCTCACCCGGCGAGCCGGCCCCGATGATGATCACGTCGTAGTCAGCCATGGTTCGCTCCGATCCGAGACCTGCTGCCGGGCGCGGCGGGGTCACTTGGGTGGGGGGTCAGCGGCGTGGTTTCCGTCTTCACGTACGGGTACAGCGGCAGTGACTGGAGGATCGCTTGCATCTGCGCCGGGTCGGCGGTCCGCCACAGGCCGAGCGCCGACGACACGCCATCGGTGGCCGGCAGCTGCCACAACCGGACCAGATGCCCCTGCGCGGCCAGCTCACGCGTGTGCGCCCCTTCCCGGGCCCGGACGTCAGCAACAGCTTCGTCGGGTGTCCCGGCCGGGACGTGGGTTGTCATCGTGACCAGATATTCCATGTCAAGCACTCCATCCGCATTTGTTCCCTTCGTGAGGTGATTGCCCGCGCCCGGGTCATACCCTGGCAACCCCGTACGGCACACCCCGGCCGACGTCAGGCGTCGAGCTGACGCTGGATGCGTTCGGCGTCCGCTACCCGGTCCAGGCTCCGGCAGAGCTCGAGGGCTTGCCGCCACACGGCGCGGGCGCGCTCAGGCTGGCCGAGCGCGGCATAGGGGTGGCCAAGGTGGTCGAGGGTGTCGGCGCAGTCGTAGACGTTGCCCTGGTCGCGGAAAAGGCTCAGCGCCTGCTGGTAGCGCTCGATGGCCAGGCCGTGGTGCCCGGTGCGGTATTCGATGTAGCCGAGGCTGTCCAGGTAGTTCGCTCGGCTGCCGGGGTCGTTTTGACACCGGTCAAGGGCGGCCTCGCAGTGGGCGCGGGCGGTCTCGTAGTCGCCGAGATGGGCGGCGAACCAGCCGACCGTGTTAAGCGCGGCGGCCTCCCAGACTGGCTGGTCGAGGGTGCGGCAGAGTTCGAGAGCAAGTCTGGCGTGGTACAGGCCTTGCCGATGCTCGCCCCTGCGTTCCCAGGTCCGCGCCAGCGCGGCATGCGCGTGTTCCTGGTCGGCGACGTTGTGGTGCTGCCGCGCCAGGGTGAGAGCGTGGTTCAGGTTCTCGATCGCTTCCTCATGGTGCCCCGGCCCCGACTCGGCGTGCGCGCGGCCAAGCTGCAGATAGGCATGCGCGAGCGAGGTGGAGTCGGGCAGGTGGGCGCCGGAGCCCACCGCGGACCGCCAGACCGCGATCTGGTCCTCAAGTCGTCCTCGGCGGCGGTCGAAGGTGGTCAGTGTCCAGGCCAGCTGCCACACGACGCCGTGCCACCCGTAGCTGGCGGCGATGCGCTGGGCCGCCAGCAGATTCGGCTGTTCGGCTTCGAACCAGGCCGTCACCGCCGAGTCGTCGGGCAGCGGTTGGGGCCGGGTGCCGGGCGCGGGCGGGTCGAGCCCGAGGGGCGTGCGGTACGGGGCCATGAGGCGGTCGGCGGCGTAGCCGGTGTGCAGGTAGAAGTCGCAGGCCCGCCGGAGCGCGGCTGCCCGCTCGATGTCGCTCTCGTGGGCGCGGGCCTCGTCGGCCGCGTAGGCGCGGAGCAGGTCATGGAAGCTGAACCGGCCGAGGGCGTGCTCGGTGAGCAGGTGAGCTCGCGTCAGCTCCCTCAGCACGCGGCGCGCCTGAGCGGGCTCCAGGTCGGTCAGGCTGGCCGCCGCTTCCAGGCTGATGTCCGGGCCCTCATGCAGGCCCAGCAGCCGGAACCCGCGCGCGGCCTCCGGGCTGAGGGTGCGGTAGGACCAGGAGAAGACCGCGCTCACGTCCGCCGCGGCATCCCCCATGGACAAGGTCTCGAGCCGCTGGCGGGCGTCGCGCAGTTCCTCGACCAATTCCGCCAGCGGCCGCTCCGGGTTCAGGGCGGCGCGGGCGGCGGCGATGTTCAGCGCCAGCGGTAGCCGGGCGCACAGGCCGATCAGCTCGCTGGCCGTGTGCTCGTCCGGCAGGACGCGTTCGCTGCCGAGGCGCCGGATCAGCAAGTCTCGCGCCTCCGGCTCGGTGAGCAGGTCCAGCGTCAGCGGGACGGCGCCGTCCAGAGCGACCAGCCCGCCAAGCTGGTCCCGGCTGGTGACGACGACCAGGCAGCCGGGCACGCCGGGCAGCAGCGGGCGTACCTGCTCGGCGCCGCGGGCGTTGTCGAGGAGTATCAGCAGGCGCCGGCCGACGAGACTGGACCGGTAGAGCGCCGCCTGGCCTTCCGGATCCGGCGGAACGCGCTCCGGCGAGACGTCCAGCGCGTCCAGGAACCGCCGGACCGCGTCTGACGACGCCATCGGCGCGTGCGACGGGTCGAAGCCGCGCAGGTTGACGTAGAGCTGGCCGTCGGGGAAGCTCGGCGCCACCTGGTGCGCCCAGTGCACCGCCAGCGTGGTTTTCCCGATCCCGGCGCTGCCGCTGATCGCCGCGATCACGACCGAGCCGCCCGCCTCGGCAGGCCGGGGCAGCAGCTCGGACAGCAGCTTGAGCTCGGTCTCCCGGCCCACGAAATGCCCGGCCACCGCGGGCAACTGCCGCGGAACCACGGCCGTATCGACGGCCGCCGCCTGACGAACCGGGCTGAGCAGCTCAGTGTCCCCCGCCAGGACGCGTTCCTGCAGCTCCCGCAGCTCGGGCCCCGGCTCGATACCCAGCTCATCGATCAGCACCCGGCGCGCGTCCTGGTAGGCCTCGAGCGCCTCGGCCTGCCGCCCGGCACCGGCCAGCGCGACCATCAGCTGCGCGTGGAAGCGCTCTCGCAACGGGTGATCGCCGACCAGGGTCATCACCTCGGAGACGAGCTGGTCGCGGCGTCCCAGCCGCAGGTCGGCCTCGATACGCCACTCGAGCGCCTGCACCCGCGCCTGGTCCAGCTGCGACACCCACGCGTCGCGCAGCGCCCGGCAGGGCACGTCGACCAGGGGCGTGCCCTGGTACAGGGCCAGCGCCGCGGTCGCGGCGGTCGAAGCGCCCGCCCAGTCCTGGTCGCGGATAGCCGCGCCGGCACTGAGGCAGAGTTCCTGGAATTCCAGCACGTCCAGCTCGGTGCCGGCCACCTCGATGAGATAGCCGGGATCACGCGCCACGATGCGGTCCCCGGCCGCTGGTTCCAGAACGCGGCGAAGCCGCAGCACATGGCCACGGAGCGTAGTCGCCGCCCCGGCCGGCGGCGCGCCATCCCAGATGGCCTCGGCCAGCCCGTCGGCCGAGACCGGCTTGTTGGCGTTCAGCAGCAGGGCAGCCAGCAACACCCGCAGCCGCGCACCTCCGATGGTCGTGCGCTCACCTGCGTCGCCTATTAGCGCCAGCGGACCCAGCAGCACGAACCGCACGCTCTGATGCTATCGAACGCGGCTGTGGCGCAGGTCAACGTTGTCAGTACACGCGACCGCACACGACTACAACCCAAATGCAACGCGTCGTCCGCAAAGTAGTGCCAGCAAGGTCGGAGCCGGACCTACGCCAACAGCGAGACGAGGACATATGACGGGGATGCCACCGCACATGACGCGCCGCCCGCAGGCACGTCGGCCGCGACAGGCTTTCTGGCGCGGATCAGCAGGATAGCTACCAGGCTGGATGTCTGGACCGTACGCATCCAGACACCGCCGTTATGGTCAAAACAATATCGGCCATAACGGCGGTGGTGACTCACCCGATACCCGGACGGGCTCGAAAGCGGCGGAGAACAGGTAGCTGGTCGCCAGGCTGCGGTAGGGCCGCCATTTCTCGGCGATGGCCAGGACCTCTTGCTGGGTGGGGAGCTGGTCCAGCTGGTAGGCGGTCCGGATGGCCTTGCGGAGCGCGAGGTCGCCGGGCAGAACGACGTCTTCCCGGCCGAGCGCGACCAGCAGGGCGCCCTGCACGGTCCAGGGGCCGATGCCCGGAATCACGGTGAGCTGCGCCAGGATCTCGTCATCTGGCAGGCCGCTCAGCACATCCTGGTCCAGCCGGCCGTCCGTCAGCCGCTCGGCGAGGTCGCGGAGCGTGCCGATCTTGCGCCATGAGAGCCCGGCCTCCCGCAGTTTGCTGGGGTCGACCGCCAGCAGCTCGGCGGGCGCGGGGAGACGGCCGCCGAAGAGGTCCTGGATACGGCCGAGGATCCGGCGGGTCGAGGCGACGGAAAGCTGCTGGCCGGTGATCTGGAACAGCAGCGCGCCGTAGAGATCCATCGGCGGCAGCCGGACGCGCCACGCCGCCCGCGGGTCGAAGTCCGGCCGCTCATCGATGAGCCGCGCCAGTACGGGGTCGGCAGCGCGAAGGTGGGAACGCGCTTGCCGCAGCCCAGCGGCGCGGCCGGAATCCTCGGTCACATACCTAGTCTCCCACCGCGACAGCAAAGACATGCAGGCCCTGGGACCGGCCGGACGACGGGTACGCTCCGTTCGGCGGCAGCGTCACCGCGCTGACCTCCCGGCCGGGGATAATCGGGACGCTGGCGTAGAAGACGTAGACCGTGTGGTCCTTCTTACCGGACGAGCTGTTCACGTAGGGCAGGGTGGCGACCGCCTCGTTCGAGACGCCGGGCGCGTCCCAGTAGTTGTCCAGGGTGAACGTGAACTCACTCGACGTGCCATCGGCGTAGTGCACCACGCCGGTGGCCAGCGCGGTGGACGGGCTGGCGGCGCCCAGGAACCCTAGCGTGCTGCCCGTCCCCGAGACGCCGACCGTCTGCCCGAGTGCGAGCACGTTGTCCGGCTGGCCGGCCGGGACGTCCGGCCAGCTGAAGGTCAGGCCGTCATAGGTCACCGTCGCGCCCGGCGTGAGCCCGGCGGCTCCCAGGGCCTGCAGCGAGTAGCTGTTGCCCACGCCGTCGAAGTCCGCCGCCGTCATATCGGAGTCGTCGCTGATCCCGGTGTTGTTGAACGCCGCCGCCAGCGAGGGGTACTCGGCCAGGGTCCCGGCGGTCACCGCGAAGATGTGGGCGGCGTTCACCAGGGTGCTGACCGTGTCCGAACGATTCGGCAGGGTCACCGCGACGACCCACCGGGACGGGTCTACCGGAACCGTGGCCGCGTAGACGTAGTTGACGGTCGACTCCTTCGTCCCGCCCGCTGTGTTGTAGTAGGCCGCGGTGGCGACCACGCTGAAGCCCTGGTCGGGTCCGCTGGCGCCCGGCCCGGAGGTCCAGCCGTTGAGGTACACGAGCTGGTATTCCGATGTCCCGTCCGCGTACCGGACGATGACCGTCGCGTAGCCGCCGCCCTCGGTGTCCGAGGCGAGCAGGCCGAGCGCGTTAGCGCCTTGACTTCCTGGTACGAGTACCGTCTGTCCTGAGCCGAGGGCGTTATCCGGCTGGCCGGCCGCGACGTCCGGCCAGGTGTACTCCAGCCCGTCCGGCGTGTTCACCGTGCTACCCGGCGTCAGGCCCGCCGCGGCCAGCGCGGTAGCGGAGTAACTGCTGCCGCCGCCGTCGAGGTTGCCGGCGGCCGGGCTGGCGTCGGCGGTGATGCCGACGTTGCTGAACGCCGCCGCGAGCGACGGGTAGGGCACGAACACGTCGGCGCTGGCGTTGGTCACACCGCGCTGGCTGCCCGCGGCGTAGCTGGACTGCACGGTGAGCGCCGCGGTCTGCGGGCTGGCGGCGGCCGAGACCGTCACCAGCCAGCTGGCGCGGACCGACTGGCCGCTGCGAACCCGCGTGAAGGACGTGGCCGATGCGGCGGTGGCGGTCCACCCGGCGGGCAGTTGCGGGGCGAGCTTCACGGTGTCCAGCGATGGCAGGCCGTTGTTGGTGAAATCCGCTGCCAGCGTGACGGTGCTCCCGGGCGTCACGACCTCCCGGCTGGCCTGCGCCGTCACCGCGCCGGACGGCACCGATGCGGTGGCCGGTGAGCTAGCCACCACCTTGATGTCGGCCTCCCCGGACCCGAGCACCGGGTGGGACGCGCGGACGGTGACCGTACCGGTGGCGCCGGGCACCGTCCTGATCCAGACCGCGCCCACGCCGCCCGTGTCGCCGAACGCGAACGGATTGTCCCCGATCAGCACGCCAGGTCCGCTTACGGTCAGGGACACGGTGCCGGTGATGTAGGGCCGCGGGTTGCCGTACTCGTCGACAGCGCGGAACTCGACCCGCGTCGTGTCGAGCCCATCGGCGATCAGCTCCGGGTCGTCGGCGGCGACGGCCAGCCGGTCCCGCGTCGAGTCGGCGGAGAAGGTCCGGGAGGCCACCCGGGTGCCGCCGCGGTACCCGTCGATCCGCAGTTCCGGCCGCGAATTGCCGTCAACGCCCGAGAAGTCGGCGAACGACGGTGCGTACGGCAGGTTCGGGTAGGTGGCGGTGTCGGGGGTCAAGGTCGCGAAGTGCGATCCGCCGACGTAGAGCTTCAGCTGGTCGAGGTTGGAGCAGATCATCGCCGACGACAGGATGGTGACCGGGTAGTCGGGGCCGAACTCCCAGTAGAACGCCGGCTGGATTACCGGGCGGACGGCCGGGTCAACCTGAGACTGGTAGATCGCGGCGCCTGGCTTGAGCGTGCGGAACAGATCCACGACGCCGACGTACTTCACGCCCCCGAAGCAGTTGCCGGCCGCGTCCGACAGGTAGTCGAACCCGGCCCAGGCGATGAGGCCGCAGTACGCGTCCTTGGAGTAGGAGATGTTCTGTATCGTCGCGTGCGCGGTGGCCAGTCCCTGCTGTAGCTGCTGGGAGTCGGTCCGGCGGTAGGCGAGCGCCGGGCCGGACAGCGTGCCGATGGCCTCGCAGATCAGGTACGGCTTGCCCGCCGCGTCCACCGGCGGGACGAGGGTGGGCTCGCGCAGGCCGTCGGGGCCGGTCAGGCTGGAGTAGTCGTGGTTGCTGAAGACGTCGAACACGAAGCTGGCGTCGGTCGTTGACCCGTCGCCGCCGGTCGGCCTGGTGTCGTCGAGCGAGTGCGCGAGGTCGTTGTAAACGGTGTACTCGGCGACGTGCTCGCCCGCCTCGTTCGGCATGGCGCCCCAGACGATAATCGACGGGTGGTTCCTGTCCCTGATGATCATGTTCCGCAGGTCCTGGGCGCCGGCCTGCTGCCAGGCCGTGTCGCCGAAGTAGCCCCAGCCCGGGATCTCCTCCCAGCACAGCAGCCCCAGTTCGTCGGCCGCGTCGTAGAAGTCCTCGGACTGCGGGTAGTGCGAGCAGCGGACAGCGTTGCAGTTCAGTTCCTGCCGCATGATCTGCACGTCCCGGCGCTGGACGCGGGCCGGCATCGCGCCCCCGGCGAACGGGAAGAACTGGTGGTGGTCCAGGCCGACCAGCTTGACCCGGTTCCCGTTGAGGAAGAACCCTTCCAGCGTGAAGCTGACCTCGCGGAACCCGGTCCGCACCTGGTAGTCGTGCAGCGGCGCCCCGGCGACGTGCAGCGTCGTCGTCACCGTGTACAGCTGCGGGTTGTCCACGTCCCACAGCACGATGTCCGACAGGCCAGACACCGTGACGCTGCCGGTGACCTGGCCGGTGGCGCTGATCGTGACCGGCGCCGCGGCCGACGCCACCACCCGGGTCCCGTCGCTGATTTCCACGGCGATCGACGCGCTGCCCTTCGGTACGACGGCGGCGTCCAGGGTGTACTCCACGTCCAGTCGCCGCGACGAGGCGTCCAGCACGTTCACCGGCTTGGCGAACACGTCAGCGATGAAGACCGGCGGGACCACGCGGAGCTGGACTTCCCGGTAGATCCCTCCCGGCTGCCAGTAGTCCACGCTGCGCGGGTCGTACGGCGTCGGACGGTCCGGCGGCACGTCGAAGTTGAACTGCGAGCCCAGCGTCACCGCCAGCACGTTGTCCCCGGTGGACAGCTGGTCGGTGAGCTCGACACTGAACGGCAGGTAGCCGCCGGTGTTACCGGGCAGCGGCTGCCCGTTCAGCACCGGCGCGGAGCTGGTCAGCGCGGCCGCGACGTCGAGGAAGACCCGCATCCCGCTGGCCTGCGCCGGGGTGGTGAAGTGCTTCCGGTACACCCAGTCCTGCTGCCAGCTGTCCGGATCCCAGTTCCGCCAGGACAGCGGGGTCACCGTGTGCGGGAGTGTCACCGTCTGCAGCCCGGAGTCGTCGAACCCTGGCTGCGCGCTGCTGGCGGTCGCCGGACCGAACAGCCAGCCGGTGTTGAACGGCACGATCCGCGCGGCGCCTTTGGGAGATGCCTGTTTGGCTGACGCGCTCGCCTGGCCTGCGCCGCCTAGGACCGACCAGCTGGTTAGCGCGGCGGCGCCGGTCGCGGTGGCCTGCAGGAACCTCCGTCGCGCGATCCCGGCGCCTTCTCCCCCAGCTACATCACCCATCGTTCTCCCGCTCTTATCTCGATGTGAACTATTTCGCCTGGTCAGCACGCTGCTGTCGACGCGGCGACGCTGGCGTCGCTGATGTAGAGCGACACCGGGCCGGCGCCGCTGTCTCGGATCTGAAGCTGCGGGGCGCTGCCGGTCTGTCCGGTGGCCGCGTTCGACGGGATGGTGACCGTCCAGGTGAGCTGCTGGTACGCGGAGGTGAGCTGGACCGGGAGGGTGGTCTCATCGGACCCGTCGTAGATGTCCATGAACACCTGGCCCGAGCCGGCGACGTCAGCCGAGAACGTGTACGTCTGGCCGTCGGTGACGGCGGGATAGTAGTGCACCCAGCTCTCGGCGCTGGTGACGTCGCTGGTCCACTGCAACGCGGGCTGGCCTAGGTACGTCGTGGCGGTGACGGTTCCGCCGGAGGTGGTCCAGCCGGTGGTGCCGGAGGCTCCGCTCGGGTTGGTCACCAGGTTCTGGCCGGTGACCTGGACGGTGCCGGTCGGGAGGGGGCTGCCCGCGGACGGCTCGGCCAGCACCTGGGCGCCGGTCATCGACTGGGCGTTGGCGGCCGGCAGGCCCGCCTCCTGCCCCGCGTAGTAACGCTGCATGGTCAGCTCGAGCTCGGTCGGGGTGGTGAACACGAAGTTGATGCCCGCCGCGTTCCCGGCCAGGGTGAGCTGTTGCGCGATGTGCAGCAGGTCCGTCACGCCGTAGACGAAGCCGTCGACCAGCGGCTCAAGGAACAGTGGCTGTCCGCCGGCCTGCTCGGTCGTGCTCTGCTGGTGGATGGTGCAGAAGAGTGACTCGAGGGTGTTGAGATAGCCGGAGGTCTGGCCGTAGATCGCTGTCTTCCCCGTCTGCTCGTACAGCAGCGGCGCGTTCTTCGAGACGCCGACCGGGTACTGACCGTCGGAGTACTGGCTGAGCTCGGCCGGAGGTTCGTAGGTGTCGACCGTGTCCAGGCCGTCCCTGGCCATGATCTGTCTGGTCAGCTCGGCGAACTGGGTCATATCCGCACCGCTCGTCTCGCTGGTGTAGCCGATGCCGGACGGGCCCGCCTCGAGTTCGCTGTTCCTGGGCAGGTGGCTGTTGTAGTACTCGAGCATGGCGGGGTCGTAGTCCACCGTGCCGGGAGCGATGGTCCAGCCCGCCGGGACCGCGCCTAGGTCCGGCCCCTGCCACGCCTGCGGCATCCGCTGCTGCATGTAGACCTCGTTGTCCCCGTCGCTCATCTGGAAGGCGACGTACACGGTGTCGCGGGTGGCGGCGATCGGCGCCGGACGGGTCGCCTCCC
>JBEKHI010000283.1:0-11431 GCA_050012355.1 Streptosporangiaceae bacterium | reverse complement strand
CCGGGTGCCCGGGCGGCTCAACCCCACCGATGTGGTCGACACCGTTCGCGCCGTCGCGCCGCCGGACACCATCGCCACCTGCGACGTGGGGTCGCACAAGCTGCTCGTCGGCCAGGGCTGGACCGCGACCCGGCCACGCAGCGTGCTGATGACCAACGGGCTGTCCGCGATGGGATTCGGGCTGCCCGCGGCGATCGCCGCCAAGATGACCTATCCCGACCGCCCCGTCGTCGCGATGATCGGCGACGGCGGGATGGCGATGACCGCGACCGAGCTGCGGCTGGCCGCGGCGCGCGGTCTTGGCATCGTGGTCGTGGTCTTCGTCGACGGCAGCCTCAACCGGATCGAGCTCAAGCAGATCGTCGCGCACTACCCGAGCACGGCGACCAGGATCGAGGACACCGACCTGGTCATGCTGGCCGCGGCTATGGACTGCCACGGGATCCGGGTGGAGAGTGAAACCGAACTGGCCGCCGCGCTGAAAGGCATCGACACGCTCTCCCGCCCGCTCGTCATCGAGGCGCGGATCGATCCCGCGCAGTATGAGTCGCAGTTCTGATGCGCGGCACGATTTGTGGCGGGCTAGCCAGGCTGGCCGTGGCGCTACGCGACCGGACGCTGACACCCGAGGAGTCGCACGCCGCTACCCGCGCCGTCGTCGACTGGTTCGGCGCGACGATCGCCGGGAGCACCCAGGAACCGCCGCGGATCCTGCGCTCCGTCCTGCTCGACGAGGGCGGCGCCGCGCGGCTCGTGCCGGACGGCCAGCCAGCGCCGGTGCGGACCGCGGCGCTGATCAACGGCACCGCGTCGCACGCCGCGGAGCTCGACGACATCTTCCGTGACGGCATCTACCATCCCGGTTCGCCCACGGTGGCGGCCGCGCTGGCGCTGGCCCAGCGGCGCGGCGCGTCCGGGAGCGAATTGCTGCGGGCGGTGGCCGTCGGGTACGAGATCGGCGACCGGGTGGCCGCCGCCGTCAATCCCGCGCACTACACGTACTGGCACACGACGGGCACGGTCGGCACCCTCGGCGCGGCGGCCGCCGCCGCGGACCTGCTGGAGCTTGACCGGAAGCGGTTCGCGCACGCCCTGGCGACCGCGACGACGATGGCGGCCGGGCTGCAGCAGGCCTTCCGATCGGATGCGATGAGCAAGCCGCTGCACGCCGGGCACGCGGCCGAGGCCGGGCTGCTGGCCGCGCTCGCCGCGGCGGGCGGCTATACCGGAGCGCTCGACGTGCTGGAGGGACCGGCGGGCTTCGGTGTCGCGATGGCGGCCGGGCCGGACTGGTCGCGCGCGCTCGCCAACCCCGGCCGGCCGCTCGGCATCACCGCGGCGACCGTGAAGAACCACTCATGCTGCGGTCACACCTTCGCCGCCGTCGACGGGGCACTGGAGCTGCGGGCCAGCGGCATTAAGCCGGGTGACATCGAGTCGGTGGAGGTCAGGACGGCGATCACCGCGGCCAAGGTGGCCGGGAACACCGATCCCCAGACCGCCTTCGAGGCCAAGTTCAGCGTGTCCTACTGCGTCGCCGCCGCCTTCGTGCTCGGATCGGTGCGGCTGCGCGCGTTCTCGCCGTCAGCCCTGGAGAACCCGGTGCTCCGCGAGGTCGAGCAGCGGGTCACGGTGGTACCCGACGAGGAGATGGAGCGGGTGTTCCCCGCCCAGCGGCGCGCCACCATCACGGTGACCGACCGGTCGGGAACGGGGCACCAGGTCGTGCGGAACACTCGCAAGGGCGATCCTGACGACCCGCTGACCGATTCCGAACTGGCCGCCAAGTACATCGACCTGAGCGAACCGGTGCTCGGGCAGGCCCGCTCGTCCCGGCTATCCGCGCAGCTATGGCGGCTGAGCGAACTCGCCAGCGTGCGCGATCTGGAGGTATAAGCGATGCAGCTCACCGAGGTCCGGCCCTTCTACGGAGGGTCCTGGCACGACGCTCCGATCGAGGAGGTGGTACCCGACAAGTTCACCAATGAGCCGGCCACCCGCCTGGGTTGCTCCGACGAGGGCCAGGTGCGGGAGGCGGTCACGGCTGCCATCCGCGGCCAGCAATCGGCTGGCTGGGGACCGGCCGACCGGTTCCGCGTGCTGACCCGGGCGTCGGCGCTGCTGCTCGAGCAGGCGGCCGACGTGGTGGCGACCATCGTCGCCGACAGCGGGTTCACGGTGTCCGATGCCGCCCGCGAGGTGGAGCGCGCGGCGCAGACCCTGCAGATCTCCGGGGAAGAGGCCAAGCGCCTGGTCGGCGAGGTCATACCGCTCGAGGGCGCGCCTGGCGTGCGGGGCCGTATCGGGTACACCGTGTTCCATCCGGTCGGTGTGGTGGCCGCGATCACCCCGTTCAACTCGCCGCTCAACACGCTGCTGCACAAGGTCGCCCCGGCGCTCGCGGCCGGTAACTCGGTGGTGCTCAAGCCCGCCTCGCAGACCCCGCGCACCGCCGACCGGATCCTGCGGCTGCTGCTGGAGGCGGGTGTGCCCGCCGGACTGCTGTCCTTCGTCTACGGTTCCGGCGCGGTGGCCGGGCAAGCGCTGCTGGATGACCCGCGCCCGGCGTTCTACGCCTTCACCGGGAGCACCGAGGTCGGGCTGCACGTGCGCCGCAGTGTCGGGCTGCGCCGGACTCAGCTTGAGATGGGCAGCCTGTCCAGCACCATTGTCTGCGCCGACGCGGACACCGATACCGCGGCGGCGAAGATTGTCGCGGCGGCATTCCGCAAGGCCGGCCAGGTGTGCACGTCGGTTCAGCGGCTCTATGTGGAGCGTTCGGCCGTGCCGGACATGACTGCCAAGCTTGCTGATATCGTGAGCGGGAAGAAGGCGGGCGACCCCGCGTTGCCGGATACGTTTGTGGGACCGGTGATCAGTCCAGCGGAAGCGGATCGCATTTCGCAGTGGATCGAGGAGGCCACCGATGGCGGCGCGTCTCTCATGACCGGCGGCAGTCGCGACGGAAACGTGGTCACGCCAACAGTTCTCGGCGACGTGCGCGGGGAAATGGCCGTCATGTCTCGCGAGATCTTTGGCCCGGTGGTAGTGGTCCGCCCGTTCGATGACCTCGATTCCGCGATATCTGAGGTCAATGACACGCCCTATGGCCTCGCCGCCGGAATCTTCACCCGTGATATCAACCGCGCGCTGGTCGCCGCGGACCGATTGCACATGGGCTCGGTGCACATAAACGAGACATCCAGCAGTCGCGTCGACCTGATGCCGTACACCGGAGCGAAATCGAGCGGAGTGGGCCGCGAAGGCCCGCGCTATGCGATGCGCGAAATGAGCGAAGAACGACTCGTCACGATCGGACCTGGATGATGGCTGGCGCGAAGCGTTCACGAGGGTCCGCGCAGGCGGCCGTGTCACCGTACGACATGCTCAAGCGCGCGATTCTGTCCGGTGAGTTCACCCCCGGGCAGTCGCTGGTCGAGACATCGCTGGCCGAGTGGTGCGGGGTCAGCCGTACCCCCATCAGGGAGGCGCTGACCCGGCTGGAGCAAGACGGCCTGGTGCACCACAGCGAGGGCGGTCTTGTCGTCCGGGTCCGCAGCCCCGAAGAGATCCTGGACATCTACGAGACCAGGATCGTGCTCGAGGCGTCGGTCGGTAAGGTCGCCGCCGACCGCCGGACCGATCACGACGTGCGGATGCTGAGCTACGCGCTGCAGCGCGGCAAGGAGACCGACGCGTCCGACCCTGCCGCGATGGTCGAGGCCAACGAGCTGTTCCACCGCATGGTGTGGCGCGCCAGCCACAACGAAGCGCTGGTGGACCTGCTGCAACGGCTCAACCTGCACCTCGGCCGCTACCCGGAGACGACGCTGACCGCGCCGGGCCGGTGGGACGAGGCGATCCACGAGCACGCTGAGCTCGCGGAGGCGATCGAGCAGCGCCGCGGCGACGATGCCTACCGCATCGCGCATCGCCACTTCGAGCGCGCCCGCGACATCCGGCTGGCGCTCTTCGCCGAGTCCGCGTTCGACGGCGCCTGATCCCGGTTGCTGACCGCGAGCATTGAGTACTGATACCTACCGTTGTATACTGTTGCATACAGCCTCTAGAGAGGGTGTGACCGCGTGGTTGAGACCGCTTACGAGTCCGCGATGACCGACGGCTCGCCTGCCTGGGCGGCCGCGGACTGGGACGTCGTGGTCATCGGCGGCGGGAACGCGGGCGTCGTCGCGGCGATGGCGGCGCATGACCTCGGGGCTCGGGTGCTGATCGTGGAGCGCGCGCCCAGGCATATGCGCGGTGGCAACAGCCGCCATACTCGCAACATCCGCTGCATCCACGAACCCGACCAGTTCAGCAGCGGGGCCTACCACTTCGACGAACTCTGGCGCGATCTATGCAGCGTCGGCGAGGGACCGAACAACGAAGAGCTCGCCCGGCTCACCGTCAGCGAGTCGGCCACCATGCTGGACTGGATGTACGCGCACGGGGCCAGGTGGCAGCGGCCGCTCGCGGGCACCCTGCACCTGGACCGGACGAACCGGTTCTTCCTGGGCGGCGGCAAGTCGCTGCTCAACCACTATTACAACGAGATCACCCGCCGCGGCGGCATCTCGGTCGCCTATGACGCCAAGGTCGAAGACCTGGAGCTGGCGGGCAACCGCTGCTCATCGGTCGTCGTTTCCGTCGGATCGACACGGCACCGGGTGCGCACCAGGTCGGTGGTCTGCGCCAGCGGCGGCTTCGAGGCCAGCCTGGACTGGCTACGGGAGTACTGGGGCGACGCGGTCGACGGGTACATCATCCGCGGCACCCCGTACAACGACGGGCACGTGCTGGCCCGGCTGTTCGCCGCGGGAGCGGCCAGGGAAGGGCAGGAACGCGGATTCCACGCGATCGCGGTCGACGCCCGGTCACCGCGTTTCGATGGCGGGATAGCTACCCGGCAGGACGCGATACCGCTCGGCATCGTGGTGAACCGCGACGCTCTCCGGTTTCATGATGAAGGCTTCGACGTCTGGCCGGCGTGTTATGCGCACTGGGGCGGTCATATCGCCCATCAGCCCGGGCAATTCGCCGTCACTTTGTGGGATTCCAAGGTAAACGGACTGTTCCTGCCGCCGTTGTATGGCGCGTATTCCGCTTCTTCCATCCGTGAGCTGGCCTCATCGGTGGGATTGCCGGCTGACGCGCTCGCTTCGACTGTGGACGAGTACAACGCGGCCGTGGTCAGCGACGGGCCGTTCGACCACAAGGTGCTGGATAAATGCCACACGTCGGGTCTCGCTATCCCGAAATCACACTGGGCGCAACGCCTCGACAAACCGCCGTATTACGCGGTGAAACTGCGGCCGGGAATCACCTTCACCTACATGGGCGTCCGGGTACGAGACGATGCCCGGGTGCTCATGCTCGACGGCCAGCCTTTCGACAACATCTACGCCGCGGGAGAAATTATGTCGGGAAATATCCTGAGCACCGGCTATCTGGCCGGTTTCGGCATGACGATCGGCAGCGTGTGGGGCCGGCGAGCGGGAACAGCGGCGGCGTCGAATGCCGGCTGAGGATCTGGAGCTGCTAGTCAGCGAGGCGTCCCGGCAGCTGACCATCTGCAATTCATGCCGGTACTGCGAAGGGCTGTGCGCGGTCTACCCGGCGCTGGAGCGACGCAACCTGCTCGACGCCGGCGACGTGAGCCAGCTGGCGAACCTCTGCCATGACTGCCGGGCCTGCTTCAGCGCCTGCATGTACACCGAACCACACGAGTTCGCCCTCAACATCCCGGTCGTGCTGGCGTCGGTGCGCACCCTCGACTACGAGCGTTACGTGTGGCCGTACCGCGCGCCCAGGCTGCTGCGCGGCTGGCCCGGGGTGTTCTCCGGCGCCGTGATCACCTCGGTGATCGTCCTGGTGGCGGCGGTGGCGCACGTGGGCTTCGGCGGCCTGGTCGCCACGAACAAGTCGCCGTACGCGCTGATCCCCTACCCCGTGCTGCTGGTGGGCTTCCTGCTGCCGGTGCTCTACTCGCTCGCGGTGCTGGCCGGCGCCGGGCGGCGGTTCTGGACCTCAACCGGCGCGCCTCGTGCCAACCTGCGTGCCGTTGCGCGAGCAGTACAGTACGCCGCCACCCTCCGCTACCTGCGCGGCGGCGGCAGCGAATGCTACTACCCCGACGACGATGTACCGTCCGCTGGGCGCCGGGTGCTGCATAGCCTCGTGGCGTACGGGTTCGGCGTCTGCATCGTCTCGACCATCTCGGCCGCCATCATGCAGGACCTGTTCGGCATCCAGCCGCCCTACCCGGTGCTGTCGGTCCCGGTCATCAGCGGCGTGATCGGCGGCATCGGGCTGGTGACCGGCTCGGCCGGACTGCTGCTGCTGAAGATGCGGTCCTCCCAGGTCACCAGCGTCGCCGCGATGACCGTCAAGGACTACGGGCTGCTGGTCGCGCTGACGTTCCTCGGTGTCTCCGGGCTGGCGACGCTGCTGGTCCGCGACACCCCTGCCTTCGGGATCGTGCTGCTGATCCACCTGTCCGCCGTCATGCTGAGCTTCGCGTCCGCGCCGTACAGCAAGTTCAGCCACCTGATCTACCGGTTCCTGGCGATAGTCCGCGACAACCTGGAGATGCAGCGTCAAGTAGCGTAACCCACGTGACCAGTCCGTCATTTTCGGGGCGCACCATCTGGGCGCAGAACACCCCGCTCCGCATGTTCCTGCGCACCGAGACCGGCAGCGCGACGGTGCTGGCGGCTGCCACCGCCCTGGCGCTGATCTGGGCGAACGCCAGCGGATCGTCCTACACCTCGGTGTGGGGGACCCAGCTGGCCATCACCCTCGGCGGCAAGGGCATCGACCTGAGCCTGCGCGAGTTCGTGAACTCGGGGCTGATGGCGTTCTTCTTCCTGGTGGCCGGGCTGGAGGCGCGCCGGGAGTTCGACGTGGGCGAGCTACGGGTGCGGAGCAGGCTGACGCTGCCGGTGATGGCCGGGCTCTGCGGCATGCTGGTGCCGATCGGGATCTACCTGCTGATCAACATCGGCGGCTCGCACAAAAACGGCTGGGGCATGGCGATGTCCACCGACACCGCGTTCGCGCTCGGCGCGCTCGCGCTGGTCGGCCGCAGGCTGCCGGACCGGGTGCGCACCTGGCTGCTGACCTTCTCGATCGTCGACGACCTGGCGGGCCTGGTGGTGATCGCGGTCTTCTACAGCGGCCGGATCGATGTCAGGTCGCTGATCACTGGGGTGGCCTTCCTGGCCGTCGCCTTCGGGCTACGGGCGCGACGGGTGCGCCGTGGCATCGCTTACCTGGTGATCGGCGTCGCCGCCTGGCTGGCTTTCGTCAAGTCGGGCGTGGACCCGGTGGTGATAGGCCTGGTTATGGGGCTGATCTCCTACGCCTACCCGGCGACCCGGGAGTCGCTGGAGGAGGCGTCCACGGCGTTCCGGTTGTTTCGCGAGCAGCCGACCGCCCAGCTGGCGGCCGAGGCGGAGACGGTGGTACGCACCGCGATCTCGCCGAACGACCGGCTGGCCAGGATCTACCACCCCTGGGTCAGCTACCTCATCGTGCCGCTGTTCGCGGTCGCCAACGCCGGGATCCCGCTGAACGGCCGGTTCCTCGCCGACGCGTACACCTCACCGGTCACGCTCGGCATCCTGTTCGGGTACCTGATCGGCAAGCCAGTCGGCATCTCGTTCGGCGTCTGGCTGACGACGAAGTTGAGCCGGGGGCGGCTGACTCCCCCGGTCGGCTGGGGCGCGGTGCTCGGCACCGGTGCCGCGGCCGGCATCGGCTTCACCGTGTCGCTGCTGATCGCCTCGCTCGCGCTGAGCGGCCAGACGCTGGCCGAGGCCAAGCTCGGCATCCTGACCTGCGTGCTGGTCGCCACCGGCCTGACCTGGCTGGCCTTCCGGCTGGTCAACCAGTTGCCGCTGCGGAAGCGGTGGCGGGCGCTGCTCGGCACCTCGGACGTGCTCACCGACCTGACCATCGATGTCGATCCGGAACGCGACCACATTCGCGGGCCGGAGAAGTCGCCGGTGACCGTGGTGGAGTACGGCGACTTCGAGTGCCCCTACTGCGGGCAGGCCGAGCCCGCGGTGCGCGAACTGCTCCGCGAGCACGGCGACATCAGGTACGTCTGGCGGCACCTGCCGCTGAACGACGTGCACCCGCACGCCGAGCTTGCCTCCGAGGCCGCGGAGGCGGCGGCGCTGCAGGGCAAGTTCTGGGAAATGCACGACCTGCTGTTCGAGCACCAGGACGCGCTGACCCTGCGTGACCTGATCGGGTACGCGCGGTCGCTCGATCTCGACCTCGACAAGTTCGCCGCCGATCTGCGTGCGCACGCCGGAGCCGCCCACGTCGCCGAGGACCTGGAGTCCGCCGACCTATCCGGCGTGTCCGGCACCCCGACCTTCTTCATCAACGGCCAGCGACACTATGGCGCCTACGACATCATGTCGCTCAAGTCCGCCATCAAGCTCGCCGCTGCCCGGACCAAGATCACCGCCTGAGTCGAACCTCTCGACTTCTGTATTTAGGTTAGGCTAACCTAAATCTACCGGGGGCTGACCAGACCAGCGGAGGGTGATCGTGGTGGTTCGTGATGGCGGTCCGCTAATCGGCGACATCGTCCGGTCCGGGAGGCTCACCCTGGACACCGGACGCCTGGAAGCCGACACCGGACATGGCCCGGTACCGCTCACCAGGCTCGAATTCCTTTTGCTGAAGGAACTCGTCCGTCACGCGGGCCAGCCGGTCCCCAAGGGCGCACTGCTCGCCAGGGTATGGAACTGCGATTTCGATCCCGGATCGAACGTGGTCGACGTGTGTGTACGGCGGCTGCGGTCCAAACTGGGGTTCAGCTTCATCACGACCATACGCGGCGAGGGTTACCAGCTCAGCACCTAGACAGCACCGATGACGAAAAAGTAACCGCCGGTTTTGAACCAAATATGCTGCGCGACCGTGAAATAAGCGTGAGCGCTGGATTGAGTGGCAGACCCGCCGTACACCTCGCTTCGGCAGATGACGCATGACGACGCCCCCGCCCGGATCCACTCCCTGGGCCCGCATCCTCGTTATCGACGACGAGGAGCCGATACGATCCGCGCTCAGCCGCGCCCTGCAGTCCGAGGGCCTGGGCATCGACCTGGCCGACACCGGCGAGGAGGGGCTTCGACGGGCGATCGCCGAAGCCTACGATCTGGTGATCCTTGACCTGCTGATGCCGGATCCTGACGGCCGCGCGGTCTTGCGGCAGCTCCTGCGGCAGCAACCCGGTCAGGCCGTCCTGGTGCTCTCCTGCCTGGCGGACGTGCGGACCAAGGTGGATTGCCTGGAACTCGGCGCACGCGATTACCTGACCAAACCGTTCTCTCTCGCCGAACTGCTCGCGCGGGTTCGTAACCAGTTGCGCATCGACGGCTTCGACCGAGTGATCAGGGTCGGTGCCCTGCGGCTGCACATCGGCCGCATGGAAGCGGACGCGGGAACCGGCCCGATCCGGCTCACCCGCCTTGAGTTCCTGGTACTCAAGGAGCTGATGGAGCACGCTGGTCAGCCGGTACCGAAGAGCCAGCTGCTGGCATCGGTATGGGGATACAACTTCCAGCCCGGTTCCAACATTGTCGGCGTCTGCGTGCGGCGACTCCGGTCAAAGTTCGGCGATCGTCTCATCACGACGGTACGGGGTGAGGGATATCTCCTTGCCAACGGATAACCCGGCCTGGCACCGTCTGGCGCGCGACAACATGGAAGCCGCCTGGGTGATCCTTCTGCTGGTGAACCTCGCCGCGATCCTGGTCTGGCCGTCCTGGGAGACGATCCCGTTTCACCTGATCTCGATCTGTTTCACGCTGCTGTTCGGGCTGCGAGTCTGGTCGGCCGGTCCGATGCTGTGGGGCGTCGGCATCGTGCTCATCACCACCTTGACCGGCTTGGCGCTCGACGTGCTGCACGATGCCCGGGCGGTCGAGGAGACGCTGGACATCCCGCTGCTGGCGACGATGTTCGTCGCGATGGTATGGCACGCCAACCGCCGGATCGCAGCGGATCAGGAACGCCAGCTCATCGGCGAGCAGCACGCGCGGCTGCTTACCATGCAGCGCAGGTTCCTGCAGGACGCCTCGCACCACCTGCGCACACCCATCACGATAGCCCTCACCCATGCCGAGCTTCTCGCCCGCGGCCTGACCGGGTCGCAAGAACAGCACGACGTCCAGATGGTGATCGCCGAGCTGAACCGGCTACGCCGCCTGAGCGAACGGCTGCTTGTCATCGCCGCCTCGGAAGACCCGGAATTCCTGCGTTCTGAGCCGGTCGTACTCGACGAGTTCGTGATGGAGACATTCGAGCGCTGGCTGCCGACCGTGCAACGACGCTGGCAGCTCGGACGGCTTGATCCCGCGACCGTACTGGCGGACGAGGAACGGCTCGGCCTCGCCCTGGACGCACTGCTGGAAAACGCCGTCAAGTACACATCCGCGGACGACGTCATCGAGCTCTCCGTGATCTGCGACCAGCCTGGGCGGGCCCGGGTCATTGTCGGCGATGCCGGGAGCGGTATCAGCTCCAGCGAGCTCGCGCACATCTTCGAGAGGTTCCGGACCGGCGGCAGCCCGCAGGGCACCCGGGGAACCGGCCTGGGGCTGGCCGTGGTGCGGGCGGTCGCGGACGCGCACGGCGGATCGGCGCAGGTCCGGAGCGTCCTCGGCGAGGGCAGCGAATTCGAGATCCTGCTGCCAATGGCCGTGATGTCCAGAAATCAACTCGATTACATTTATATCACGGACACATCACGTGACTTCCTAGATAAGCAACCCCAAAGGGCGATACGATCCAACAAGTTAGGTTATCCTTAGCTTAGTTGGAGGGAAAGGGTGCGGCTTTTCCTAATCGCATCCAAGCCGACTGATTCCGTCATTTTCGGCTTTTTGCCCGCGGCTGCCCGACTGGGCTTGGACGTGGTGCTGCTCACCGACCAGCCCGACGAGCACGAGCGCGCCCGGGCGGACTCGTGGCTGCAAAGGCGTCCCGGAGCCCTTGGCGGCCACGTTGGAACATCGCACCCCCGGGTCCTGGCCTGCGATGTCCGGGACACCGCCGAGTTGATCGCCGCGATCGCGGCGCTGCCGGCTCCGGACGCGATCTTCTCCAACTCCGATCGGCTGCAGACACAGACCGCGCTGGCGGCGTCGTATTTCGGTCTGCCAGGAAAAGACTGGCACTCGGCGATGCGGCCCAGGAACAAGTCGCTAATGCGGCGTTACCTGGCCGATAAAGAGATCGGGCAAGTCGCCGCGACCGAGATCCGGCCGGATCTCGCCGAGGAGTTCCTGCGGGGTGGTGTGCGCACGCTGGAGACGCTCAGCGACGGGGCGACGACATGGGTCCTCGGCGGATTCGCTACGCGACTCTCGCCGCCACCGTTTTTCATCGAGGAACGACTCGACTGGGACGC
>JBEKHI010000282.1:0-11461 GCA_050012355.1 Streptosporangiaceae bacterium | reverse complement strand
GTTAGGGCCGACCGTGTCGTAGTTGACGGTCCAGCCGTATCCGCCGTACTCGTCGACGATCGCGCCGCCGAAGGAGTCCTCGGACGGGGTGCCGTCGAAGTTATCGATGGTCAGGTACTCGACCGTCACCCGCGACGCGTCGCTGATGAACGTGTTGCCAGGCTGACCGCCGTTGTCAATCGTCGCCTCACCGTTGCCCGGCAGGTAGCCGCCGAGGTAGACGGAAGAGTCGCCGGGCACGATCCCCGGCAGACCGGTGTGGTCACCCGGCTCGAAGTAGATCAGCACCCGGGAACCGTTCAGCAGGTCCACGCTGACGCCGCTGTCGTCGCCGGACGGCACGATATAGCCGGATTGCACATCCGGGTAGTCGGTGCCCGGCTCACCGAAGGTGGGCAGCCCGTCGGCTCCGCTGGAGAACGACGTGACCCCGGTAGCACCGTTGTAGCTGTACGGAGAGTGCAGTACCGGCTGTCCGCACACCCGTGTCGCGGCCGCCGGGTCGGCGACGGGCGTGGCCGGCCCGGCCGTGTGGGTGGCCGCGTCAGGAGCGGCGGATCCACGGCTGAGCAGCAGAAGCGGGCTGACTATGGCGCCAGCCACCACTACCAAGGAGACGGCGACGTAGACCGCCAGCCGCCGCCCTCTGGGAAAATGTCGTGACGTCAGCATGATCGGTAGACCACCAGCGCTTTGATCAGCGCACCCCATCCGTAAGCGATCTGATACGGCCACGATGACAAGGGCACCGCGGCCGTGACTACGTATACCGAGCCGGCGAAACAGCGTCCGACCATGAGCCTGGCCCGGGTGTCCTGCGCGCGCGTGGTCACCAGGACGATCGACTGCCAGTGATACTGCTTGGCCAGCTGGCCAACGACCTCCGCCTCGCCGCGGGTATTAGCCGGGTTCGGCTCGAAGCAGATGAGCTGTACTCCCGGCACCGGCGCCGGGCACGGGCTCCCGTATCCCTGGTTCCCGCGCGATACGACGAGCACCGGCGCCCGGTCCTGCCTGGCGAGGATGAGCGCCTCCGGCAGCCGATCCCCGGATCCGGCGAGCATCACGATCGCGCTGACCCGGGACGGCATACCTTCGGTGGGCCACACCAGCAGGCGTGCGGTAAGGACTCCGAACGCTACGACAAGAACGGTCAGCACCGCAACTAGGCGTAGCCAAAATCTCGACAAACCGTGACGATTTTTCGTCGCGGTGGCTTCGTGACGCTCGCCAGATCGGACAGTCACCCGATCGTGGCCGGGTCGTCGGCCGGGGCCGGCACGCCTAGGGACTCGTCGCTGCGGTCCGCGCCGACGAGCACGGCCGAGACCAGCCGGACCCCGGCGAGCCTGATCATCTCGCCCGCGGCCTGGACCCTGGTCACCGATGACCTCCCGGCGGTGACGACCGCGACCACGTCGGCCGTCCAGGTCGCCAGGTGATCCGCGCCCACGGCCGGGTCCAGCTTCGCGAACGTGAGGAGCAGATCGGCCGAGTCAAACGCGGAGATCAGATCCTTGCTCGCCGCCGGCTGGCCCACGCCATTGGCGGCCGGGGCACCGGCACCGGAGCTCCGGTACGGTCCCACCGGGGCGACGTCGGCCGGGTCAGGGATGGCCACCACCAGGTTCTGCCCGGCGGTGCGCACTCCCGCGCCCGCGGCGCCGAGCAGTCGCGCGGCGTCGGCGGCGGCCGACAGATCAGCCACCACGACCCGCTTGCCCTGGCTGGCGCTGGACTTGGCCAGCGACACGACCGCGCGCGCCGCCTCCCGCGGGTCATCAACCGCGACCACGGCGAGGCAGCGCGGCCTGGACACGCCACTGCCCGCTGCCGTGGCCAGGTACCCGGCTAGCCGCTTCCGGCCGGTGCTCAGCGCCGCCCGGTGCCGTGGCAGCAGGCTCCGCGGGTGCATCGGACCCACGCTGAGCCGGACCGGGGCGCCGATCGCCTCCGCCACCTCGGCCCGGCGGCGTAGCCGGTCGGAGACCAGCGCACGGACGATGACGATGCCCATGCCGATCGCGAGGCCGGCCAGCAGCGCCACCGCGGCGTAGAACACGATCCCCTTCTTCAGGCTGGGCGATAGCAAGGTCGCCGTATCGATCACCTGGCTGTTGTTCACCATCTGCGAGGTGACCGTCTGAGTGCTCGCCACCTGGGTCGTCGAGTTATCCTCGACCGCCGTCAGGGTGGTGTTCGCGTAGTTGAGCTGCTTGCGCAGGCTGTCCAGCTGGCTGGACGAAGAAGACGACTGGGATTCGAGCTGGCTGATCTGCGTGTTGAGCGTGTCGACCCGCTGCTGGGCGGTGGTGACCTGCTGCTGGAGCGCGGTGTCACCGAGCTGCTGCTGGGTCCGCAGCATCTGGCCGCGGAAGCTCAGGAAGGACGATGCCACCACGGAAGCCCGCTGCAACGCCGCCTGGCCGGTCGGCGCGTCAGCGGTGATGACCAGCACGTCCGCTGAGGGCGCCGTCACCGAGTACGAACTGACGAAACTGGTGACCGACTGGTGCAGCCCGAGCTGGTGGATCGCCGCCTCGGCAACCGGCACGCTCTGCGCTATCGAGACGCTATCCGCGCTCTGGTCCTCAGCGTCATAGTTAGGGTTGTTGAACACCAGAAGCGTCGTGGACGCCTGATAGGCGGGCGGGAATTTCGCGTACATGCCCAAGCCGAGCAGCAAGCCCGCCAACGCGGTGATACACCACAGCCACGCGCCGCGTTTGACAGCCGTGATTACGAAACCCAGGCTGACGAAGGCGAGCCCACGATCGATCGTGGGGAACTCCTCATCGACCTCAAATTCCTCAAGGGTGATGTTCTCGTCCGCGGACCAGTTCTCGGCTGGCGTCTCCACCGGCAGGGTGTCCGCCTGGTCTGACTCGTTCACCGTCGATTCTCCGTAACCTTGCCGTTAAGCCGAGTCGGCAGCCTACGCCGCACTGGGCGTCCGAGCTGCGGAATCTGGCCGGTGGTGGCGTCGTCCGGCTCCGGGTTCGCGACGACGACGCCCGCGATGTCCCGGCCATCCTCGGCCGCGCTGACCGCGACCCGGGCGAGTTGCTCGGCGGTGGCCGCGCCCGCGGACACACCGAGCACTGTGGTCGTCGTGCGCGGCACGCCGTGCGCCCGTGGCGCACGGCCGTCGAGCACGGCGACGACGACGGTCAGATCGGCGTCGGGATCGACGGTTGCGCCGACGCTCCCCCCGTTGACCGGTTTACCGCCGTCGATGGCGCTGGCGGTGACGGTGCGCAGGCCCGCCTTCGACGGCAGCGCCGCGCACGCCGTGTGCAACGTCGCCGTCACGTTGGAATCCTGCTGCGGACCTACCACCAGGGTCGTGCGCAAGCCAAGGCCCGCGGCGAATGACGCGAGCTGCGGACCCACCGCCAGCGCTCGCGAATCGCTGGCCAGGGACAGCACCGCGATTGAAGATCCCTCGCCATCGCCCGGCACCCCGAGTTGCTGGAGGGCCTTACGCAACCGCCATTCCTGCACCACCCCTGGGCGGTAGTCGGCGAGCAGCTTGGTCCAGCCCGCGGCGTCTCGCGGACGGGTGACGGACAGCGATGCGAGCACCGGCACGCCGAGCGAGTTCGCGATGGCGTCACGTTCCCGCAGTCGCCGGTCCTTGCGCCCGAGAGTGAGCGCCGCGACGATGCCGACGAACGCGCCCGCCACCCCGCCGACGAGACCAAAGGCGATGAAGGCGACCGGGATACTCAGCCCGGTGGCGACGGCGGCCCGCTGCAGCAGCCGGGCGGGGGCCGAACCGAGCGGGCTGGACGGCGACGCGATGTAGGAGATGTAGCTCGCGGCAACCGCGTTGGCCGTCGTCTCCGCGTCGATCGCGGTGGCGCCCTTGGCGCTGATCGACACCGTGTAAGCGGTAGGACTGCTTGTCTCGACGGCGGCCCGCAGCTGATCCAGCGACATCGCGGGTGTGACGTTCGGCAGGGCGTCGTTGAGCACGGCGGTGCTGTCGGCGATGAGCACCTGGGTCGCCATGTAAGGCGTGGTGTCGGTCCCGGTGCCATTCTCGGTGGCGGCCGCCGCGCCTTCGGTGCCCTGGGCACCCGTGACGGCCTGCGGCAGTACGACGACCGCGTCGGCGGTCCGCATCGGAGGATCTAGCGCGACGTACCCGGCACCGCAGAGTATCCCCAGCGCCACGACGCCGCCCACGAGGACCCGGTACCGTCGGATGATTCTGATGGACCTGCGCAGATCCAGTGCTTGCTGACTCATCTGGCCTCCGCTGTAGAAAACGTGAGCTGCGTGATCAGCGGCGTTCCAGAGACGCTGTATCCGCTGCCCAGCAGGGTGACCGCGGGGACCCGGCGGCCGAAAGATGGTGAGTACCAGCCCAGGATGGGATCGGTCTCACCGCGATGCAGGCTCCACTGGAGCGCGGACGGCAGTTCCAAGCGCGCCGCCCGCTCCCCTTGCTGCCCGTCCCAGGTCAGCAGCACGAGATCGCCCCGCATCTCGGCCTGTACGTCCGGGCCGAGGTGGAAGGCCAGCCGGATGTCGTGACTACCGCCATCGATCTCGTCGGTGATCTCGATCCGCCGGGCGTCGCGGTCGAGCCTGACGTGGCGCCGGTGCCGGGCGGGTGGCTGCAGCTTCGCGTAGCCGTCGTGCTCAGCGGTCCAGCTGGCGATCGCGCCGTCGTCGGTGACCTCGGTCTCCCGCGCGGCCGCGTGCCGTGTCCACAGGAAGGGACCGCCGTCTTCCGACTGGTTCTGGCCGCCGATCTCGACGGTGTTGTGCGCGACGGTGGAGCGGAAGTAGGAGCGCCACGTGCGTTCGCCGTGGTAGCAGTAGGTGCCGGGGTCGGCCAGGATGTCCACGCCCGCGTAACGCACCTCCACCGACAACGCGTCGGCGTGCGCGTGGGCGGCGATGCTGAGAAAGCCGTGTGGACCGCCGTCGCAACGGCACCAGATCTCATCTGCGCCACCGTCGGATGGGCTGTCGGTGCGCAATACGGTAATGCCCGCGTCGGCGAACCGCCACGGCCGCTGCTTGGGCCGCATGCTGAGCTCCGGATCGGCAGCTGACAACGCGCCTGCCAGCACGCTTCGTGCGTCGGCCGGAACATCCGGCCACCACGGGAGCTTGCCCGCCACCGCGCCGGCGAACGCTAGCAGCGCCGGCCAGCGGTTCTCCTGCGGCGCGTCCAGCAGCAGCACGAGGCCGTCGTCCGAGTCCCCCTGCCGCGGCGGTCGCAGCGCCGAGTCCGGCAGGGCCGCGGCGCTGTCCGCCATCGCCCGCAGCCTGCGCCAGACGGTCTGGCTGAGCGGGTAGTCGTTAGCCGACGCCTCCACGGCCGCGACCAGGCCGAGCTCGGTGATGAAGCCGTGGTAGTCCGCGGCCAGCTCGCGGCCGACACCGGACGGAAACGTGTTGTGGACGAGCTCGTGCTCGAGCAGTCGCGCGGAGCTGGCGCGCCAGCGAGCGCTGTCCGGGAACCAGGGGAAGGCGCAGCTGGCGACGAGCTGGCCGGCCGCCTCGGCGACCACGTGGTTGTTGGCTGACGAGCCGCGGCTGCGGAAGGCGGCGAGGTAGGTCTGGTGCCACTGGATCTGCTGGACCGCTACCGGATTATCTTCGAACAGGCCCCGCACACCGGACCATTCGTCAAGCAGGCGGCGGATCCATACCAGGCTTATCAGCCGGATGCCGAGCTCGATGCCGCTGGTCCAGTGCACCCCGGACAGGAACGGGTTCTCCTGCCACCAGGAGCGAAGCTGGTCTGCCACCCGGTCGGCGTAGCGGTCATCATGGGTGAGATACCAGGCCGCCGCCAGCAGCGTCAGGTGGTGCAGCCGGGAGATCTCCCAAACCTGCTTGACGTTGCCGACCTGCGCCTCCGAGCGCTGGTCGATGCGGAACGCGCAGCGGCCAGGGTCGGATCGCCGCCCGGTCACCGGGTCGTAGAACCAATCCGGTCGCTGCATGTCGGTCCTGACCGCGCCGAGTACTTCCCAGTCGTCGCCGCGCAGCAGGGACTCGGCGGTGGCCAGTAGCGCCTTGCGCGGCGCCTCCGGCACCAGGTCGGCCGAGCCCGGCGGCAAGGTGGCGGTGAACCGGCGGTCCCCGGGCGGCAGCCCGGGCACCGGCGCGCCCGGGCTGACCTGCCGTCGGGACCACGTGGTCCGCAGCAGCTGGTCCCAGGCACGCCAGCCCACCTCGGCTGGTGACATCCTGGCCACCCGCCGCGCGTACCAGCCGAGCTGCTGGGCTGAGCTCATGTCCGCTCCGGATGGCCGCTGAGCAGGCTCTCCCTGACAGCGATCGTGGCACTGGTCGTGGCGATGAGCGACTCGACGGGTATCGGCATGGCGGTACCGGTCCTGACGGCCTTGACGAACTGCTCAAGCTCGGCCCGCTGCCCCTTGTCCTGACCGCCCCGGGCGCGCTGCGTGCGCTGCTTGCGGGCGGTCCAGACCGTCGCCGCCTTGAAGTTGTCCAGCCGGGCGCTGCGCCCGCCGCCCGACGCGTCGAGCGTCTCCTTCGGGAAGCGCGGGTTGCCGCCAGTGATGTAGGAGATCACGCCGCTAGCGCCGTTGGCGAACCGGATGGTCACCTGGACGTCGTCGGCGTCCGTTCCCGCCACGGCGTACACCTGCTCGGGCAGGCTGCCGGACCACCACGACAGCGTGTCGATGAAGTGGCCGCCCTCACCGGTGAACCGGGAGCCCTCGAGGGAGTCGTTGCGGTACCAGCTGTCCGCGGCCAGCGGCCCGGCGCTGACCAGATAACGCGTCGCCGCGCCCGAGCTAGCCGGGCCGAACTCCTCGCGCATCCCGGTCAGCAGCGGGGCGAACCGCCGGTTGAAGCCCACCATCAGCCGGTCATTGCCGGTTTCGGCGATCGTCTCGACGATCCGGTCGAGCTCCTCGCGGGTCAGCGCGAGCGGCTTCTCCACGAAGACCGCCTTGCCGGTGGCGAGCGCGCGGCAAACCAGGTCCGCGTGGGTGTGATGCCGGGTCACGATGAAGATCGCGTCCAGCGTCTCGTCGCTAAGTACCGCCTCGGACTCGGTCGACGCGGTGCCGAACCCGAAACGGCGCTGGGCGTTGACCGCGGACAGCGACCGGTTCGTGGCGACATGGGAGAGTTTGGCGGCGTCCAGCCCGGCTAGGTGCGGCAGCAGCATCGAGGACGCGTAGTTGCCCGCGCCGATGAAGCCGATCGCGACCTTCCCGTCGGTGCCGCGCGGCGCCGTGGTCTGGCCGGAACGGATCAGGCTGGTCGCCGCGCGTTCTGGTTCCGTGGACGGCGCGCCCTCGGAAGAATCCGGGTACTCGAGCAGCACGCCGACCGCCTTCAGCGATCCGGAGACCAGGTCGGCGTAGACCGTGCTCGCCTCGGTCAGCGGGAAGGAGCCGGAAACCAGCGTCGCGACCTCGAGTTCCTTGCGGCCGATGAGGTCGAGGAAGCACTCGATGTTGCGGCGCTCGGTCCAGCGGACGTAACCGATCGGGTAGTCGATGCCCTCGAGCTCGTACCGGTCGTCGTACCGCCCCGGTCCGTAGGACCGGGAGAACCGGACGTCGAGTTCCTTCTCGTAGTAGGCGTTCCACGGCAGGTCCAGCTTGGTCTTGCCGATGTCCACGACGCGGGCGCGGTCCCTGGCCAGCCGCGCGGCTGTCTCGACCGGCCCGTTGGACGACCCGCCAGCCGCCAGGAAGACGTGGTCGGCGCCATGGCCACCCGAGATCTCGCCGAGCGAGCTCTCGATGGCGGCCATGCCCTGGGCGTCCGGCGCCCCGCAAAGTATCGCGCCGGCCTGCTCGGCGAGCCGGCAGCGTTCCTCGATCATGTCGATCCCGATGACCCGGACTCCCGAGGCGACCAGCAGCCGCACCACGATCTGCCCGATGAGACCGAGCCCGATGACGCAGGCCACCTCGCCCAGCTGGACCTCGGCGCGACGCACGCCCTGCATCGCGATCGCGCCCACGGTGGCGAACGCCGCGTGCTCGGGGGCCACGCCCCGCGGCACCGCCGCGCACATATTGACCGGGACCCAGTTGTACTCCGCGTGCAGCGCGTACTCGTTGCCGGCCGCCGCCACCAGCTGCCCGACGTGGAATTCCTCGGCGCCGCTGCCTACCTCGACGACCACGCCGCAGAGCGAGTATCCGAGCGGCGTGTAGGAATCCAGCTTGTTCATGACCTTCTTATAGGTCGCGACCGCACCCTGCTGAGATACCGTGTCCAGCACCTTACGCACCTGGTCCGGCCGGGCGCGAGCCTTGCCCACCATGGAGAGCTTGGCCTCGGTCACCTTCATCACTTCGGTGCCAGTGGAGATGAGCGAGAACAGCGACCGGATAAGTACACCGCCCGGGCGGCAGGAAGGGGCGGGCACGTCGAGGACGGTCAGCTCGCCGGACTTGTAGTTCTGAGCTATCTGCTTCATCGGGCCCTTCGCTTAGTCATTCGCTGGTAAACATCCAGATACGCCCGTTCCTGGTGGCACCAGGCCAGTTCATCCTCGACGCGGGCCCGCCCGAGCTTGCCCATCCTGGTCCGCTCCGGCTCGTCGTCTATCAGCGCCGCGATCGCGGCGGCGTACTCGCGTTCGTCGTTGGGCTGGACGTACACCGCGGCATCGGCGGTGGACACCCTGGTCTCATGCAGATCAAAAGCCACGACGGGAAGCTCGAACGCCATGTACTCCATCGACTTGTTCATCGTGGAGACGTCATTCAGCGGGTTCTTCGGGTCCGGCGACAGGCCGATATGGGCCGTGGACAGGATCCGCGTGACGAGTTCGTCGGGCGCGCGCCCGGTGAACTCCACATGCCCGGCCAGGCCGAGTTCGTCGCGGAGCGCCACCAGCTCGTCGAAACAGTCGCCGGAGCCGATGAAGGTGAACGCGATGTCGTCACGGCCGAGCTCGTTAACCACGATTCCAGCGGCCCGCACCGCGATATCCACACCGTCCTGGGGTCCCATGACGCCGATGTACGCCACCAGGAACGGACGGCCGCGGCGCAACGCCGGGTCGACGGGACCGCGGCGCAGCTTGTCCGGGTCCGGCCCGGTGCGGACCACCGTCACGTCGGCGGGCGCCTTGCCGCTGCGCCGGATCGCGATGTCACGGTAGGAATCGTTCGTGGACGTCACGTGATCGGCGGAGCGGTGCGTGGCGCGCTCAAGGAAAAGGAGCCCTCGGTAAGGCAGCCGGGCGCCGTCAGGGAACCGGGACAGGTACAGCTCGGGGCACAGGTCGTGATGGTCGAAGACGAAGCGGGTTCGCTCGACCGCGCGGAAGGCGAGAGCCAGCGGCCAGAAGATGTCTGGCGGGTTGCAGGCCTGGATGACCGCGAACCGGCCCCGTCGCCGCGCCTTGAGCGTGTGCCACGCGGTCGCCAGGAAGGAGTACGCGTACTCCATGACGAACCCGAGCTTGCCGCCACCGGGTGCGTACGGACGGTATTTGTACAGTTGCACACCGTCGATGACCTCGTACCCGGGGTCGCCTTTGCCCTTTGGGCACACAACGGCAACCCGGTAGCCCTCCCGCACCAGGGCCTGGCATTCGAGCCACACCCGCCGGTCGAATGGCACCGGGAGATTCTGGACAATTATCAGCACTCTTGGCTGCATGACCATATGAGCCGGTGGCGGGCGCGGTGATACGACCGGACGAGAAGTATCAGAATCGCGTTCTCGCGGATCATATGGGTACAGACGCGGCTGCCTCGGATGTCGCGTGCCCGAGCCAGGGGGTGACGTGGCGGCTGAGGCCAGTGAGCAGACCCAGGCGGCGCTACTCGCGTCGCGGCCAACGCTCCTGCAACGCCTACGGCATCAGGCGATCCGTCGCCTGAGCTGGGGCGTCGCCGACCAGATCGTATCCAGCCTGACCAACTTCGTGATCGGCATTTACGTGATCCGGGCGCTTGGCGCGGCCCAGTTCGGCGCGTTCAGCCTGGCCTACGTGACCTACGGATTCGCGCTCAACGCCTCCCGTGGCCTGGCCACCGACCCGCTCATGGTCAGGTTCAGCGGCACGGACGTGCCGACCTGGCGGCGCGCGGTCGCGAGCTGCACGGGTACCGCCGCCTGTACCGGGCTGGTCACCGGGGCGCTCGCGGTCGTGGCCGCGGCCCTGCTATCCGGCACGACCGCGGCGGCCTTCCTCGGCCTGGGTCTGACCTTGCCCGCCCTGATGCTGCAGGACAGCTGGCGCTACTCGTTCTTCGCGCTCGGCCGTGGTGGCCAGGCGTTCCTTAACGACATGATCTGGGCGGTCGCCCTGGCCGCCGGCCTGCTACTGCTCCGCCAGGCCCACCACCCGAGCGTGTTCTGGTTCGTGTTCACCTGGGGCGCCGCCGCCGCGGTGGGCGCCGCCGCCGGTCCGCTGCAGGCACACGTACTGCCCAGGCTGGATCAGGCCTGGATGTGGCTGCGCGATCACCGCGACCTCGGCCTGAGATACGCGGCCGAGGGTACGGCTAACAGCGGCTCGCTGCAGCTTCGCGGCTATGGAATCGGCTTTATGCTCGGCCTGGCCGCTCTCGGATCCGTGCAGGCCTCGGCCACCCTGTTCGGCCCGATGACGATCTTGCTGTTCGGCATGTCGCTGGTCGCCATCCCCGAGGGCGCCCGGGTGGTGCGCCGCTCTCCCCGCCATCTGCCGCTGTTCTGCCTGCTGGTGAGCGGCGCGCTGACCGCGGCCGCGGTCGCGTGGGGCGTCATCCTGCTGGTGGCCGCGCCGCTCGGATTCGGTGCCTGGCTGCTGGGCGGCGGGGTCTGGCGACTGACTTACCCCCTGGTGCTGCCGCAGATGCTGTTCGTCGTCGGACAGGGCGTCGGAAAGGGATCCGAGATCGGCCTGCACGCCCTCGGCGTCTCCCGCCGCAGCCTCCGGGTGGCGGTTATCGGCGGGGTCATATTTGTCGGCGTCGCGCTGGGCGGCGCGCTCATCGGAGGCGCGGTCGGCACCGTGTACGGCGCCGCGATCGCCACCTGGTTCAGCACGCTGTACGGCTGGTGGCAGCTGCGGGCAGCGCAGCGAGAGGCCGGCCACGGGTGGTTCCGTGAACTCTCGCCCAGTGGAGGAGAACCGGGTGCACGAGACTGGACCGCCGCACCCCGACGACTGGGCGAGCAGGCCGGGCAGTGGGCCCGGCGACTCCGGCTGGGATCGGTGCTCCTGATCGCCGGATTCCTCGCGTTGCTGCTGGCGACCGGGACGGCTAGCTGGGTGCTAGTGCGCCAGGTATACCCAGCGGCGGGTACGACCGCCCGGATGGCCATACCGTATGCCCCGCATCTCCGGCATACCGCCGCGAAGCCGCCGCTGGCCGAGTCCGATGCTCCCCAGACGCTCCAGCCGGTCAGCGCGGTCTCCTTCGATCCCTATGGCGACCCCGGGAGCGCCAACGGCGACCCCGTCCCGTTGACCAGCGACGGCAGCCTAGCCTCGAGC
>JBEKHI010000281.1:0-11488 GCA_050012355.1 Streptosporangiaceae bacterium | reverse complement strand
GCGGTGACCAGGTCAAGGGCGACACCAAGATGGCCGGAGCGAAAATCAAGGACGCCGTCAAAAAGTAACTGAACGTACGGACCGCGGGACGCGGCAGGAAAACGGCCCGCGGTCCGTTGCCAGTCGCTGGTCGGTCCCGGCGGTCAGCGGGGATCAGGCGGCCCGCGACTGGCTGCGGGCGACGGCCGCGTTGCGGGGGGCTGGCTCGACCGGAGCGCCAGGGCCTGCCCGGCTGTGCAGACGCTTGGCTCGTGAAACGATAGTGATCATGGAGTACACGCACCTGGGACGGACAGGACTGTCCGTGAGCCGGCTCTGCCTCGGCACGATGAACTTCGGGTCGCTGACCCCGCCGGAAGAGTCGCACGTGATCATGGACCACGCGCACGAGCTGGGCATCAACTTCTTCGATACCGCTAACACCTACGGCCGGTCGATGAGCCCGCCCGGCCAAGCCGCCCACAACCCGCTGTCGCACTCGGGCTGGACCGAGGAGATCATCGGCGACTGGTTCGCCAGCGGCGGCGGCAGGCGGGAACGCACCGTGCTGGCCACCAAGCTCTACGGGAACATGAGCGACTGGCCCAACGACGGCAAGCTGTCGGCGCTGAACATCCGGCACGCCTGCGACGCCTCGCTGAAACGCCTCCAGACCGACTACATCGACCTCTACCAGATGCACCACGTCGACCGTGACACCCCGTGGGACGAGATCTGGCAGGCGATGGAAACCCTCGTCACGCAGGGGAAAATCCTCTACACCGGGTCGTCCAACTTCGCCGGCTGGCACATCGCCCAGGCCAGTGAGACCGCCCGGGCCCGCGGCTTTGTCGGACTGGTCAGCGAGCAGTCGTTCTACAACCTGATGGTCCGCGAGGTCGAGCTCGAGGTGCTGCCCGCGGCCCAGGCCTACGGCCTCGGGGTGATCCCGTGGTCGCCGCTGAACGGCGGACTGCTCGGCGGCGTCATTCACGGCGAGCGGGAGGGTCGGCGCCGGGTGCATGGCCGGGCGGCCGAGGAGCTTCAACGGCATCGGGACCAGCTCGAGAAGTACGAGTCGCTCTGTGTCGAGATCGGCGCCGAGCCGGCCGACGTGGCGCTGGCCTGGCTGCTGTCGCGGCCGGCGGTGACCGCGCCGATCATCGGCCCGCGCACCCAGGCGCAGCTCGACGACGCGCAGCGGGCGCTCACGCTCACGCTGAACGACGACACGCTCAAGCGGCTCGACGACATCTTCCCCGGCTATAGGACGGCACCCGAGCATTACGCTTGGTAGTCATGACAACGCGAGCGGCGCGGCTGCTGCGTGATCGCTCTGGGGCACAGCGGGTCACGAACATCGAGTTGTTCTTCGACCTGGTCTACGTGTTCGCGATCACGCAGCTGTCGCGTCACCTCGCCGAGGACGCCACCGTCGAGGGCGCGCTGCAGGCGGCCCTGCTGCTGGCGATGGTCTGGCTCTGCTGGGCTTACACGGCGTGGGTGACGAACTGGATGGACCCGGATCACCTGTCGATCCGGTTGCTGATCGTCTTTCTCATGCTGGTGAGCCTCGCCATGTCGGCCGCGCTGCCCGGTGCCTTCGGCGCGGCCGGCGGGTACGACCGCGGTTGGCTGGTCGGCGGCTGTTACGCGCTCAGCCAGATCGGCCGGAGCGTGTTCATGGTGGTCGCGCTGCGCGGCGATCCGCTGCGGCGCAACTTCCAGCGCATCCTCGGCTGGACGCTGATCAGCGGCGGGTTCGCGATCGCCGGCGGGATCTCGCACGGGGACCTGCGGGAACTGCTGTGGGTGCTCGCCGCGGGGACCGACGTGGCCGGCGGCCTGGCGGGCTTCTGGGTGCCAGGGCTTGGCAGGTCCCTGACCACCGACTGGACGATCTCCGGCGGCCACTTCGCGGAACGCTGCTCGGCGTTCATCCTCATCGCGCTCGGCGAGTCGATCGTCAGCATCGGCGAGACCGCGTCCGGCGTGCACGCGTTCACCGCCGCGAACGTGACCGCCTTCGTCATCGCGTTTCTCGGCACCGTCGCGCTGTACTGGATCTACTTCGACCGCGGGGCCGAGGCGGCTACCGAGGAGATCGAGCGGTCCAAGGACCCCGGCCGGCTCGGCCGGTCCGCGTACCACCTCATCCATCCGGTGATGGTGGCCGGAATCATCGTCGTCGCGGCCGCCGACGAGAACCTGGCGCACCCAGCGAAGATCCTCACGGCGCGGCAGGCGCTGCTGACCCTCGGCGGCCCCGCGCTCTTCCTGGCAGGCAACGCCGCGTTCAAGGCCGTCGTCTGGCACGTGATCCCGTGGAGCCGGATCGCCGGGATAGTCGCGCTCGGGCTGCTCGGCTTCCTCGCGACTTCGGTCCCCGAGCAGGCACTCGCCGCGCTCACCCTCGTCGTCGTCCTCGCGGTCGCCGCCCACGACAGGCTGTTCGCCGTGCGCACGCAAGAAGCGCTCTAGCGCGGCCCGTCGCGGCCGGTCTCGGGCTGGCGCGACCCCATGGATGTCCCATCGATGGCGCCAGCGGCCCATCGATGGGACATCCATGGGGCTAGGTAGGGTGGTTCTCGTGCCTCAGATAGCGACCAACACCACCGTCTCGCGCGACGATCTGCTGGACTTCATCCGCCCTCGCCACCACGCGATAGTCATAACGTCGCGGGGTGACGGCTCACCACAAGCCTCGCCGGTCAGCTGCGGCGTCGACCCCGAGGGCCGGATCGTCGTCGCCACGTACCCGGAGCGGGCCAAGACCAGGAACGCGCGACAGCGCCCGCAGGTGAGTGTGCTGTTCCTGTCCGACGACTTCGGCGGCCCGTGGGTTCAGGTCGACGGCACGGCCGAGGTGCTGGATATACCGGAGGCGGTCGAGCCGCTGGTGGAGTACTTCCGGTCGATCTCGGGGGAGCACCCGGACTGGGACGAGTACCGCGAGGCGATGGTCCGCCAGGACAAGTCCCTGCTGCGCGTCACCCCCGAGCGCTGGGGCCCGGTCGCCACCGGCGGCTTCCCCGCGCGCCTGGCTTAGCCTCTCGGCGCGTTCTGGCTGCCCGCGTTTTCCTGGGCAGTGCGGCGCTGCCCCCACAAGAGTGCGGACAGCGCCGCACTGCCCAGGATCACACGACGACGCGGTCCTGGCCTGTGTAGACGTTCATCGTCGTGCCGCGGACGAAGCCGGCGAGCGTCATGCCGCCCTCTTCGGCGAGCGATACCGCCAGCGACGACGGCGCGGAGACCGCCGACAGCACGGGGATGCCGAGCATCAGCGCCTTCTGTGCCAGCTCGAACGAGGCGCGCCCGCTGACCTGGAGCACGCATTCGGTCAGCGGGAGCTGAGTGTTGCGCAGCGCCCAGCCGGCCACCTTGTCGACCGCGTTGTGCCGCCCAACGTCTTCCCGCAAAACCAGCAAGTCCCCAGAAATCGTGAATAGTCCGGCGGCGTGCAGGCCGCCGGTAGCGGAGAACAGCTTCTGGGCGGCGCGCAGCTGTTCAGGCAGCGACGCGAGCAACGCGGCGGGTACCTGGACCTGATTGGCCGCCACATCGAACGGCGTGCGGACCCGTACCGATTCGATGGAGTCCTTGCCGCAGACACCGCACGCGCTGGTGGTGAGGAAGTTGCGCTTGGGGATGACTACCCGGGCGCCCGGCACCGTGTCCACGGCGGCGACGTTGACGTCGCACATCCGGATCTCGCGGACCTCGGCCAGCGAGGGCAGCAGGCCCTCGGTGTACAGGAACCCGGCGGCTAGGTCAAGATCGTCCCCTGGCGTCCGCATGGTGACGGTCAGCGGGGTGCCATCGACGCGGATCTCCAGCGGCTCCTCGACAGCGAGAATGTCCGCTCGGTGCTCGGCGCTAGCTGAGCCGTCACCCGGCAGGGTGACCCGCAGCACCCGGCGGCGTTGGGTCCTGAGCGGTGCGGTTGAGATATCCACACCCCCAGGCTATTCCTCCTCGTCCTCCAGGTCGCTGACGACGCTGATGCTGTCATTCGCGAGCAGGAACGAGATGTCCTCCAATGACTTGGCGATGGAGAACAGTAGATAAGGGACGGCGGCGCCCGGATTATCCGTGAGCATGTCCGACGCAACGCGCAGCTGGGGGCTGTAGTCCGCGCCTAGTTCTTCCTGGAGCTCATCGATCAGCCCCTCGTTGTCATCCACGGGCTGAATCATAGTGGAGCGCCCGGCTAGCCGGTAACATCAGGGACGTGAGGGTCGAATTTGAGCTGGGATGACCCCGCCGTCGAGGACCTCGGCGGCGGCATCTACCGTATCCCACTCCCGTTGCCGATGACCGGGCTGAAGGCGGTCAACATCTACGCCATCGCGGACAGTGACGGCGTCGACCTGGTGGACGCCGGGATGGCGATCACCGGAGCCCGCGAGCAGTTGCTGGCGGCGCTCGGGACGCTCGGCGCGGGGCTCGGGGACATCCGGAACTTCCTTATCACCCATGTACACCGCGACCACTACACGCTCGCGGTCGAGCTGCGCAGGCTGCGCGCCCCCGGCGCGGTTGTCGGGCCCGGCCCGATCTTTCTCGGCGAGGGCGAGCGGGACAACCTCGCCGCTTCTGAGCGACTCGCCGCCGACGGCGATACCGACACGTTCGTCAAGGATCTGCTCGCTATGGGCGCGGATGAGCTTCTCACCCGGCTGGCGAGCGGGGACCGCGGGACCAGGCCGCCAGCGGATGAGTGGGAGGATCCGGACCGCTGGGTAGCGGACGGGGCGGAGCTGGTGCTTAAGTCGCGGACGCTGCGCGCTATCCACACGCCCGGGCACACCCGGGGCCATCTGGTCTTCCACGACGCGGCCGCGCGGACGCTGTTCGCCGGGGATCACGTCCTGCCCCGCATCACGCCGTCGATCGGCTTCGAGCCGGAGCGCAATTCGATGGCGCTGCGGGACTACCTCTCGTCGTTGCGGCTGATGCTGGAACTGCCCGACGCGCGGCTGCTCCCGGCCCACGGCCCGGTCACCGACAGCGTGCACGCGCGGGTGGATGAGCTGCTGGCGCACCACGAGGACCGGCTGACCGAGACACTGAACGCGGTGCGAGCCGGGGCCGGGCCGACCGCCTATCAGGTGGCGAAGGGAATCCGGTGGACCCGCCGCCGGCAATCGTTCGACGAGCTGGACCCGGTCAGCCAGCTGCTGGCAACGGGGGAGACCGCCGCGCACCTGGAGGTCTTGGTGCTACGCGGCGAGCTTCGTAAGACCATCGCGCCGGAAGGAACCGTCAGCTATCAGCTGTGAGTGTCGATGCGCGCGACATTCTAGTAGCATGTTGTCAGTGCTTGAGGCGAATGCGTTACATGGCACGGTTACGCGTGGTTGCGGGGTCTGCATGGCGGATCGCATCGAGTTCAGCTTGCTCGGCCCCTTCGTGGTGCGCCGGGGCGGCGAGCTCGTAGAGGTGCCGCGGGACAAGCCGCGGGCGGCACTGGCGGCGTTGCTGCTGGCCGCCGGGCGCGAGGTATCGATCGATGCTCTCGTGGACCTGCTGTGGGGTCAGCAGCCGCCGGTATCGGCGCGGGAGGCCGCCGAGAACTGCGTGAACCGGTTGCGGCGGGCGCTCGGCGAGGACAGCCAGGACCGGATCCGTGCGCATCCGGGGGGTTATTCGATCCGGATAGCGCCCGATGAGCTGGATGTCTCCCGGTTCGAGGCGCTGGCGGCGGCTGCTGGCGCGGCGGCCCGCGGCGGTGCCTGGGACGTGGTGGCGGCGGACACGCGGGCGGCGCTATCCCTGTGGCGCGGCGACCCGCTGGCGGACGCGGGATCGGCGGCGCTGGCCAATCGCGAGCTGCCCCGGCTGAATGAGCTGTGGCTGCGGGTGGCGGAGACGCGGGCGGACGCCGAGCTGCACTTGGGCCGCCACGCCGACGCGGTGCCAGAGCTTCGTCGTCTAGTGGATGCGCATCCGCTGCGCGAGCGGCTGCACGTTTTGCTGATGCTGGCGCTGTACGGATGTAACCGCCTGGAGGAAGCGCTGACCGCCTATCAGCATGCGCGCGAGATCCTGACCACGGAGCTGGGAGCGGCGCCTGGTCCGGAGCTACGTGAGCTGCACCATCAGATACTGACTGGCGGCCAGTCCCTCGTCGCGATCGCGTCGTTGCCCGGTGAGGTCGTCGCGCTGGACTCAGAATCGCAGCGGTCGGGTCCGGGCTCGATGGACGTCCCGGTGCTGGTCGTGCCGCGGCAACTGCCTGGAGTGGCGGCGCAATTCACCGGGCGGGTGGCGGAGCTGGCATTGCTGGACGAGTTGCTGGAGGATGCCGACCGGGACGCGCCCGGCAGGGTGGTGGTCAGCGCGATCGGGGGAACGGCCGGGGTCGGGAAGACGGCGCTGGCGGTGCGCTGGGCGCACCGGGTGGCGGACCGGTTCCCGGACGGACAGCTGTACGTGAACCTGCGCGGGTTCGATCCCTCCGGCAGCCCGGCCGAGCCGACCGAGGCGATCCGCGGGTTCCTGGACGCGTTGGAGGTGCCCGCCGAGCAGGTCCCGTCGGATCTGGCGTCGCAGGCGGCCCTGTTTCGGAGCCTGCTGGCCAGCCGGCGGATACTGATCGTGCTGGACAACGCCCGCGATGAGGAACAAGTCCGTCCGCTGCTGCCTGCCAGCCAAGGATGCCTGGTGCTGGTCACCAGCCGGAACCAGATGATCGGGCTGGCCGCCGCCAATGGCGCCCGGCTGTTCACCCTCGATGTGCTTGACCCCATCGAGTCCTGTCGCATGCTAGCCACCAGGCTGGGCGGCGGGCGGGTAGGGGCTGAGCCGGAGGCGCTGGTCGAGATCGCGAGCCTGTGCGCGCATCTGCCGCTGGCGCTCGCGATCACCGCCGCCCGGGCGGCGGCCCGGCCCGGGTTCTCGCTGGCCTCTCTCGCGGCGGAGCTGCGCGCCAGCCACGGTCGCCTCAATGCCCTCGACACCGGCGATCCCGCCGCGAGCGTCCGGAAGGTGTTTTCCTGGTCCTACCGAGGGCTGAGTGAGCCGGCCCAGCGAATGTTCCGGCTCCTCGGACTACATCCAGGACCTGACATCTCGGCCGCCGCCTCGGCCAGCCTGGCCGGTGTTGACCTCGATGAAGCCCAGCGCGGCCTCGCTGAACTGACACGCGCGCATCTGCTGGCCGAGCCCGCCCCCGGCCGGTATGACTTCCACGACCTGCTGCGCGTCTACGCCGCCGAGCAGGCCCACCTCCATGATCAAGAGCGGGACCGCCGGGCGGCGACCGTCCGGGTCCTGGACCATTACCTGCACACCGCGTGCGCCAGCGACCGGCTGATAAAGCCGCTGCGCGAGGTTCTGTTCACGCTCAGCCCGCTAAGGCCAGGTATCTCGCCCGAGTACTTGCCCGATCGCCAGCAGGCGCTGGCCTGGTTCGCCGCCGAACGCCCCGTCCTGCTGGCCGCCGTGGCCTTCGCCGCCGCCAACGGAGCCGACGATCGCACCTGGCAGCTGCCCTGGGCAATGTCCACCTTTCTCGACCAGCAGGGTCACTGGCACGACCTGGTCGCCGTCACCGAGCTCGCGGTGGCTGCCTCTGAGCGCCTCGGCGACACGGTCGCGCAGAGTGTCTTGCGCCAGTTCCTTGGACTAGCCCTGGCCAGATCAGGCAACTACGATCAGGCTCGCGGTTGCTATATCGACGCTCTCGTGCTGAGCGAGCGGCTGGGCGACCGGGTCGCCGCCGCCCGTATCTACTCCGCCCTCTGCTATATAGATGCGCGCCAAGGGAAATACGTCGATGCGCTCGACCATGCGGAGCAGGCACTGGACCTGTGCCGGGAGGTCGGCCACCGCCCTACGCTGGCCGAGGCCCTCAACAACGTGGGAGCGTGCCACGCCCAGCTAGGCGACTACGAACAGGCCCGCGCGTTCTCCCGCCAGGCGCTCACCCTGGAGCAGGAGCTCGGCGACCGTTATCTCGAGGCGCACGCCTGGGACAGCCTTGGCTACGTCGAGCGCCAGAGCGGCAACCTGGCTGACGCCATCGACTGCTATCAGCGCGCCGTCGGACTCGCGCGAGAGCTCGGCGACCGTTTGGACGAAGCCGAGGTCGTCACCGATCTGGGTGACGTCCTGCATGCCGCCGGTTCGCTGCACGAAGCCCGGGGCGCCTGGCAGCAGGCCCTGGACATCCTGGACAGCCTCCGCCACCCGGACGCCGATAGCGTTCGCCGCCGTCTGGGTCTGCTATCTGGCGCTGGCGGGGGAATACCCTCAGCCGGATAGCGGCGGCCGGCGGAGGCCACTAGAGTGCACATCGGTACCTGAATAACTGGGCGGCAGGGGCAAGGCCTCAATAAACTCCACCTATGCAGTGGACAATTCCCGAGATATCGGACGTTGATCCGGAGACGGGCGGGCCGAGACGGCCGCCGATCCTGCTCTCCGATGACTCCGCCTGGCTACTACTAGCGCTAGGTGCCCTTGCCGCCGTGGTCGGGCTGGGCCTGTACCTGGCATTGCTTGCTACCCACTCCTATCACGCTGTGCTGGATGGCTTCGATTTCAAGGTGTACCTCGAAGGCGGCTCGCTGGCTTTGCACGACCCGGCGGCGTTGTACACCTGGCACCTGGCTGGCCGTCCCGGTATCCAGTTCACCTACACGCCGTTCGCCGCGCTGACGTTCTCGCCGCTCACCGCGATGCAGTGGCACCGGACGGTGGACATACTGACGGTGCTATCCCTGATCGCGCTGGCCGGATCGGTGTGGATCGCGTTCCGGGAATGTGGCTGGCGCGGGCTGGCCAGGGCCGGCGGGACGCTGGCGGTGACAGGTGTCGCGATCTGGTTCCAGCCGACGCAGAAGGCTCTGGCCCTCGGCCAGATTGAGCTGGTGATGATGGGGGCCATCGTCTGGGACCTGTGCCAGCCATCTCGCCGTCGGTGGAAAGGCGCGGTCACCGGCGTCGCGGCCGGCATCAAGCTGGTACCGCTGCTGTACGTGCTGTACCTCATCTTGACAAAGCGGTACCGGCAAGCCGCCGTGGCGGGCGGTGCCTTCGCGGCCACCGTCGCGATCGGGTTCGCGGTGCTGCCGGCCGATTCAGTGCACTTCTGGCTGGACGGGTACTTCTTCAACGCCAGCCGGACCGGGTTCGTTGGCGCGAACGTCAACCAGTCGCTGCGCAGCATCCTCACCAGGCTGGACGGCAGCGTGGCGGGAGCGGCGCCGATCTGGCTTGTCGCGGCACTCATCGCGGTCGTACTGGGCCTGGCGACCGCGGTGCTGCTGGACAGAGCCGGGCAGACGTTCGCCGGCCTGATGACCTGCGCGCTGACCGCGTTGCTCGTCTCGCCGATCAGCTGGGACCACCACTGGGTGTGGATGGCGCCCGGCCTGGTCGTGCTGATCGACGCGGCGGTCCGGCACCGCAGGTGGAGGTGGCTGTTCGGGTCCGCCGCGGCGGGCGTCGTGGTCGCCTTCCTGGCCTGGCCGCAGTTCTGGAAGAGTCCCATCCACTGGCTGGGCGGCGGGCTGTTCACCTACGCGCCTGGCACCTACTTCCCGTACGGCGACAACCCGAAATACATCGAGTACCACTGGTACGGGATCGAGCTCATCCTGGGAAACCTCTACGTGCTGGCCGGCTGCGCGTTGCTGCTGCTCGCGGCGGCAACCGCGTACTGGCTGGTCCGGCACCAAAGGCCGGTACCCAAGGCCGGCACCGCGGTGGAAACACCTGGGTAGCTCAGTTGGCGAGCCGTTCGCGGATCTCGGCGGTCTCGGGGGCGCCCAGGCTGGTGTAGATGGCAAGGGCCTTGCGCCAGTGACTGCGCGCCCGGCCGCGGTCACTGGCGGCGTCGTAGGCCCGAGCGAGACCGTTGTGCGCCCGCGCCTGCTCGTAGCTGTCGCCGATCTTGCTGATCGTGGCGCTCGCGGACCCGCACGGGCTGGTCCGCCGCCTGCTCGTCGTGACCGCCGCCGAGGCGCTGCTTGGCCTTACGACCGAGTTCATGGTCTTCATGCGCACCGACCTGTACTTCGTCATCCAGGACCTCATCGGCTGCGCCAACCTGTACGCCGACAGCGCCGCCTACCTCCGCTACCGCGTCTCACCCCGCGGCGGCCAGCGGCCCGATCCTAACCTCGGCTATCCGCCGCGGCAGCGCCGCGCCGTCCGCTGGTTCACCGTCGTGCTGCTGGGCGGCACGGCCACCTGCCTGAGCGTCGAGTTCGCCGTCTCGGTACCAGCCCTGATCGTGCTAGTCGCCCACGCCATCAGCGAGACCGTCCGGGGGGACCCGCTGGTCCGCCTCGACGGCGCGGTCGCGCTGGCCGTCCTGGCGAGCTGGCAGATCCTGTGGGTCAGCCGGTGGTGGCACCAGCATGGCCCGCAAGTACACGCGTATCTCAGCGGAAGGAGGTGACACCTGTGGAAATCACGGACGGTGGCATGCTGCCTCGGCCCGAGCTTGAAATTTCCGAGCCCGAGTCCATCAGCATCCGCAAGCTCGACCGGCTAGAGACCACCCGCCGCTCGGCCCCCGGCTCCTAGCCGGACGCGAAAGAGCCCGGGTCCCCGCGGGAAGTGGGGACCCGGGCACCCCCAGCGATCCGCCAGCGATCCGCCAGCGATCCACCAGCACGCCCCGTCAAGGTTGACTCGTTACCCAACCCCACGACGAAAGGCGGCCCGATGGCCAAGGTCGAGGACAAGGTCAAGATCAAGATCCGCAAGCTCGACAAGCTCGAGACGACTGGGCTGCGCGGAGGGAGCAGCTAAACCATTTGTCCTGGGATCCCTCGTCGTGGATCCCAGGACTCATCTCAGCCGGATTCGTTACGGAGGTCGTCATGCTGAAACCAAGGATTAAAGCCGCGCACCGTCCGACCCGGAGTCCGGACGGACTGATCTGGATCGGCAGCATGCAATACGGCCTGGCGACCGAGCTTGATGACAGCACGGGCCTGGTATGGCCGGTGTGCGAGCGGATGGACGGGACGCTGGGCAAGGACGCGCTGATAGCGGCGATAGCCGCGGATCGCGCGGCGCAGCCAGCCGAGGTCGAGGAGGTCGTGGACTTCCTCATCGAGTCCGGCTGGGTCGAAGACGTCGGCGCCGCCGCGCCGGACATCTTGTCTGAGCGTGAAACCGAACGCTACGAGCGCAGTGTCCAGTTTCAGTCGTGGATTGACGCGAAGCCTCGGTTGAGCAGGTACGAGCTACAGGCGCGGCTGAAGGCGAGCAAGGTGACGGTGCTGGGCGTGGGCGGCACCGGTTCCGCGGTGGCCGCCAGCCTGGTGGCGTCCGGGGTCGGCCGGGTGCACTGCGTCGACTTCGACGCGCTTGAACTGAACAACCTCAACCGTCAGCTGCTCTACGACGAGACGGATGTCGGTCGGCTCAAGGTCAACGCCGCGGTCAGCCGGCTGAGCTCCATGAACAGCGATGTCGAGGTGACCGGCACCAACCTGCGGCTGACCAGCGCCGAGGATATCGTCGGTCAGGTGCGCGGGTCGGA
>JBEKHI010000280.1:0-11519 GCA_050012355.1 Streptosporangiaceae bacterium | reverse complement strand
TGCTCGTAGCCGACCCCCGTGACGCTCACCAGGAACGGAGCCATCGCGGCCGAAGCGGCCGCCGCCGACCTGCCCGCCCCGGCCGTGCCTGCCCAGAACATGCGGGCCGCCAGGTAGACGCTGATTGGCCACAGCGACAGAAGCAGGTACAGCGACCAGCGAAACGCCGCGTCGGGGCCGACCGCCAGGCCCGCCAGCCCGGTTAGGATCGCCGGCAGGCTCTGGTAGTGCAGGAACTGCGGCGACCCCTCCCCCAGGAACGGGAACCAGCTGGTGAGCGGCAGGTGCCCAGCACGCAGCTGCGCCGTCGCGAACCGCACCATCTGCTCGTGCATCGCGCTGTCGTCGTTGTACGCGACCCCGAGCGTGAGCGCCCGCAGGTTCACGAGGTTCCAGCCGACGGCGGCGGCGACGACCGACCACGGCCACCACCCAGCGGCCCGGCCCCCGGCATCAGCCGGGGGCCGGACCACTAGCCGGGTCATCGCCGACGCAAACGCCGGGCGAGTACCGGCTGCCGTCACCAGATCACCTGTTACCCGTGCCAGTACCGCCCGTTCCTAGGTCAGCCGTGGGGTAGACGGAGCAGGCGGTCAGGTGCCACGTGCCAACGCCCGTGCTGTCCCCGGTGGTGCCCGGGGTGATCACCTGCGTGCCGTCCGTGCCCAGGAGGACCTTCACCTGCGGCCCCTGCATGCCCGTCTCACCCGGCGTGCAGGTCACCGCGCCCTTGATTGACGCGGGCCCGGACGCCGTGCGAACGACGACCTCCTCCTTGATCATCGCGTTGAGCTTTGCGTTCGCGGCGATAATCGATTCCTTGTTGTTGATCTGCACCAGCACCGAGCCGTTGCTGTTCTGCGTGATGGTGTACGCATCGGTGACCACCCGCGTGCCGTCCGCCGACGTGCTCCCCGTCGAGGTCAGGCCGACCGTGACCGCCGCGGCGACGGCCGCCACCGCGAGCGTGCCGCCTGCGAGAACACGGGGACTCCGGAGGGCCCGGCTCGGTTCGGGGCGGTCGGCGTTGGCGAGCGCCGGGCCGTGCTCTCGGGCGATATCACTCCAGAGATGATCTGTGAACTTAGTCATTGCCTTGGTGTTCCTTTCTCAGCCGGGAACGCGCCCGGGACAACCGTTGGCGGAATGCGACACGGGAGACGCCGAGGGCCAGCGCCGCCTCTTTCGGGGTGAGCCCCTCCAAGTCGACGAGTTCGATCGCGGCTCGCTCGACCGCGGGCAGCCGTTCGTACCGCTGCATGAGCGCGGCGCCCTCGCGCTCGGCATCGATCCGCTCGGCGAGCTCCTCGATCTCGTCCTCGTCGAGCGTCCGGTGGCCGCCGAGCCACGCGGTCGCGACCCGGTCACTCGCCGACTGCTCGCAGTGGCGGGCGAACACGTGAGCGGCGATGCCGAACAGCCACGCCCGGTCCGATCCCCGGCGGGGGTCGAATCTGGCGAAGCCATCCACCGCCCGGACGAACGTCTCGGAGGTGAGATCGGCGACGGTGTGCGGGTCGCGGCACCGACGCGCGAAGTAGCCCATGAGGACGTCGACGTTGCGCAGGTACACCTGCTCGAATTCCTCAAGGGGCGAGCTCGGCGGCCGCCCGCGCGACCGCGCCCTCACCGCGACCGGTCGTTCCGTGATGATCCTCACTGGTGCTCTTGCCTCAGTGCTCATGTCTCCTAGTTGCAGTCTTCGCCTTTGGCTGTGACATCGCCCGTCTTTGACGCGCCGCCGTCCGCTGAGCCGGGGCAGCGATCAAGGTCGATCGGACCGCATGAAACAGGTAGTAGATGAGGCGAATGCCCACCAAGGCCGAGCATAAATCAGCAGGTCAAGCCGTGCGCAGGATTTTGGCACAGCACAAGTAACGGACCGCTGCCGTCAGGAGTCGCGAGAATTCTCGCGGAGTCTACGACCGGCCCCGTATCACCGCAGCACCCCGGTCAGCGTGAAACCTGCCATCACGACCATCACCAGCGCGGCCAGACGGCGGATCCAGATCAGCGGCAAGATCTTGAGCAGTCCTCGCCCGCCCAAGATGGCCACCGCCGTCACCGCCCACAGCGCCAGCACGCTCCCGATGCCCACCGCGATCAAGTCGTGGTGATCCCTGGCAGCGAGGCTCGCGATAACGATGTCCGACAGGTCACCCAGCTCGGCCAGCAAGATCACCCCGAAAGATGTCGCTGCCACCGCCCAGAACCCGGCGCCCCGGGCCTTTATCTGGGCTTCGTCATCGTCGTCATCGTCGGCGCGCAACACCAGCACCGCGCCGACCAGGAACACTACGGCCACCGCTATCTGCACGATCTTGTGCGGCAGCAAACCCAGGAGGCCGCCGCACGTGACCGCCAGGACCACGTGGGCCGCGAACGCGGCGGCCGCCCCGGCGAACACCCAGCTCGGCCGGTACCGGGTACCCAGCACGAAGCTGGCCAGCCCGGAGTTATCCGGCAACTCCGCCGCGAAGACCGTCCCGAAAACGATCGCGGTAGTCAGCAGCGCCGACAAGTGATCACCTCCCGTGGGCTCAGTGGTGCGCCGTGGTGTACTGGATGAGCTTGACGACCATGATGATGATCGCGAAGACGATGTAACCCCGCAGCGCCAGCAGGCCGATCTTGCGCGCGACGCTGAGAACGGGCCGCTGCAGTGTGTGGATCGGGGGTGTACGCCACGCGACCCGGCGTTCCCTCAGCTCCGCGCGCCACTGGCGGCGGTCCATCCCGGGCGGGCGCCTATTGCTGGCGGGGTCCGAGAGCAGGGCTAGGGCTGCCTGCTCGTCGCTGGCGGACCGGAACCGCACTAGCAGAACCGCCGCGGCGACCCCGAGGGCCGTGCAGGCGCCAAGGCCGTAGAAGGACTGTTTCAGCGTGATAACGGGCCAGAAGGTAGTGACCAGCGGTGCCAGTGAGAAGGTGAGCACAGTCCAGGCGATGATGCCGGCCAGCCAGTTCTGCGCGGTGCTGTTGGTCCAGGGCCCGAGTATCGGTCTGTCGTTGGCAAGGAGGATCAGGAAGACCAGGGCCGATGGCAGCAGGATGCCGTTGAGCGCCTCGACGCCGTTGATGACCACTCCCAGGTCGTTGCCCCAGGCCAGCGTGATCACGGCGGAGAGCCCTACGAGTATCGCGTACAGGCCATAGAACCACGGTGCCTGGCTGAGCTTCCAGTGTAGGGAGTGCCGCATCTTCGGGTATACGTCGCCGAGGGTGTAGGTGGTGGTCAGCGCCGTCAGGTTGGCGCCGATCAGGGAGCCATCGAGCGCGGCGATGGCCAGCAGGTCGCCGGTGCCGTGGCCAACGTAGTGCTGCAACTGGGCGGCCGTGGTGCTCAGGTCGTTGAAGTTGCCGAAGGCCTTGGTGTGCGCCAGGCCGAAGGCGCAGGCGCACATGATCGCGAGCGCGCCGACCACCTCGATGGCCACGCCCGCGGCCGTGTCGAGACGCTCGTAGTTCATCCACCGCGGGGTGATGCGCTTGTCCACCACGTTGGACTGCTGGAAGAAGAGCTGCCATGGCTCGATGGTGGTGCCCACGACCGCGACGATGAGCAGCAGCAGGGTCGCGTTCAGCCCGCCGGGCATGCTCGGGACCACGCCCGCGGCGGTCGATGTGACGCTGGTGTGGGTGAAGTAGACCATCGGGAACGTCACGAAGTTCGCGATGACCAGGAAGATCAGGAACCGCTCCCAGTAGCGGTAGGTCCCGCCCGCCATGACCGCGAAGAGCAGAATCGCCGACGAGACAACGGCCCAGAAGCTGGACATGCCGAAGAACGACAGCGACTGCTCGACGCCGATGAATTCGACCACGATGGTGACCGCGTTGATTACGAACAGATCGACGACCGAGAAGGTTCCCCAGAATTTCCCGAACCTGGCAAAGATAAGCTTGCCGTGCCCGACACCAGAGACCGCGCCGAGCCGTACCACCATCTCCTGGCAGACGTAGAGGATCGGGAACAGCAGCACGAGGGTCCACAGCAGCTTCATGCCGTAGTCCTGGCCCATCTGCGCATAGACAGAAACGCCGCCAGCGTCGTTCCCGCCACCCATGACGATAAGCCCGGGCCCGACTATTACAAGCAGCAGCCTGAATTTGCGCCGCCACGATTTAGTGTTTCCCGTCTCGCTTCTTTTCAGGGTGCCGAGCGCGCCGACGATATCGCCGACATGCTGTGGATCGAGTACCGCAGGCCCATCGGATCCCGGAACCATTTCATGCGCGGAGGCATCCGGATTGTCGATAGCCACTTCTCACCCCTCCGAGCTGCGGGCATGCCAGAGCGCAACCCTTATCGATGTTTTTCAGGACCCGCAGTAGTCACCCTGAAGGAGACCACAGCGCTTGCCCGGATTGACACCATGACCTGCTGGCTGTAATAGATATTTTATCAATGATTGCATTGTTGATGTGAAACAGGTGCTGCGACCCCGACGATCTTACGATCGTATAACGAGGCAACCGTTTTCTGCCCGCGATTTTCCGTCCGACCGCCATCCTGGATGGGTTCTCAGTCTCTCGCAAAGGATGTGCACAGGGGCATGGTGGCGCTGCTGATCGTGGCGATCGCGCTCGGGCTGAACAACTTCGGGGCGGCGATCGCGATCGGGGTCAGCGGCGTGGACCCGCGTACCGAGATCAAGGTAGCCACGGTCTTCGGCTTGTGCGACGTAGTGATGCCGGCCACCGGGATGCTCATCGGCACCGGCCTGGCCGGCCCGTTGGGATCCGCCGCCCGCTGGGCCGGTGCCGGGATACTGTTCGCGACCGCGATCTGGGGACTCATCGAGGCACTGCGCGGCGACGACGAGGCCCCGAAGGTCTGGCACGGGTGGCGACTGCTCGTCAGCGGTGCCGCGCTAAGCCTGGACGACCTCGCGGTGGGACTCGCACTCGGAACGGTCCGCTATCCGATCGTCTTGGCAGTCACCCTGTTTGGGCTCATGAGCTTCGTCATGTCGATTATTGGACTGAAGCTGGGCGGGAAGCTAGGTACCGCGACCGGTGAACACGGCGAGGTCGTGGGCGCAATCGTCCTGATCGGCATCTCTGGCGCGATGGCGGCGGGCTGGCTGTTACCCGGGCAGGAGCGCCGGCAAGCGGCGGTACCGTCCTCGGTCGCGAGCGCCGTTTAGCGCAGCCCCTGGGGAGCATTTGGGCCTTCCGCAGCGTGCCGTCCTCGCAATACGCTCGCGGCAACTGCAAAAGGGACGGGCTGGGTCGTATGTCAATGAGGACGTTGATTGTCTCGTGCGCGCTGATCACCGGAGCCGCGTTGCTCACGCCGGCCGCCGTCGCGACCGCCGGCACCACCGGGGCCGGGCCGCTGGCCACGGCGTTCAACAACACCGGGATCACGTCCAGCGGCACCGCGAGCGCGGGAAACCTGGACGGCACCGGGGACAGTTTCTCCTCCGCCGACCTCACCGCCGACGGGCTGACACCGGGAGCGAGACTGCCGCATGACGGGCTCGAGCTGACCTGGCCCGACGTCCAGCCCGGCCAGCCGGACAACGTGCTCGCCAACGGGCAGACCATCGCACTGGCAGGCGAAGGCAACACCCTGGGCATCGTGGCCACCTCCACCGGCGGAGACACCTCGGGCACGGTCACCGTCACCTACACCGACGGCACAAGCTCAACCGCCACGATCAACGTCGCCAACTGGACTGACACCGCCGCCGCCACCACCGGCACAGGAAGCGCGGACCTGATCGCCACCATGGCGGGCTGGAACGCCGCGACCGGCCAGTCGGGCACCCTGCCGGTCAGCCTGTCCTACCTCTCGATCCCGATCGACCCGTCCAAGACCGTCGCCGATGTCACGCTTCCCGCGGTCGGCACCGCGACCGGACACACCACGCCCGCCATGCACGTCTTCGACCTGACCGTCGGCGCCGTCGCGACCAGCGCCGCCGACGGCCCCGGCGACGAGTCCTACTACGACGAGGGCCGCAAGGACTGCGTCGGCACCGCCGCGAACGACAACTCCAAAGTCTGGTACACGGTCGCCGACGGCATGCTGTCCGACGTCTACTATCCGACGATCGACAACACCAACGTGAAGAGCCTGGAGTACATCGTCACCGACGGCTCCAGCTTCACCGACATCCAGCCCCGCGACATGACCTACACGGTCAGCTCCCTGGCCGCCGCCGGCCAAGCCTGCCAGGTCACCGCCACGGCGAAGAGCGGGGCCTACCGACTGGTCACCGACTATTTCACCAACCCCGGCTCCGACGCGGTCGTCACGCGCGTCACCTACCAGCCGCTCACCCGAGCCGCCCAGAGCTACCACGTGTACGCCCGCCTGCAGTACCTGCTGAACGGGCATGGCGGCGGCGGTAGTCAGAACGCTGGCGGCGGTTCTGTCCTGGTCGACCGCGGCATCCCGGTGGGTTACAGCACCAACTCGTTCACCGAGGCGGTGAACCGGAGCTACGCGACCCCGTCCTACCTGGCGCTCGCCGCCAGCTCGCCGTTCACCGCGATCGACAACGGGTTCGCGGGCCAGCCGAGCGACGGGCTCACCCAGCTGTCGGACAACCACGCGATCACGACGCCGTACGCGGACGCCTCGGACGGCGATGTCACGACGACAGTCGGGTTGCCGGTGGACTCGGGACCCGTCGTTATGGCGCTGGGATTTGGATCTGACGAGCAGGCGGCGGTGACCGCGGCCACGACAACGGCGCGTACCCCGTCCGGCGCGATGCTCGGCTCGTTCACAAACCAGTGGCAGCGGTACGACGCGACCCTGCGCCAGCCGCCCGCCAGGTACGCGAGCGCGTACTGGACCGGGGCGAACGTGCTGAAGGCGTCGCTGGACAAGACGTTCACCGGCGCGGTCGCGGCCTCGCTCGCCTCCCCGTGGGGGCAGGCCGTTCCGGCCGGCAACGCTGTCAACGGGCTCGCGACCTACTTCGGGTCCTACCGCGAGACGTTCTCGCGGGACGCGTACGAGGCGTTCACCGGGCTCCTCACCGAGGGGGATCTGACGGACGCGCGGGCGATCACGCGGTTCCTGTTCGACCGCCAGCAGCTGGCCAGCGGCGCGTTCCCGCGCAACTCGCTCCCCAACGGCAAGGCGGCGCCGGATACCGGCGGACTGCAGCTCGACGAGACCTCCTATCCCATCTTGATGGCCTGGCAGTCCGGGCTCGCGACCGATCGTGAACTGTACGTCGATCACGTGAAGCCCGCCGCGGAGTTCCTGGTCGCGAACGGGCCGTCGGACGGCGTCGAGCGCTGGGAGGAGCAGACCGGCTACTCCCCCTCCACCATCGCCGCCGAGATCGCCGGGCTGGTCGCGGCGGGCGCGATCGCCCGCGCCAACGGGGACGACGCGTCGGCGCGGGTGTTCGACGCGACGGCCGATGAGTTCCAGCGTGCTGTCATCGGGTGGACGGTGACGACCACCGGGCCGGACTCCTCGCAGCCGTACTTCATCCGGGTCTCCAAGACCGGCGACCCGAACGACGCGATCAGCTACAACCTGGGCAACGGCGGCCCGACGCTGGACCAGCGGTCCGTGATCGACCAGGGGTTCCTCGAGCTGACCCGGCTCGGTGAGCTGTCGCAGACGCTGCCGGTCATCACCAACTCCCTCAACGTGGTCGACAACACGATCGCTTCTTCCACCCCGAGCGGTACCGGTTATCACCGGTACAACGACGACGGGTACGGCGACGCGGCCGGAACCGGGGAGCCGTGGGCGACCACCGACACCGGGACCGGCGGGTTGTGGCCGACGCTGTCGGGTGAGCGGGCCGAGCACGACCTGGCGGTCGGCGACCTGTCCGGCGCGACGTCCGCGCTGGACTTCATGCTGAACTCCGCCAACGGCACCGGGCTGATCCCCGAGCAGGTGTGGGACGGGCCCGACCTGGCCGCGTCGCCCTACGGCTCGGACCCCACCACCGCGTCGATCGGTTTCACCGACGGTAAGGCCGACGGGTCCGCGACCCCGCTGACCTGGGCGACCGCCCAGGAGACCCGGCTGATCCTCGACCTGGGCGCGGGCAAGCTGCTGGAGCAGCCTTCCATCGTGTCGCAGAGGTACCTCGCACATCCGCCGGGGACCGCGCCACTGACCCTCACGTCCGACCCCGCGACCGTGTCCGGTTCGACGGTCACCGTCGCGGGCGTGACCACCCCGGGAGCGACGGTCGACATCGAGACTACGGACGTGTCGTACCCAGACGGGACCGCCACCGTGACGACGGTGACCGCCGGTTCCGACGGCTCCTTCTCGGCGACGGTGACCATCGCGGCGGGCGACGAGAGTTCGGTGGCGGTCGCGGTCACCGCGGGGAACTCGACGGCGGAGTCCAGCTTCGACGTGACCTCGACCGCCGTGCCGGGAACGCTGCTGTACTCCGACACCGGGGCGACTGGCGGCGGGAACGGCCCGGGTAATTTCGCGCTGCCCACCGATTCGGCGTTCACCGCGGGCTCGTTCACCATCACCGACTTCCGGGTGGCGCGGGGCGCGACGATGACGTCGTTCCAGATCGGGGTGGCGTCGCTGACCAACCCGTTCGGCGGCCAGGACGGGTTCTCGCTGCAGCTCGCCGACCTGTACCTGAGCCAGCCCGGCCTGCCGTCCTACGACTACTCGACGGCGGCGACCTACCCGTCGCGTAACTACACGGTCTCCCCCGGCTGGTCGCAGTCGATCGAGGTGGACGGCTTCGGCACCGCGCAGTGGCAGACCGCCCTCGGAACGTCGGCCGGCACGATCGCGGCCGTGTCCGGGAACACCGCCGACGGCCAGATCACCATCACCGTGCCGACCGCATCGCTGGGATCGTTCGGGTCCGGCTGGTCGGTGGCGGTGGCGCTGTTCGGCCAGGACGGGTACGGCACCGACGACGCGCGGGCGTTCACCGCCACGCCGGAGGCGTACACGTTCGGCGTCTGCGCGGCCGCGTCCTCCGCACAGGTATGCCAGGTGTCACCGTCGATCGAGCCAGAGGTGATGGACACCATCGCGGTACCCGGTGTCTCGATCGGCAGCGAGCTCAACCTCCTTAACTACCCAGGTAACACAACGACGCAGCTGACGACCCCCGTGCTCCTGCAAGGCGCCACCGTGCCATAACGCGAGCCAACGGCACCGCGCGATTATGGTGGAAACGCACCGTCGCCGGCCGACGGCACGTTTCCACTATGATGCGCCAGAGCCGCCGCCCCCGGACCAGTCGAAGGTTTGTGCGTTTTGCCGGTTCCGCCGAAAGCGCCTGCTATCTAGTCTGGTTAGTGTGGATCTCCTGGACTCCATGGCCGCCCGACGCGGCGCCGTGGGCAACGCGTCCCTGACGATTCTGTTCCTGGTCGTCCACACGAGCGAGGTCTGGACGGTCGCGTATGAGGGCCGCGTCTGGTGGTTCGACTGCGTGGTGGGCCTGGTCGTGTGCGGCCTGGCCCTGGCCCGGGAACTCAACCGGCTGGTAGCGGCGGCCGCTGGCCTGGCGATCGCGGCGGCCACCTTGCTGGTGGCGGAGGCCTGGCAGCTGCCGCAAGAGCCGGGCGTCGCCGCCACGCTGGCGCTGATCGTCCTCGTGGCCTCCGTGGTCCGGGCGTCGCCGGTAGTGCCCGCGGCGGCCATCGCGTCGGCCGGGGCGGCGCTGACCGGGCTGGCGCTGGCATTCCACCCCGGTCTCGGTGCCGCCGCGATGGGTCTGTGGTGGGCCGGCGCCCTCACCGCGGGCCTGCTGCTGCGATTCCTCGACACCCATCACCAGGCGCGGCTCGCAGGCCTTATCGGCCGCTACGCCCGCAAGGGAACTCCGGTCCTGCTGCTGGTCCCCGACGGCCTGACCTGGCCGCCCGAGGTGGCCACCACGATCTACCGGGTGGTCCGTGCGTCCCTGACCAACGTCACCCGGCACGCCGCTCTGGCCACAGCGGTCACCGTGACGATCTCCCGCGACCAACACACGGTCACCATCGAGGTCGCCGACGATGCCCCGGCGACCGGCGACCGGGTATTCCCTGGCTCCGGCCAGCAAGGCCGGTCCGGGATCCGGGAACGTATCGAGTCGCTGGGCGGCACCTACCGGGCCGGGCCAGATCCCGGATGCGGCTGGTCCGTACGGGCGACCGTGCCGGTCGCGGCCGCCGCGTAACGATCCGGCTGGGGTGCCTGCTCGGGCGCGGGCCGCTGGGGCAGGAACAGCGTGAGGACGGTGACGAAAGCCAGGATCTTCGACACTATGTTCAGCGTGGTAGGGAGCGGGGCCGACGGGTAGCCGAATCCGGCTGTGGCCCAGATCGCGAACACGCCCAGCATCAGTGCGAAGGAGAAGAACGTGGCCCTGGTTAGCCGCACCATCGGCGACAGCCGCAGGAGCAGCAACGTGGTGATCTCGATCAGGAACAGCGGCACGAAGAACAGGGCCCGGTACAAGGCCGGGTCGGGCGGGACCGGGGGGTAGGTCCTGGCCATCACGATAAGGTCGAACGGAAGCTCGAAGATCATCGGTGCGGCTATCGCTCCGATGGCGGCGCCGGCCAGCCTCGTCCGGAAGTCAGGCGAGCTGCGCGAGATGATGATGAAGAAGACGATCACGGCCGCCAGGAAGGTGATCGGGGCGATGTGATCCTGGGGCGCGGCCGTCGCCACGGTCAAGTCATATGCGTGAATGTATTTGTGGATGTAGATAGTCGCGCAGACCAAGAACGCCACTATCGAGGCGACCCAGGCCAGGATCATGCCGATCCGGCCCGCTGGTCCGGGCCGGGTGGCCCAGACGGGCAGCGACAGCCGGATTCCGGCCAAGGTCACACCACCCGCGATAGCCAGCAAACCGATGGCGAGCCACATCCTGGCGTCCCCGCCGTAGCTGACCCATGTGCCGTACTGAGTCATGGTGCGTACCTGCTCTCAGAAGCCGGACAGGCCCCCGCTTAAAATGTGATATCACAATACTAGGTTTTCCGTTTCGATCCCGTCAACCGGGCTGCCCGGCCGATCGCTCTAGCCGGGCGCGGACCTCGTCGGCTTCCGGTGCGCCGAGCTCGGCGAAGATGGCCAGGGCCTGCTGCCAGTGGCTCCTGGCCCGATCGTCATAGCCAGCCGCGTGGTCGGCGTCCCCCAGGCCTGCGTGAGCTCGGGCTTCCTCGTCCTTGCTGCTGACCTCGCTGGCCAGTTGCAGTGCCCGCGTGTAATGGGTCCTGGCGAGTTCGGGCAGGCCCTCGGCGAGGGCTACGTCGCCGAGGCCGTTGAGCGCGCCCGCCTCGCCGCGCTGATTGCCGAGGTCGCGCCACAACCCCAGCGAGAGCTGGAGCTGGCTGGCGGCCCCGGCGTGGTCTCCCCGCCGCAGCGCGACCGCGCCGAGGTGGATCAGTGCCTCGGCCTCACCAAGCCGGAAGCCGACGTCACGCCAGCCGGCCAGCGCCTGCTGGAGATGGCCGGCGGCAACCTCGTAGTTACCTTGCCGCAGCGCGACGATGCCAAGGGTGCTTAGTGTCTCCGTTTCGCCGCCCCGGTCACCCGCGGC
>JBEKHI010000279.1:0-12114 GCA_050012355.1 Streptosporangiaceae bacterium | reverse complement strand
ACAAGCCGTCTCCGCGTTCAGGGCACTTGCCAGCCAGGCGATCCACCGCATTGCAGTACAGTCGGCGGGTCATGGCCGTTCTTCCGCTGAGTGATCGTTTCGGGAATCTCCTGGTGAGCTTCCCTCTCTGCCAAGCTGTCGTGAGGCACCTGCCCCTCAGTAACCACTGACACTTCCTCGAGGGCGGGGATGGAGACGCTTTCCTCGATGACGATGACCCCGCTCGACCGCACGCCGGTTGCCGGCGATGCTGGACGGGTGACCGGTGAGCGGCAGGAGCGCCCCGATCCGGAGGTGCCCGAGAAGGCCCGCCGGCGGACGTTCACCGCGCAGTACAAGCAGCAGGTCCTGGCCGCGTACGAGGCGGCGCCTGATGGTGAGAAGGGCGCGATCTTGCGCCGGGAGGGCCTGTACTCCAGCCTGATCAGCGAGTGGCGGCGGGCGCGTGATGCCGGGGCGCTGGCCGGGCTGAAGCAGCCGCAGGGCCGTCCGGCCGCTGATCCGCGGGACGCGCAGATCGCCCGGCTGCGGAAAGAGAAGGCCCAGCTGGAGCAAGACGATCTCCGAGGGCGCGGACACCGGGCCAGGGTCGAATCAGTGACCGACGAGGCGATCGCTGCCCTGGCGCCGATGATCGGCACCCGGGCGGCGTGCGCGGCGGCCGGGGTGGCGCAGGCCAGCTGGTACCGGCGGCACCGGGCCAGCCCGGCGCCGCCGCGCCCGGCCCCGGTCCCGCACCGGGACCGGGCCCAGCCCAGGGCGCTGGCAGCCGCCGAGCGGACCGCGATCCTGGAGGCGCTGCACAGCAGCCGGTTCGCTGACCTGGCCCCGGACGAAGTCTGGGCGGTGCTGCTGGACGAGGGCACCTACCTCGGATCGGTCTCCACCTATTACCGGGTGCTCCGCGAGGCGGGCGAAAGCCGCGAGCGGCGCCGCCAGGCGACCCATCCCGCGACGGTCAAGCCCGAGCTGGCGGCCACCGGGCCGAACCAGGTCTGGTCGTGGGATATCACCAAGCTGCACGGCCCGGCGAAGTGGACGTACTACCACCTGTACGTGATCCTGGACATCTACAGCCGCTGCGCCGTCGGCTGGATGGTCGCTACCCGCGAGTCTGCCGCCCTGGCCGAGAAGCTCATCGCCGCGACCTGCGCCAAGCAGGGCATCACCCGCGGCCAGCTCAGCCTGCACGCCGACCGCGGCAGCTCGATGACGTCCAAGCCGGTCGCGCTGCTGCTCGCCGACCTCGGCGTCACCCAGTCCCACTCCCGCCCTCATGTGTCCAACGACAATCCGTACTCCGAAGCGCAGTTCAAGACCCTGAAATACCGGCCGGCGTTCCCCGCCCGGTTCCCCTCAATCGAGGCCGCCCGGGCACACTGCCAGGAATTCTTCCCCTGGTACAACAACGAGCACCGCCACGGCGGCCTCGGCTTGCACACCGCCGCCGACGTCCACTACGGCAAGGCAGCAGCCGTCCGCGCCAGGCGCGTCCAGGTCCTGAACGCCGCCTACCTCGCCCACCCCGAGCGCTTCGTCACCAAGCCGCCAGCCCCGCCAGACCTCCCCGGCACATCCTGGATCAACCCGCCCCAAGACAAGGACACCACCACTCAGTAACCCAAATGATGGCGCCTCATCCAGGTTGACAGATTCCGTATCCGCAGGGAACTTCCTGGCGCTGCGCAACCGGCTGTGCCACCTGGGTGCCAACTCTCCGCTGCTCGGTGCCCTGACATTGGCCCTAGAGACTGACCACCTGCTTGCACTTGCGCTGGCCACGCCACATCGGCAGGCTGATCCCACCGGCCACCCCCTCGCATCATGAGTGTTGAGCCGCCCGCTAACGGCGATGGCTGCCTGGGCCATCAGCGGCAAGATCCCTGATGAGCTGAAGCACATCGGTCAACCCCCTGCCCGCCGTGGCCCCGTGCCGACTGGGCCGGCGCTGGCCGCCGATGAGCGTCGGCATGTTCTTGACCATCTCCAGACGATCGCTGAACGGGCCAGCCGCCAGGCTCCTGACGGGCTGCTGTTGCGCCGTCAGGCCTACTACCTGCTTGGATTCGACACGTCACCAGGTACTGCCGGGTGGCTTGCCGACATGTACCGGGCTGATCGCCGGGCGCTGACCCCAGCGCGCGGATGGTCGGCAAGCTGGCCGCTGGCCCGTTCCACCGCCAGCGCGCTGACTCGGGTCGGGAACCCGGAGCCGATGCGCCAGTTCATCACCGACCAGCTCAGCGACGAGACCGGGGAAGCGGCTAATCTGAACTACTGGGCGTTCTGGACCGGAGAACTCGGCGAGCAACAGGCGACCGATGCCTTCATCGGTGCCATGCCCGTGGACACCTGGCACGGCCGCCGGCTAGCTCGCCACTTGCTGGACCGACTGCACGGCAACATCGGGTTCACCGAACTGAACATCCACTCGCTGTGGGCGCTGATTCGCATCCGTCCGGGCATGGCTGGAGTTCCGGTCTTGGCGGACGAGTTGGAAACTAAGGTCGGGCGCCTGCTGGATGAGCACGAAGTCTCAAGCCAGGCCCGCAATGAGCTAGAGGTGCTTCGGTACGGCATCGCGATGGCACGACAGAGTTAGAGGAAGGCGGCATCAGGTGGGCGGCGAATCACGGGACATCACCGGGTTCTTGTATGAGATCGGTTTGCTGAAACGGTACCCGCGGACCGGATGGCTGCTGGCCGGAGTGCCTGCACCGGAGTCGGTCGCCGAGCACTCATTTCGCACCAGTGTGACCGCCTCGGTCCTGGCGGTAATGGAAGGCGCCGACCCGCAGCGCGCCGCGTTCCTCGCGATGTGGCACGACTCCCAAGAAACCCGCACCACCGACCTACCGCACCTGACTAAGCGCTATGTCGCAGCGTCAGGCAACGAGCAGGTCACCCAGGACCAAGTGCGTCCGCTGCCCAGGACTATTGCCGATGTGATCAGCGCAGCCGTCAGCGAGTACGAGGCCGCCGAGACCCTCGATGCGCGTTGTGCCCGCGACGCCGACAAGCTGGAGTGCCTGCTGCAAGCTAGGGAGTACGAAGACCAAGGCCACCGCAACGTCCAGCCCTGGATCGACTCCTCCCTCGCCAGCCTCCAAACCCCGTCCGCGAAGCAACTCGCCGCCGAAGCGCTCAGCCAAGGCTCCCTCGACTGGCTCCAGCGCGCCCGGCAAGCACTGCCAACGCGCGACGATGCGCCGTAGCCTCAGCGACGGCCACAAGATGCAGCGTAGTCAGCGATTGTCACTGGCGCGGGGGATAGCGAGGTGGCCCGCCCACTCTAGGCAGGCCGGGGAGCCGGGTCGGGCTACCTAAAGTGCTACTGCTTCAGTAGCCAAGGGTCCGGCTGGAAGTTTCAGCCCTGCCGCCGCACGGGGTGAGTGCATCTTTGCTGTTCAGCACCGTGTCTGGCGATACAGCGGCGGAGGTGGCCGTTGACGCTGAACGCGTCGCTCTTATGTTCAGGCTGAGCGGCGCGGTTTTCGGTCGCCGCTTCCGCGTAGCGACAGGAGACGAGCATGTCGGCACCGAACACCGGGAAGAGTCGGCGTCGTTCGCTGGCAGCCGCCGTGAGCGTCCTGACGGTTGTCCTCGGCTCGCTGGTGGCGCTCTCGGCGGGATCCCTGCGGGCGCCGGAGTTGACGAGCCACCAGGCGAGCACGGTCAAGGCGACGCTCGCCGCGGAAGACATGCCGGGCATCGCGGGTGCGATCGGTGGGCAGGCGGTGCGGGACGCGCCCGCGCTGGCCGGGCAGGCTGACTCGTCGGGTGTCGGTGCCGGCTTCTGGCACACCAGCGGCAACGAGATCATCGACTCGAACGGGAACCCGGTGCGGATCGCCGGAGTGAACTGGTACGGGTTCGAGACGCCGGACGAGATAGCGCACGGCCTGTGGGCGCAGGACTATCACACGATCATCGACGACATTAAGAGCCTCGGTTACAACACGATCCGCATTCCGTTCTCCAATCAGATGGTTGAGGACCCGATAGTTCCGCAGAACCTGGCATTCACCAACAACACCGGCCCGATCAACACCGATCTGGAGGGTCTCAACGCGCTTCAGGACCTGCAGCAGATAGTCACCTACGCGGGCGAGGAAGGTCTCAAGGTAATCCTCGACGACCATCGCTCCGAGGCGGGGGAGTCGGCTGAAGCGAATGGCCTCTGGTACACGTCCACCTACACCAGCCAGGACTGGGTGAACGACTGGGAGACGCTCGCCACGATGTTTGCCGGTGACCCGACCGTGGTCGGGTTCGACCTGCGCAACGAGCCGCACACCCCGGCAGGCGACACCTATGCGGAGGGCGCCACTTGGGGCACCGGCAACTCCGCCACCGACATCAGGCTCGCCTACGAGCAGGCAGGCGATGCCATTCTCGCGGTGGACCCAGGCGCGCTTATCTTCTGCGAGGGGATAAGCGAATACCCGGACCCGTCCTCGTCGACCGGATACGACACCACCTGGTGGGGCGGTGACCTGCAAGGCGTCGCGCAGTACCCGGTCGAGCTCAGCGAGCCGGATCACGTTGTCTACTCAGCGCACGATTACGGCCCCGATCTTTACCAGCAGGCCTGGTTCAATTCCTCGACCACGCCGACGTCGCTCGACGCGGTGTGGAACATGTACTGGGGCTACATTTACGCCGACGACCTCGCGCCGATATGGGTCGGCGAGTTCGGCACCGACAACACCACCTCGGATATCGAGAGCACCACGCCCGGGTCGCAAGGCCAGTGGTTCGAGAGCCTGGTCGCCTACCTGGCCGCCAATCAGTGGATGGGCTGGACGTACTGGGCGCTGAATGGCGAGGACGAGTACGACCTGCTGGATAGCAACTACGATCCGACCCCGGTCAGCGCTGAGAAACAGGACCTGCTCGAGACGATCCAGTTCGCGCTGCCGGGCGCGCAGAACGGCACTCCGCCACCGACTGGATCGGTGTCCTGCTCGGCCGCGTACTCGCTGGTCAACTCCTGGACAGGCGGGTTCCAGTCGCAGATCGTGTTGACCGACACCGGGACCAGCGCGATCAGCCCGTGGGCGCTGACCTGGACCTTCCCTGGCGACGAGGTGATCTCTAGCCTCTGGGCCGCGACGTACACGCAGTCCGGCGAGAACGTGACGGTGACCGCCGAGTCCTACGACGCGACGATCGAGCCCGGTGACTCGGTCACGGTCGGCTTCACCGGGACCTACACCAACAGCGATGCCTCACCGACGAGCTTCTCCGTCAACGGCACCGCCTGCAGCACATAAGTTCTCGCGAAATGAGGAGGTAGATCCGGGTGAGATTCTCGGGTAGGGGACGATGGCGCCGGGCGGCGGTGCTGGTGCCCGCGCTGACGCTGTGCCTCGGGCTCATGGTGGCCGCGACGAGTACGGCGGCGAGTGCCCAGACGACGGGCTGTTCGGCGACGTACACGACGGAGAGTTCGTGGTCCGGCGGCTTCGTCGGCTCGGTCTCGGTCACCGACACTGGTACGACCGCGCTCACCGGGTGGACGGTGACGTTCAGCTTCGGCGGTGACCAGGTGGTGACGGACCCGTGGAACAGCTCGCTTACCCAGAGCCTGGAGTACGTCACCGCGTCCAACGAGAGCTACAACGGCTCGGTCGCGGCCGGATCCAGCACCTCGTTCGGCTTTCAGGGCACTTGGAGCGCCAGTGACGCGGTGCCCGCCAGCCTGACTTGCACTCCGTCCAGCACCGTTACGCCCGCCGTCGTCACCAGCGCCGCGTTGCTGCCGGTGATGCAGGGATTCACCGGAACCTTCGGGGTGGCGCTCTCGATGCCGCCGGCCACCGATGTCACGGTTACGGCGGGCTTCGTCTCCGGTGACAGTGGTCTGTCGGTCAGCTCCGGGTCCGTACTCACGTTCACGCCGACCGACTGGAATACCGCGCAGGATGTGACGCTCGCCGCGGATACCTCCAGTTCTGGCACCGCCACGTTCGCGGTCGCGTCGAGCGGCTACACGTCCACGACCGTGAACGCCACCGAGATCGTCGCCACTCCCGCGCCGCAAGTTCACGTGTCAGGCAACGAACTGGTCGACTCCAGCGGCGATCAGGTGATCCTGCACGGGATGGATCGCTCTGGTTCCGAGTACGCCTGCGTCCAGGGCTGGGGGATCTTCGACGGACCGGCCGACGAGGCGTCGATCCTCGCCATGAAGAGCTGGAGCCACGTCACGGCGGTACGGATTCCGCTCAACGAAGCCTGCTGGAACGGGGAGTCGTACGTGGATTCGGCCTACGCCGGACAGAATTACATCAACGCGATCGTGAACTACGTGAACCTGCTGAATGCCAACGGCATCGTGGCCATACTCGACCTGCACTGGACGGACGGCCTCTACACCGGGCCGTCCTCGGGCTGCGATTCCGCCGAGGCGACCTGCCAGAAACCGATGCCGGACGCCGCGGAGGCGATCCCGTTCTGGACCTCGGTGGCTAACACGTTCAAGGGTAATAACGCGGTCGTGTTCGACCTGTTCAACGAGCCGTACGCGTCCCGCGCGACCGGGAGCACCACCACGGGCTGGGAATGCTGGCTCAACGGCGGCACCTGCGCGGGCATCGGCTATCAGGTGGCCGGCATGCAGTCGATGGTCAACGCGGTCCGCTCGACCGGGGCGGCCAACGTGCTGATGCTCGGCGGCGAGGAGTACTCGAACGACCTGACCGACTGGCTGCAGTACGAGCCGACCGACCCGGATAACAACCTGGTGGCGTCCTGGCACTCGTACAACTTCAACACCTGCGACACGGTGTCCTGCTGGACCAGCGAGGTCGAGCCGGTCATCGAGAAGGTACCGGTGGTCGCGGGCGAGATCGGCGAGAACGACTGCGCCGGCACCTACATCGATTCGCTCACCAGTTGGCTGGAGTCGGAGAACACCTCGTTCCTAGCCTGGACCTGGGATGACTGGGCCAACGGCTGCTCCACCGGCCCCACGCTGATTACCGACTACGCGGGCGACGCGACGTCGTACGGCGCTGCCTACGAGGCCATCTTGCAGGCGCTTCCCTGACGTTCAGGCGGGGACGCTCGCGGGCTTCTCGGTGGGGGTGGCCTCCTGGCGGCGGACCGCGCCGCGGCCGAGCAGGTACCAGCCGACGAAGCCGATCGCGAGCGCCACCACCACGCCGAGGTTGGCGGAGGCCCAGATACCCGACTTGCCGCCGAGACCGAATGGCTTGAGCAGGTATCCCTGCCAGGACAGCCACGACGCGTAGCTGTTGACCACCAGGCCGAAGCCGATCACGGTGCCTGCCACCATGAGAAACACCGGCACCGGGCGCACCGAGCCGTACCGGCCCGCCGGGTCATACAGGGCGTGGTCGTCGTAGTTGGCGCGCCGCAGTGCGATGTCCGCGAGCATCACGCCGCACCAGGCCGAGATCGGCACGCCTAGCGTGATCAGGAACCCCTCGAAGGGACCGATGAAGTTCGACGAGAAGAAGACCACGTAGATCGTCCCGGCGATCATCAGGACCCCGTCGATCAGTGCCGCCGACCAGCGCGGAGCCGGGTACCCGGCCGCGAGCAGGGTCAGCCCCGACGAGTAGATGTCCAGCACGGCGCCGCCGACCAGGCCGAGCACGGCGACGATCACGAACGGCACCAGATACCAGGTCGGCAAGATGGTGGCCAGCGCGCCGATCGGGTCCGCGCTGATCGCGGAGGACAGCTTGGACGAGGACCCGACGAGCAGCAGCCCGAATATCAGCAGGAAGATCGGCGCGATCGACGAGCCGAACGTCGTCCACCAGACCACGCCGCCACCCGAGGAACGACGAGGGAGGTACCGCGAGTAGTCCGCCCCGGTGTTCACCCAGCCAAGGCCGAATCCGGTGGCCATCAGGATCGCCGCGCCGATCACCGCCTGGATCGAGCCGGACGGCAGGTGCGACACCGTGGACCAGTGGATCTTGTCCGCCACGAGGATGAAGTAGATGACGGTCAGGACCCCGGTCACGATCGTGATCCCCGTCTGCAGCCGCATGATCGTGTCGAACCCGAGTACGGCGCTGCCGACGATCAGCGCGGTGATCACCACGAACGCGATCGCCTTGGTCGCGTCGCCGCTTGACCAGCCGAGCCGCCCGAAGACGGTCGCCGTCGCGAGCGTGGCCAGTACGGTCAGCACGATTTCCCAGCCGACGTTCAGTATCCAGGAGACCGCCGTGGGCAGCCGGTTCCCGTTGATGCCGAACGCCGCGCGGCTCAGCACCAGGGTAGGTGCCGACCCTCGCTTGCCGGCCACCGCGATGAAGCCCACCAGCAGGAAGGACGCGACCACACCGACGATCCCGGCGATGGTCGCCTGCCAGAACGAGATGCCGAAGTCGAGGATGTACGCGCCGTAGCTGAGGCCGAGGACCGAGATGTTGGCCGCGAACCACGGCCAGAACAGGTCGCGTGGCTTACCCTTGCGCTCGTCTTCGCTGATGACGTTGATGCCGTTGACCTCAACGCCTAGGCCGCTACCACTGGACGCCGTTGTGTTGCTCACGACCTGTGCTCCCTTGATACGGCCGGGACTGGTGTGCCTCGGCTTTCTACTGGAGATAAGTACCCCGTGAAACCGCGTTCTAGTACCAATTGTTCCGGTCGTGACCTAGCGCACGCTGCGCTGTTTGGCCTGGCCATCGGCGATGCGCTCGGCATGCCCACCCAGATGCTGTCCAGGGAAAGAATCAGGGAACTGTACGGACCGGGCGGGCTGACCGGGTTCGAGCCGGCGCCGCCCGGACATCCGATCGCGGATGGCATGCCCGCCGGGTCGGTAACCGACGACACCGAGCAGGCGGTGCTGCTCGGCCGGATGCTGGTCGCCGAGCGCGGCACGCTGGATCCGAGACGATTCGCGGAGGCGCTGTCGGACTGGGAGGCCGACATGGAGGCGCGCGGTTCGCTCGACCTGCTCGGCCCGTCCACCAAGCGGGCGGTCGACGCGGTTCGCGCCGGAGCCGACCCGGAGCGGACCGGCCTGGCGGGGGACACGAACGGCGCGGCGATGCGAATCGCGCCGGTGGGGATCGCGACGCCGCTCAGCAACGGGCTCGGCTACCTGGCCAACAAGGTGCAGGAAGCGAGCAAGGTCACGCACAATACCTCGATCGCGCTGGCCGGCGCCGCGGCGGTGGCGGCCGCGGTCAGCGCCGGAGTGGGCGGCGAGGCCGAGACCGTCGCCGACGCGACCGAGATCGGCATCGAGGCGGCGCGACTGGCGGCCAAGCGCGGGCACTGGATAGCGGGCGCCGACGTCGCGGCCCGCATTGAGTGGGCGACCGGTCTGGTTCGCGGCAAGCCGCCGGAGCAGGCGGCCGACCTCATCTACACACTGGTCGGCACCAGCCTGGCGACGCAGGAGTCGGTGCCCGCCGCGTTCGCGGTGCTCGCCGCGGTACCTGACGACCCGTGGCAGGCCTGCCTGCTGGCTGCCTCACTGGGCGGCGACTGCGACACGATCGCCGCGATCGCCGGGGCGATCGCCGGGGCGTGCCACGGCCCCGACGGGTTCCCGCCCGAGGCGATCGCCACAGTGGAGAGGGACGGGGAGGTGGGCGGGGCATGGCTGGATCTCGCCGGCCTGGCCGATGCACTGTATGACCTGCGGGAGTCAGGATGATCTCCCGCCTGCTGTTCGCCGGCGAGGCGCTCGTCGACCAGGTCATGACCGTCCCGGCGCTGCCAGAACGCGGCGGCGACGTCCTCGCGACATCCGCCTCCTTCGAGGTCGGCGGCGGGTTCAACATCATGGCGGCCGCCGCCCGGCAGGGAATGCGAGTCGTCTACGCGGGCGGGCACGGGACCGGCCGCTGGGGTGACCTGGTCCGCGCCGCGCTGGCCGTCGAGGGAATCGAGGCGCTTCGGGAACCCGACCCGGCCCGCGACACCGGGTTCGACGTCGCGCTCGTGGAGGATAGCGGCGAGCGGACCTTCGTCACGATCCTCGGCGCCGAGACGCCGCGAAGCTGGGACGAGGTGCGCCCCGGCGTCGGCGACGCCGTGTACGTGTCCGGCTACGGCCTCGCCCCGGCGGGTGCGACTCTCGGCGCTTGGGCGGCCGCGCTGCCGGACGAAGTGCCGCTATTCGTCGACCCGGGACCGCTGGTCGCGGACATTCCCCCGGTCGTGCTCGACCCGGTGCTGGCCCGCTGCGACTGGTGGAGCTGCAACCAGCGCGAGGCCGGACTGCTCACCGGGACGACGAATCCCGCCGCCGCGGCCCGCCGCCTGCTCGACCGCACCACCCGAGCGAACGTCATGGTCCGCTCCGGCCCGGGCGGCTGCGTCCTCGGACTCAGAAGCGGAAAGCTCACCGCGATACCGGCACCTCAAGTCACCGCGGTCGACACCACCGGCGCCGGTGACGCCCACTCCGGCGTGTTCCTCGCCGCGCTGGCCGACGGCCTGACCCCCGAGGAAGCCGCTCGCCGGGCTAACGCCGCCGCCGCGATCGCCGTCACCCGACCCGGCCCCGCTACCTCTCCCACCAGAGCGGAGCTCGACGCCACTTATCCCGGGTTCGTGTACCCACCCCGGTGAAAATAGCGGGATATTTCCGGTTGGCAGCGGGCGCTAAGCCGGGATAAGAGGAAACGGCCCCGTCGGCATGCCGGGCGCTGCGTCGCGCTATGGGGTGGCTGCGTCGCCTTAAGAGGTGGCTGCGTCGCGCTGAGGGGTCGCTGCGCCGCCCTCAGGGGTGTAGTCCTCCAGCTCGGGCGCCGGTTCCTCGGTAGCCGACTCCAACCGCCGTTCTGGTATAGGGGGCTTTGTTAGCGGGATCCAGACCTGCACGGTGGTTCCGGCGTCCAGCGTTGATAGCAGCCGGGCGTGGCCGCCATGGGCGGTCGCGATCGCCTCGACGATGGACAGGCCGAGGCCGCTGCCCGGGCCGCGTCCGTTGCTGCCGTTGACCGGGGAGCCGCGGTGGAAGCGGTCGAAGGCGCGGGCGGCGTCGGCCGGTTCCATGCCGGGCCCGGCATCGCTGACCTCGAGCAGCGCGCCGTCGAAGGCGCGGGTCAGCCGGGCGGTGACCGGGGTCCGGGCCGGGGTGTGGGCCCGGATGTTGCTGAACAGGTTGGCGAACACCTGGCGCAGCCGAGGCTCGTCGGCCTGTACGACCAGGTGGGCGGGTACCCGCGAGGTGATCGGGCGGTCCGGCTCGACGGCGCGGGCGTCGGCCACCGCGTCCCTGGCGATCTCGGCGAGATCGACGTCCGTCCAGTTGAGCGAGGAGTCCCGGTCAAGCCGCGCCAGCTCCAGCAGTTCGGCGACCAGGCTGGACATCCGCTCGGACTCCTGCTCAATGCGGCGCATCGCGTTGGGCATGTCGTCGGGACCGAGCGCGCCCTGACGGTACAGCTCTGCGTACCCCCGGATCGTGGTCAGCGGGGTGCGCAGCTCGTGGGAGGCGTCCGCGGCGAACTGCCGCACCTTCTGCTCCGACCGCAGCCGGGCGGTGAAGGCCTGCTGGATCTGGTCGAGCATCTTGTTGATCGCCGCCGCGAGCCTGCCCGCCTCGGCGTTGTCCCCCGGGTCCGGCATCCGCGCGGTCAGGTCACCACGGGTGGTGATCATGTCGGCGGTGGAGGCCATCTTCTCCAGCGGGGCCAGCCCCCGGCCGATCAGCGACCGGCCGCCAACCAGCACCAGGATGAACAAAATGGTGCCGGTGATGGCCTCGGCGGCGAACAGATCACGGGTGTGTGAGTTAGCGTCCTTGGCTGGCTCGGCCACCACCACGAAATATCTGCCTGGGGGGAGAAAGCCTCCGGATTCCGACCGGGAGCGGGTCTGGATGAGCCTGGTCGCGGCGCGCAGCGCGGGACTGTGCGACGGGTTTATTCCGAAGACCCCGCCCTGGCTCCCCAAGAACGAGTACCAGGTCCCGTTTCGCACCAGCTCCTGCAGGTATTCGGTTAGCTCGTCCTTGAGAGCCGGGGACCCGTTCAGCGGGGTAACCGTGCCGTTATAGAGGCCCACGGCGGCCGCGGCGTAGTTGTCGGGGGCGTTGATGACGGCATTCAAGCTGCTCTGCACGGTCAGAGCCAGCTCCTGGTCGAACTGCTCGTGCTCTAG
>JBEKHI010000278.1:0-11569 GCA_050012355.1 Streptosporangiaceae bacterium | reverse complement strand
CGCGGTCGATGTGACATCGACCGCGCTCTATCCCCGTCGATGTGACATCGACCGTGCTCATGCTCTGGCAGAACTGGTCAAAGAGGTCGACCGCGTCGTGCGGGCCGGGGGCCGACTCCGGGTGGTACTGGACCGCGAAGACCGGGCGGTCTCGCAGGCGGATGCCCTCGACCACCCCGTCGTTGAGGTTCACGTGGGTGATCGCGCCTTCTCCGTAGGGGGTGGCGAACGGCTCGCGCGCCCCGCGTGGCACGTGCCGCCAGCGGCCGGTTTCCGCTGTTGTTTCCTCGGTTGGCAGCGCCGCCGCGAAGCCGTGGTTGTGACTGGTGATGTAGACCTTGCCGGTCGACAGGTCCATCACCGGCTGGTTGACGCCGCGGTGGCCGTACTTGAGCTTGTAGGTCGTCAGGCCAAGCGCTAGGGACAGGATCTGGCTGCCGAAGCAGATGCCGAACACCGGGAGCCCGGCGTCCAGCACGCCGCGCATCGCCTCGACGGCGTAGTCCGCGGCGGCCGGGTCACCGGGGCCGTTGCTGAAGAACACCCCGTCCGGATCGAGATCCTGGATCTCACGCGCGGTTGTCGCCGCGGGGACCACGTGGACCTCGCAACCGCGTTCGGCCATGTAGCGGGGGGTGGATGCCTTGATGCCGAGGTCCACCGCGACCACCCGGTACCGGGTCTTGGTCGCTGACTTGACGACGTACGGCTCGGGTGTCGTGACCTGGCGGGCCAGGTCGGCGCCAACCATGCCGGGGCTGGCGAGCACGCGTTCCAGCAGCCGGTCCGGGTTGTCCTCGATGGTGCTGACCGCGGCGCGCATCGCGCCGTGCTCGCGGACCCGCATGGTGAGCGCCCGGGTGGCGGTGACCTCGATGCCGGGGATGCCCTGGTCCTTCAGCTCGGTGTCCAGGTCGCGCTGGGCGCGCCAGCTGGAGGCGATCGGTGACAGGTCACGGACCACGTAGCCGGTCACCCAGACCCGGCGTGATTCCGGGTCGGTGTCGTTGACGCCGGTGTTGCCGATGTGCGGCGCGGTCATCGTGACGATCTGTCCGGCGTAGCTCGGGTCGGTGAGCGTCTCCTGGTATCCGGTCATCCCGGTGTTGAAGACGATCTCGCCGAACACCTCGCCGTCGGCCCCGAACCCGGTGCCGCGGAACGTGGTGCCGTCCTCTAGCACCAGTAGCGCCTGTTTCGTCATCGGACTGCCTTTCCGTCGAGAACCGTCGGCTCGCCGCGCAGGAACGTGGCGACGACCCGGCCAGGAAGCTCCATGCCCGCGAACGGCGTGTTGCGGCTCTTGGAGGCCATCACCCTCGGGTCGACTTCTTCCCTGACTCGCGGATCGTAGAGCGTGACGTTCGCCGGGTTACCGTGTTCAAGCGGGTGACCGTGGCCGCTGACCCGGCCGATCGCGGCCGGCCGGGCGGACATGCGATCGGCGACGCCCGCCCAGTCGAGCAGGCCGGTGTCGACCATCGCGAGCTGGACGACGCGCAGCGCCGTTTCCAGGCCGGTCATGCCCATCGCGGCGGCCGCCCACTCGGTCTCCTTGGCCTCCAGCGGGTGCGGCGCGTGGTCGGTGGCCACCACGTCGATGGTGCTGTCGGCGAGTGCCTCGCGCAGCGTGTCGACGTCTGCCTTGGTTCGCAGCGGCGGGTTCACCTTGTATCGCGGCTGGTAGCTCTCCGCGAGAGTGTCGGTGAGCAGCAGGTGATGCGGTGTCACCTCGGCGGTCACCCGCCAGCCCTTGGACTTGGCCCAGCGGATGATCTCCACCGAGCCCGCCGTGGACACGTGGCAGATGTGCAGGTTCGAGCCGGTGTGCGCGGCGAGCAGGCAGTCCCGGGCGATGATCGCCTCTTCGGCGGCCGCTGGCCAGCCGGTCAGCCCCAGCCTGCCGGATACCTCGCCCTCGTTCATCTGCGCGCCCTCGGTCAGCCGGGGCTCCTGCGCGTGCTGGGCGACCACGCCGTCGAACGCCTTCACGTACTCCAGCGCCCGGCGCATCATCAGCGGGTCGGCGACGCAGTGGCCGTCGTCAGAGAAGACCCGGACCTTGGCCGCCGAGTCGGCCATCGCACCGAGCTCCGCGAGGTTGGTGCCGTGCAGGCCGACGGTGACGGCGCCCACCGGGCGCACGTCGGCGAACCCGGCCTCGGTGCCCAGCCGCCAGACCTGCTCGACCACGCCCGCCGTGTCCGCGACCGGCTCGGTGTTGGCCATCGCGTGCACCGCGGTGTAACCGCCGAGCGCCGCGGCGCGGGTGCCGGTCAGCACCGTCTCCGCGTCCTCACGGCCCGGCTCGCGCAGGTGCGTATGCAGGTCGACGAGGCCGGGCAGCGCGATCAGGCCGGTGCCGTCGATGACCTGATCCGCTGTTCCTGGCTCAGCGATCACGCCGTCTTTGATGTACAGGTCGCCCGGCTCGGCGCCGACGATGCTCACGTTCTTGATCAGCCAGCCGGTCATGCCGTTTCCCCTTGCTCCGATCCGCCGAGCAGCAGGTACAGCACCGCCATCCGGACGGACACGCCGTTCGCCACCTGCTCGGTCACCGTCGATCGCGGCGAGTCCGCGACCTCGGCGGCGATCTCCACCCCGCGGTTCATCGGGCCGGGGTGCATCACGATCGCGTGCTCGGGCAGCGATGCCATCCGGCCCGAGTCGAGTCCGTACCGCCGGCGGTACTCGCGGATCGACGGGAAGTACGCGTCGTTCATCCGCTCGTTCTGCACCCGCAGCATCATCACGGCGTCCGACTTCGGCAGCTCCGCGTCGAAGTCATAGCTGACCCGGCAGGGCCAGCCCTCGACCCCGTAGGGCAGCAACGTCGGCGGGGCCACCAGGGTCACGTCGGCGCCGAGCGTGCCCAGCAGGATCATGTTGGACCTGGCGACCCTGGAGTGCAGGATGTCGCCGACGATCGTCACCCGGACCCCATCGAGCCCCGCGCCTCTTCTTGCTGTTATCAGACGGTCCCGCATGGTGTAAGCGTCGAGCAGCGCCTGGGTGGGGTGCTCGTGGGTGCCGTCACCGGCATTGACCACGCTGCCGCGCACCCATTCCGCGAGCTGGTAGGCGGCGCCGGAGGCACTGTGCCTGATCACCACCGCGTCGGCACCCATCGCCTCGAGCGTCTGCGCGGTGTCCTTGAGCGACTCGCCCTTCGCGACGCTTGAGCCCTTGGCGGAGAAGTTGATCACGTCGGCGGACAGCCGCTTGGCCGCCGCCTCGAAGGAGATCCTGGTCCGGGTGGAGTCCTCGAAGAACAGGTTCACCACGGTACGACCGCGCAGCGTCGGGAGCTTCTTGATCGGCCGGTCGGCGATCGCGGCCAGTTCGGCGGTGGTGTCCAGGATGGTGATCGCGTCGTCGCGGGTCAGATCGGCTACGGAGATGAGGTGCCGCTTCATCGCTGCTCCCCTTCCTGGCTCAGCAGTACTACGTCTTGGTCGTCTGTCTCGCTGAGCAGCACCCGCACGACCTCGCGCTGCGCGGTCGGCAGGTTCTTACCCACGTAGTCGGCCCGGATCGGCAGTTCCCGGTGGCCCCGGTCGACCAGGACGGCAAGCTGGACCGAGGTCGGCCGGCCGAGATCGTTCAGCGCGTCGAGGGCCGCGCGGACGGTGCGGCCGGAGTACAGGACGTCATCCACGAGGACGACCGTCTTCCCGTCGATCCCGCCCGTCGGCAGCTCGGTGCGCCCCAGCGCCCGTGCGGGTTTCAGCCGCAGGTCGTCGCGGTAGAGCGTGATGTCGAGAGACCCGTAAGGGACCTTGATGTCCTCGAACTCGCCGATCCGCTCGGCGAGCCGTTTCGCCAGCGGGACACCACGGGTCTGGATCCCGAGCAGGATCACCCCGCCCCCGCCATGGGTGCGTTCGAGGATCTCGTGAGAGATCCGGGTCAGAGCCCGCCGGATCTCATCGGCTGACAGAACTGCCTTGCCGGTACGTGCTTGAGCGTTGCTTGATTGAGCGTTCGGGACTGGTTCGGGTGTCATCGCGCACACCAGCCTCGACCTCCTTCCCCGCCTCACAGGACGGTCCTTAAAGGATGCCTACGACATACAACGCTACCAGGCATGATTCCGTCCGTCGCGCTCTCCCCATGAGCCCCATCCGCCCGTCGGGAAGTGGCCCGGAACCCGCGACACGAAACTTCAAAATACGGTCGCGGCACTGTGATTTACGTCACACTGGACAGACCGGAACATACCGTGTCGAGCCCCCACAGCGAGGCCCCCGCCATGATCGTGATGTCGAGGAAAGCCGATTACATAGGGGTTGCCGTCGATGCACGGCGGGTACATAGCCATCCGGGAGGGCAAGACCAGTTACCTGACGAGTTAAACCAGTTTTTGCCATTCGGCTTGACCTTGTGACGCTCGCCGCCTACCGTCACTGTGCGTAACCGTTACCGTAAGCGACGACTGGCCGGGGAACCGAGGAAAAATGCCATCTGAGTACGCTAAGACACTGGGCGCGCGACTGCGCGCCATCCGCACCCAGCAGGGACTCTCGCTGCACGGCGTCGAGGAGAAGTCCCGTGGCCGCTGGAAGGCTGTCGTGGTCGGTTCATACGAGCGCGGCGACCGTTCGGTCACGGTACAGAAGCTCGCCGAGCTCGCCGAGTTCTACGGGGTACCCGTTTCCGAGCTGCTGCCCGGCGACGCCGCTCCGGCACCGCTGGCCACCGCGCCTAAGCTCGTGATCGACCTCGAGCGCATGAACCAGCTCCCGAAGGAGAAGGTCGGCCCGCTCGCCCGGTATGTCGCGACTATCCAGGCCCAGCGCGGTGACTACAACGGGCGGGTGCTGACCATCCGGCACGAGGACCTGCGGTCTCTCGCGGTCATCTACGACAAGTCTCCGGCTGACATCACCGAAGAGCTGATCAGCTGGGGCGTGCTGGACGCGGGCGCCCGCGACACCACCGAGTCGTTCTAACCCGGTCCCTGCCCGAGAAAGTTTGGGGTTCGTAACGGCCCCAAACTCTCTCGGGCAGTCGGTTCTCCAGTCTCTAGCTGGTGTTCGCTGGCTGGTGGACGCCAGCTGGTGGACGCCAGCTGGCGTTTGCTAGCTGGCGGGGCGGAGCGGGAGGAGCGGCTGGGCTTCGATGCCCAGGGCTCGCTCGGCGATCGTGATGAAGGTCTCCGCGTCGCGCAGCAGATCGTCGGCCTCGTGCGCCGAGGCGGCCCGGGGCAGCCCGGCCTCCGCGGCGGCCCGCTTAGCCGCGCTCGCCGCGAAGAACGCCGACCATTCGGTGAGCGTCGGCTCCACCTGCGGCAACAGTTCCCAGACGCTGCGCGGCCTGCGTCGGCGCGTGCCGCTGCCCGGCTCGCCGCGCGCGGCGACGATCGCCGCCGCGGCCCGCAGCGCGGCCAGGTGCGCGCAGATGTACTTGGTGCTCGGCGACGGCTCGGCCGCCGCTTCCGCCAGTCCGCTACGCGCGGTCTGGATCAGGCTGAGCGCGGTTGACGCGACCCGCTGCCGTGGGGCGGAGGAGTCGCTGTCATGCCAAGCACTGGCCGCCGCGGCACCGGCTAGTGCGGCGCTGGCTGGCCTTGGCACCTGGGCGCCAGCCGGTATAAGCGTGCTGACCATGGTGTCACTCCTTAACTTCGCCGGTTCGGCTGCGAGGCTCGGCGGCCCGGGCGAGGCGCTTCCCCACGCCCCGCCCGGTCGGGATCCCAGCCACCGGGGGTCGCAGCGCCCGGGTCCCTTCGCCAAGACTAGTCGAACACAGATTCGTCGTGTTGTCCAGTCGAGTACGCAACCACATGCCAAGTTATCGAGGGGGTCTGACATTCTGGGGGGTTCGGGGCGCAGGCAGGTGCGGCCAAGAGCCCGGGCCAACGACACCGATGCCGCATCGATGCCGTTGAGGTCAGCCCCGGGCTAACACTGAGAGATCTGAGGATTACACTCTGGCAACGACTGCGGGGTTAGCGGTACGGACGCCGGTATCTTGAACGCGTGGCCTACCCCTCAGACCGCACTCCTAGTCGTCGTGCGCTGCTCAAAGCCGGACTGGTCGGAGGCGGGCTGATCGGGGGCGCGGGCGCCACCGCGGCAATCGCGGGATGCACCTCGCAGCAACCGACCGAAGCCATCATCGCCCGGCTGCCAGGCGATGAAACGTACCCGCTGAACGACGGCTGGCTGTTCGGCGGCGAGTACCTGACCGGCTCTGAGCAGGCGGGCTACGATGATCGCGGTTTCGAGCCGGTGACGTTGCCGCATACCGTCGTCCCGCTGTCCTGGCACGACTGGGACCCGTCGGCGTGGCAGGGAGTGTGGATCTACCGCCGGCATTTCGACTCGACCGGGTTGCCGGCCCGCAGCCGGGTCATCGCCGAGTTCGACGGCGTGATGACCAACGCCACAGCGGTGCTGAACGACCAGGCGATCGCCTCCCATCAAGGCGGCTACCTGCCGTGGACGGCCGAGTTCACCGGCAACATGTCCCGCGACGGCAACGTGCTCGCGCTCGTGGTGGACTCGAGTGACTTGCCCGTCCCGCCGATCGCGAACGGCCTGCCCGCCGAGAGCATCGATTTCTTCCAGCCCGGCGGCATCTATCGCGATGTGCGGCTGCAGGTGGTTCCGCGTGCCTACCTGGCCGACATGTTCGTACTCCCCCGCGACGTGCTGACCAAGCCGCGGCTGGAGATCGAGTGCGTCGTCGACTCCACCGAGCGGCTCGCCCGGCCGGCCACGCTCGCCGTCGTTATCCGAGATGGGTCCAGCATCCTCGCCGAGACGTCGACCACGGTCAGGGTAACTAAACCAGGGAGATTTCCGGTCCGGCTGAGCATCACCGGACTGGACAGCATCACGCACTGGTCACCGGACAACCCCAGGCTCTACTCGGTCGACGCGGAACTCACTTCGGAGGCCGGCGCGCACGTCCGCACCCGGCGGATCGGGTTCCGCGACGCGGCCTTCACGACCGACGGCTTCATGCTCAACGGTCAGCGGCTGAAGATCTTCGGCTTGGACCGCCATCAGCTCTACCCCTACGTGGGCATGGCGATGCCGGAACGCGTCCAGCGCCGGGACGCGGAGATACTCAAGTACGAGCTGAACTGCAACATGGTCCGCTGTTCGCACTACCCGCAGTCCCGGGCCTTCCTCGACGCCTGCGACGAGCTCGGGATCATGGTCTGGCAGGAATCGCCCGGCTGGCATCACGTGGGCGACCAGGATTGGCAAGACATTGTCGTGCAGAACGTGACCGACATGGTGTACCGGGACCGCAGCCGCCCGTCGGTGATCGTCTGGGGCACCCGGCTGAACGAGACCGACAACCATCCCATCCTGTACCGCAGGACCCGGCAGGCGGCTCGTGAGCTCGACGGTTCCCGGCCTTCGAGCGGCGCGATGAACATCTACTCGACCGAACAGTGGGATGAAGACGTCTTCGCCTACGACGACTACGACGACCCGAAGAATTCGGTCCGGCTGCTGCCTCCGCTGCCAGACGTGCCCTACCTGATCACCGAATCGGTCGGCGTGCTGCATGTGCGCCCGCGGCACTTCCGCTGGACCGACCCGCCAAGCTGGCTCGCCAAACAGGCCGTCCTGCACGCGCAGGCCCACGCGCAGGCCGCCGCCAATGACCGGTACTGCGGGCTGATCGGCTGGTGCGCGTTCGACTACGCCTCACCGCAGGCGCCCGGTCCTGGGGAGCTGAAGACCCCGGGAGTCGCTGACGCCTTCCGGATAACGAAGCCAGGCGCCGCCATCTATCAGTCGCAGGCCGACCCCGCGACCAGCCCGGTCATCGTCCCCGTGCTCAGCTGGGATTTCCACTCGGAGCCACCGCCACCCGGCCCCGGGCCGAACCTGATGATCGCGACCAACTGCGACAACGTGCAGATCAGTTCTCCCTCGGTCGCCAGCATGCTGGCCGACCGCAGCCCGGACGCCTCGGACAAGGCGTACGCGCACTTGGCCTACCCGCCGATGTTCGCCACCCTCACCTCGGACGAGCAAGGACCGATCGGCGAGTTGCGGATCACCGGGTTCGTCGACGGCCAGCAGGTCGCCGAGGCCGTGATGTCATCGGACGCGAGCTTGTTCCGGCTGGCGATGGCCGCCGACGATGACGAGATCACCGCCGACGGCTCGGACGCCACCCGTGTCGTGTTCCACGCGGCCGACGCCTATGGCAACCAGGTCCGTTACCTGCGCGGCGACGTCACGCTGACGCTGACCGGGCCGGGAACCCTGGTCGGTGAGCGGACGTTTCCCTTCGGTTCCTACGGCGGGCTCGGCGCGGTCTGGATCCGATCTCACTCCGGCGTCGAGGGCACCATCACGCTCACCGCCACGCACCCCGAACTCGGCCGCGCCCAGGTGAGCGTTCGCGGCGCGCGTTCTGGCTCGCGGTCGATCAGCCTGGCCTGAGCGCCACGACCCCCGGCGAGCCGCAACTCCCAGCCAGCCCCGATCCCAGCGATGGGACATCGATGGCGCTGTAGGCCCAGCGATGGGACATCCATGGGCCTGTAGGCGGCCTGTTCAGGCGGCGGCACGGTCGTCGGCGGGTCGGCGGCGGAGGTCCGGGCGCTGGATGGCCGGGGGGAGGTAGGCGGACTGGTCGGGCGCGCCGATGTCGGTGCCGGGCGGGACAATCTCGTCGATCCGGTCGAGGATTTCGTCGGTGAGCGTGACGTCGACGCTAGCGAGCAGGTCATCAAGCTGCTCCATCGTGCGCGGCCCGATGATCGCGCTGGTCACACCAGGGTGAGCGATCGCGAACGCCATCGCGAGGTGCGTCATCGGCAAGCCCGCCTTCTCGGCGACCGGGATGATCTGCTCGACGGCGTCGAGCCGGCGTTCGTCACTGAAGCTCGTGAAGATGGCGACGCGGCGAAGGTCGGTCTGCTGGCCCTTGCGGATGCGCCCGGTGAGCATTCCCTTCGCGAGCGGGCTCCACACGAGCGTGCCCATCCCGTAGCGCTGGGCGACGGGCAGCACCTCGGCCTCGATGCCGCGGTTGAGGATCGAGTAGGTCGGCTGCTCGGTGTGGAACCGTTCCAGGCCGCGCCGCTCCGCCACCCACTGGGCTTCCACCATGTCAGAGGCGGGCATCGTAGAAGACCCGATCGCGCGGACCTTGCCGCTGTGGATCAGGTCCGACAGCGCCGAGAGCGTCTCCTCGATGTCGGTGTCCGGGTCCGGCCGGTGAATCTGGTAGAGGTCGATGTAGTCGGTCTGCAGGCGGCGCAGCGAGTTCTCGACCTCGGTCATGATCCAGCGCCTGGAGTTGCCTCGCTGATTGGGACCAGCCCCCATCGGGCCATTTACCTTGGTCGCGAGGACGACATCGTCGCGGCGCCCCTTGAGCGCCTTGCCGACGATCTCCTCGGACTCGCCGCCCGAGTACCTGTCCGCGGTGTCAACGAAGTTGATCCCGGCGTCGAGCGCCTTGCGGATGATCCGAATCGAGTCGTCGTGGTCGGGGTTGCCGAACGCGCCGAACATCATCGCTCCGAGCGCGTAGGGGCTGACCATGATGCCGGTCCGGCCGAGAGCACGGTATTTCATGCGGTTTCTCCTGAGGTCGTGGTCGAGGCGTGGTCGGCGCTCCGCCAATGCCGTACCCTGACCTAAACGGAATACCCTTCCAGAACTATACGGAAAGACTTTCCGGTTATGCAAACGCAGAGGTATCGTGACGGAGAACACGGCGTCGCGCCGGCTGCGCGCCGACGCGCAGCGCAACATTGACTCACTGCTTGAGGCAGCCAAGGCCGTCTTCCGCACGTCAGGCGTGGACGCGCCCGCGAAGGAGATCGCTGATCTGGCTGGCGTCGGAGTCGGAACGCTGTACCGGCACTTTCCGCAGCGTTCGGACCTGATCAGGGCCGTGTTTCAGCGCGGGGTGGATGCCTGCGCCGATGCGGGCCCGGCGCTAGCCGCGGCGCACGAACCAGCAGCAGCACTCGCGAAGTGGCTGCACCGGTTTACCGAGTTTGTCGCGACCAAACGAGGATTCGCTACGGCACTTCACTCGGGCGATCCGGCGTTCGACGCTCTGTCCGGCTACTTCTACCAGCGGCTCGAACCCACCCTCGGGGCACTGCTCGAAGCCGCGACGGCCAGTGGCGAGATCCGGGCCGACATCAGCGCCAAGGACCTGCTGCACGCCGTCGCCAGCCTGTGCCTGCCCGCACCTGACGGGGAACCCGAGTACAGCCAGCGGATGGTCGCGCTCCTCATCGACGGCCTGCGCTACGGTGCCGGTACTCGGTTACGGGTTGATTCTCCAGCGGCTGGAGGAAGCAGACTAGCCGTCATGAGGCAAGATGACGGTCCGCTGCTGTCTATCGGGGAACTGGCCAAGCGCACTGGGCTCCCGGTGCGTACGATCCGGTTCTGGTCCGATGTCGGTGTCGTGCCGCCAGCGGGTCGCACCGAGAGCGGTCGCCGGCTTTACGACGCGGCATGCGTGGCCAGGCTGGAACTAGCTGCTACGTTGCGCGATCTGGGGCTGGGACTGCCTGATGTGCGCCGGGTACTGGACGGCAAGACAACCGTCGCCGAGGTTGCCGCCGCGCAACTGGAGGCGCTGGATGCGCAGGCCCGGGTCCTGCAACTGCGGCGCGCGGTCCTGTCCGCGGTGGTGAAACGAGCGGCCGGTAGCCAGCAGACCGCCATGATGAACAAGCTGGTCAGGCTATCGGCGGCGGAACGCAAGCAGATCATCGACGACTTCACCGCCGAGGTGTTTGACGGGCTGGAGCCCAGGCTCCGGAAGGTTCGGCGCTGGAGCACCGGACACAACCTGCCTGACGACCCGTCGCCTGAGCAGATCGACGCCTGGCTGGAACTCGCGGAGCTGGCCGCCGATCCGGGTTTCCGGCACTGCCTGCGGCAGGTCACTTGCCACGGCATTGCGTGGCAGGCCGACAACGGGCTGCTGAGCCGGGCCCAGGAGAGCGCCGAGGAGGCCTTGGAGCGGGACATCGCGCCCGGCTCCGCCGAAGCCGCGCGGATAGTGGACGCCATCCTGACCGGCACCGCGGCCGACCAGCGCCGCGGCGAGTTGCTCACCCAGCTCGAGGACATCATCGACCCGCGGATCGAGCGGTACTGGAAGCTCACCGCCACCATCAACGGCTGGCCCTCGTTCGAGTCCCCGGTACCGGCCTTCGAATGGCTCATGGCGGCCCTGGAGAAGCCCCCGTCCGCGGCGGACCCGGATCACTTATCCCGGGTTCGTGCCCCCAGCGGCCTCTACATAACGGTCCATTTCGGGCGCGATTGGTGCACGAACCCGGGATAAGATGCCTTCGGCGAGGCGGCGAGACGGCGGCGGGCGCTGGGGGCGGGCAAGGGCGCGGCGCCGTGCGGCTAACGGGCCGGGCGGGCCGGACGCGCGGGCCGCTCGGACCGGCCGCGCGTCGTTATGCCCGGACGTAATTCGAGGCGTCACCGGCGACCGCGCGACTGGTGCGGCCGTCGGTGGCTACGGCGAGGTCTCCGGAGATCGTGACGCGGTGCATGACACGGGGCAGGTCGCCGTAGTCGTCGATGGCGTAGTGCTGGGT
>JBEKHI010000277.1:0-11570 GCA_050012355.1 Streptosporangiaceae bacterium | reverse complement strand
CATCACGATACGGAACTGTATGACCTGAAGGTCCGAGCCGGCCGCACGACCTCGGTGATCGACACCACCTCGAATCACCTGTTCTGGGTTCCCGGCGGTGACGGCGGCGGCCGGTGGGTGAAGGCGGGTTCGCTGAAGTGCGGCACCCACCTGCGCACCCCGTCCGGCACCGGCAACGCGGTGGTGACCGGCGGCTGGGTCCCAGCCCAGCCGGATCGCTGGATGTGGGACCTCACAGTCCCCGGCAACAACGACCACTACTTCTACGTTGTAGCCGAACCCGGCAGAGGCAACGGCAGTACGTATAGTGGTGCCACAATCGGGACGCCGGTTCTCGTCCACAACTGCGATCCGTTCGAGGGCACCAGTTACACTTCGAAGGTCCGGGCGCAGATGTCAAAAGCTCCGGGTGAATGGCACTCTTTCCCGGAATCAGCGAAGAGCTTTGTAACCCCCGATGACGTGTCTACCGATGAGCGGCGATGGGGAGTTCTATACTCACGTTCGAGTTCCTGGCGGGTACGGAGATGACGAGGGCGCATTCCATTGGATTATCGATAATGAGGGAATGATAAACCATCGACAGTTCGAACTGCACTGACGGTGAGCAATGGATGACGTTTCTTCCGACTGATTTGCGAAGCAAGGGGATTTCTCTAGGGCAGCATATCCACGAGATAGCGTTTTCCCGGGCAGATGCACGGTAGGTTCTAGAGAGCTTGGATGGTACCGGAGTGGTGGTCCTAGGTGGGGACTTCTGGCGCAGAGCGGCAAATGGAGACTTTCGTCCTACATATGAAAATTGGTATGTCGAGCGTGCTGCCGATGAGTCAGGAGAACAGTTTGCGGGACGATCCGTAGTGCGGGCAGCCCAGGAAGTCATGCGCCGTCAGAGTGCGGGATTTCTGGTAACGCTGACCTGTGAAGTAGTTTAGGGTGGCGGAACACACTGTCGGTTCGTTGCCTATGGGCGGATGGAGAAGGGGTCCGTCGGCGATGAATCCCGTTCGACTTAACTGGCGTAGACCGTAATCGCCGGCTTGTCAGGAATCTCGTCACCCCTGTGCTCCTGGTCAGCCATCGGCCTTCCGGGCGGTTGTCCCGAGAACAGCCATTTCGGGTCCCGGGGCGTTCCGGTGTCGGCGTAGGGCTTGCCTTCGGCGGCGAGCGTGATCAGTAGCCTGCGGGGCGGGGACGGGGATGTTGTGCTGGCCGAGCTGGATGGTGACGTCCTCGCTGTCGCCGTGGCTGGTGATCTGGCTGGTGGTGAGCGCGGCGATGACCTGAAGGTCCGCACCGGCCGCGGGACCTCGGTGATCGACACCACCTCGAACCACCTGTTCTGGGTCCCCGCTGGTGACGGCGGCGGCCGCTGGGTCAAGGCCGGGTCGCTGAAATACGGCACCCACCTGCGCACCCCCAGTCGGGAGTGGGGCCAAGCTCGCGGGGTGGCGGCTGCGCACTTGTCCCGGCTTGGTGCACCTCGTCGGTCCGCAATGTCCGGTTATGGCACCCACTCAAGGTGCACGAACCCGGGAGAAGTGTCCATCGGGCGGCGTCGTGCTTCCTGGGGTCGGAAAGCACGGCAACGGATCCCGGCCTGCCCGCGGCCCCGCGCCGTTATCGGGACCATCCCTGGACGGGCCGGGCTTTGCTTGATGGTCGCCGCTTGGTCTGGGTTCGCTGCGGCTTCGGTCAACCGGGCGCGCCAGGGTGAGGCGGGCTGCCCGGGCGGAGTGATGTGTGTCGTTCAGGGGGAAGGCGTAAACCCGACCAAGCCGATCGATATAGTTTCATGCGGCCTGGTTCCGTACGGGGACCGGGGTGACACGAGGAGCTAACTGATGGGTAAGCGATGGGCTGCGGGCACGCTCGCCGGAATCGCCGCGATCGCGCTGGCCGGGGCGGGGGCGGCGACGACGGCCGCGAAGGCCACGACAACGACGCTGAACCCGCCGCCGGTCACCGTGCTCACCAACTCGAGCGCGGCCGAGAAGGACGGCGATATCTTCATCTCGCCGTACGGGGACCCCTCGACCTACGCGAACGGCGCGGAGATCCTCAGCCCCAACGGCAAGAAGGTGATCTGGTTCCACGCCGCTCCCTCTGGTGAGGAAGACGCGGACTTCCGCGTGCAGACCTATGACGGGCAGAAGGTGCTGACCTTCTGGCAGGGCACCGGGCTCGGCGGCTTGAGCAGCGGCGAGGACTACATCTACAACAGCCACTACAAGCTGATCGCGACGGTCAAGGCGGGCGATGGCGACGAGGCCGACGGGCACGAGTTCCTGATCACGCCGTGGAACACGGCGCTGGTGATCTCCTACAAGGAAGAGACCGCCAACCTGACCTCCATCGGCGGCGCGTCCGACCAGGAGACGATCGACGGCATCGTCCAGGAGATCGACATCAAGACCGGCAAGGTGCTGTTCAGCTGGGATGCGGCCAAGCACGTTCCGTTCAGTCAGAGCGAGGAGCCGCTGTCGACCTCGGCCAGCAGCCCGTGGGACTGGTTCCACCTGAACGCGGTCAAGGTGGACACTAACGGCGACCTGCTGATCGACGCGCGCGACACCTGGACCACCTACGAGGTCAACTCCCGCACCGGCAAGATCGAGTGGCAGATCGGTGGCAAGGACAGCTCGTTCAAGATCGAGGCGGCCAAGGGGCAGGTCCTCGACGAGGCGGGCGAGATCTTCTCCTGGCAGCACGACCCCGAGTCGCTCGGTAACGGCGTCTACACCTGGTTCGACAACGACTCCGCCGGTACCGCCAACTCGGGCACGGACGTGTTGTCCGAGTTGCCCTACAGCAGGGTCGTGACGGCGAAGCTCAACTTCAAGACCCACGTGGCCACGCTGATCAAGTCGGTGAACCAGCCAGGGGACGAGTCCGCCACCTCACAGGGCAACGGCCAGACCCTCGCCAACGGCGACCTGCAGGTCGGCTGGGGCGCGCTGCCGTACTTCTCCACCTTCAACAGCAAGGGCACGCTGCTGTTCAACGCCGAGTTCCCGTCCGGCGTGAACACCTACCGCGCCTACCGCTTCAACTGGTAGCGGTTTCCGCCCTGCCATAACGTCGGCGTACGGCGAATGCGTGATTGTCGCCGTACGCCGGCATGTGTCAGGAGCGCGTCTCCCGGATATAGCGGATTCCTAGCACGTCAGGCCTTGCCGTTTAACTTTCGGGAATCTCCCGGCGACCGCCCGGCAATTTGCCTGATATGCCCGAGCCTGCGGTGCCGCCCGGCGGCCCGGACTGGCCTGTCGGCAAGATGACGGAAACTAGCTATCGCGTGGCGACGGCTAGTTACCATCATCCTGTCTCGTTGCTGGAGGCCACGCTGGCTGGGGAATTATCCGGCGCTGGCGCGACGCCAGGCTGGATGACCAGCGCGGGAAAACCCTGATCCGGCACTCTCAGCCAGCGATGCAGGTCACCTGGCCTCGCCGCCAGCACCCGCGATAACACATCGTGGGCAGTCAGAGGTTAAAAGGCAAGCAGGCCCGTGCTGCGGCTCCATCGTCTCGGGCACGCGGGCCGGGGCGCCGCCCGCGTTGATGGAGCGCTAGCTGCGATATGGACGCATCGTGGATTTGGTTGTGGTTTCGGCGTCCGGTGGGCCGGACCCGCGAAGCGCATCCTCGGCAAAAGGCGTCATGCTGGACAGCCATGCGAATGGCACTGGCTCCCATGGATGGCCCACCGATGGCGCTATCACGCTAGCGATGGGACATCGATGGGGTCGTCAGGCGTCCCGGGCAGACAACATCAGCCCCAGGTAAACTCTGCACAACAGGAACCCCGGGTGCCCCGGCCGACGGAACGCCGGATACGCAGCAGGCAAGCCACCGGTAACGGGACACACAGCGGCTTCCGAGCAGGCCGGCTGCCGGCTCGCACGCGCGGGCCGGGGCGCCGCCCGCGTTGATGTGGAGCGTCGCGCCACGTCAACGTGGGCGACCAGGCTGGCCCAGAGGGGTTCATGGGGCCTCAACCCCAGGAACTCAACACCTTCCGTGCAGCGAGCGAGGCGTGCCGGTCCTGGACACCTCGACGTTGGCCAGCAGGCACGGAACCGTACGGTCGGTCTCAAGATGCGGCGTCCGGCGGGGCGCGGCGTTCACGCCGCCGTAGTTGGCCGCGCCGAGCGCGACGACCAGGGCCAGGCCCGCGCTGGCCAGCGCCGGGATCCGCAACTGGGTGCGCGCCCAGCTGCGAGCGGGCTGCGAGGCGGCCGACCGCGGCTGGGAGTGCATGATAGTCCGCCCGCCGTGATAGCCGGCTGCCAGCAGGAACACCGGTGTGCAGCCGATTATGAAGCAGTCCGCGACGTTGTAGTAGTGCGGGCCGATGTGGATGAAGTCGACCACGCCGCGCACGCTGCCCGGCGCGGTCCAGTAGTGGAATCCCAGCCGGTCCAGCAGATTGCTGGCCCATCCGCCGGTCATCAGGGCACCCGGGACGCGGACGATGGCCGGCGCCCGGCAGTGCGCCAGGATCAGCAGGGCGATGCTCAGCAGCCCGAAGTCCAGCAGGTCGAGCACCGCGCCGGTTACCGGCGCGGTGTACCACGTGCCGATCGTGCGTCCGACGAGGATGTCGCCGCCGGAGTTGATCCTGGCCCACGGGATGTGCCGCCAGGCCCACCACTTGGCTGTCTGATCCACCAGGACCACCACGACAAGCAGGGCCAGCACCATCGTGGGCTGTCTAGTTCTGTCGTACTGTCTCGCGATGCCTGGCCGAACGGCGGCATCCGCGGAGGGCGTGCTGGCTATCGAAAGCAGGCGGTGTGGGCGCTGTCGCACATCTCAAGACGATAACATGAATATCACGTCGATATAACACATGTCCGTGTTTCTGTCTCTATGTCCGGTCGGGTGGTGTCTCACCGACGGGTCCACGAGGCGACGAGGTCGGCGGGGCCATAGACGCGATCAAGCCCTTCAGTGACACATGGGGTGCGGCTCACCGCGATGAGCTTGGGTTCCGAAGCGCCTGGTACTTGTGCGGCCGCCCGCGCCAGCTCCGTGAAGTCATGGCGGTCGAAGGGCTGTTTCTCACGCCACTTGATCGAACCGACCGCGGATATATGACTCGCTCCTGGCCACCGGTCGACTCCGACAAGGTCGACTTCCACGTCGTTGGAGCGGGTCCAGTAACCGCCGACGACGGATACGTCCACGAGCTCAGTGTCCGCTGCCGCCAGCCGCTCCACGCACGCACGCACCAGTGGTTCCACCGCCAGTCCGCGGTAGTCACCCCAGTAGGCCCGGATACGGTCAAGGGCCAGGTCTGGCCGACCCCTGGCGATATCGGGAAGCGACGGCTCGACAAACCGCAGCCAGAACCGCAGGTAGGGATCCGCCACCCGGTACCGAGGGTCACGCCGCTGACGTATAGATAGCGGGATGTCAACTGCCACGGTGCGCTTGCTGCTGATCAGCGTGTCAAGCGAACGCGCGAGTGGCGTCGCCTGCATCCCGGACCGCGTGCCGATCTCCTTGTTAGTGCGGGCGCCAGCACCAATGGCCGAAAGCACTCGGGTGGCTTGCAGGTCCGGGGGAAACTCAGCGGCGAGCACGTTGCGTCCGACATCGATGAGTTCGCAATTCTCGTCAGCAAACTGACGGCGGAAGAACTGCCCGATGTCGGTCGCGCCGCGCCACTCCATGCAGATGCGCGGATAGCCCCCAGTCACCAGCTGAGCGTCTATAGCGAGAGCAGGGTCCTCGGCCTCGATCATCTGAGCCGTATCGCCTAGCTCGAAGGGGTTAACAACTATCTCCTTCAGCCTGCCGAACAGCGGGCGCTCGTAGCTGGTCAGTGCCTCCATCATGGAGATATCCGACCCGATGAGGATGACCAAGACTGGCTTGCGTTCTAGCAGCCGGTCCCAGGCAACCTGCAACTCGCCCTCGAGCGAGGGACTGGATTCCCGTAGCCAGGGGAACTCGTCGAGGACGACGATGGCGGGGCCATCTGGCAGCGCGGTCGCGAGGAGCCGCAGTGCGCTCGACCAGCTCTCCGGCGCGGTCCCGTCGAACAACGAACGTCCTGGAAGAGTCGACCGCCCAGCTTCCGCGGCAAACCGGCGAAGCTCATCTTGCCGCGTGGCAAGGCGGGCGCCGGTGAAGAACAGCTGAGGAAGCTTCGTCCGGTCAGCGAACTCGGTGACCAACCGGGACTTGCCCGCTTGGCGGCGCCCTCGGATGCTAACGAGCCGTCCACATCCGTCGAACTTTACGGCGTCCAAGTGGCTCCACAAGCGCTGCAGATCCCGGTGGCGACCGATGAAGTGCCGAGGTGATGGCATAGCTCGATACTAACATGAATGTTAGTAACAAATATGTTACTAACATTCATGTTAGTCAGTGGTGCGGAGTCAGGCGGGACCGCGCAAGAAGCGCTCGACCTGCTGACGTAGCCCCGCGTAGTCGGCGGATTTCGTGGCCTGCTGGGCGCTGACCGCCAGCCTGGTCGGGGCGAGGGTGGCTTCGACGGCTCGTTTGGCCGCGCGGATGGCGGCGGCGGGCTGGGCGGCGATCATCGCGGCGAACTCATCGGTCACCCTCTCCAGATCACGCTCGGGGACACAGCGGGTGGCGAGGCCTCGGCCGACGGCCTCCGGCCCGGTCAGCAGCCGGCCGGTATAGAGCAGTTCGCGGGCGGTGTCCGGCCCGGCTAGCACGACGAGCCGGGCGGCGAAGGCCGGGCTGACCAGGATGCCCCACCGGGCGATCGGCATGCCGATCTTCGCGCGTTCCCCGACGATCCGCAGATCGCAAGCGCAGGCAAGCTGGCAGCCAGCGCCCGCCGCCACACCGCGGACCGACGCGATAACCGGAACCGGCAGGCGCTCGATCGCCTCGCAGGCCTGTTCCATGAGGTGAAAGCTGCTGTCCACATCTTCCGGGGTGGCGTCGATCCACTCGCGCATATCCGAGCCCGAGCTGAACGGCGACCGGCCCGAGCCAGAGACGACCACGACCCGCAGCGAATCGTCGGCGCCGAGCTCGTCCGCGATAGCGACGAGCCGCGCCCAGTCGTCGCTGCCCAGCGCATTCGCCCGCTTCCCGTCGCCCAGCGTCAGCCGCGCGATCCCGTCTCCCCGTGCAACCTCGATCATCCCCGAAGCCTAAGCCGCCCCCGCCCGCATTGCCGAAGACCCCGACCCCAGCGATGGGCCACCGATGGCGCTATACCCCCAGCGATGGGTCATCGACAGGGGCGTAGAACCAGCTCAGCGTGGCGATATGCCCCTTACGTGGGCTATTGCCCCCGCAGAGTGCGGCGAGGTCAACCTTCGGCGGCGACCAGTACGCCGTCGACCGAGGCGGGGGCGTGGCGGGATGGGGCGAAGCCGAGCAGGGAGGCGGCTAGTTCCTCGTTGCCGGCGTAGCCGGCGTCGGCGTCCAGCAGGGCGGCGCCGTCCCACAGCACCAGCAGGGCGGAGATCGCGTTGGCCGCCTTGTCGTGGTGCATGTCGTAGTGCGCGATCATCGGGACGGACGGGTACGTGATCCACAGGTCGTGGCCGGTCATGAACAGGTCGAGGTCGAACTTGACGGTCAGGCCGAGCAACTCCGGCTTGAACTTGTCGTCGATGCCGGCGAACGCCTCGTCCAGCGCGACCAGCCGCGGGCAGTCCGGCTTCGCGGAGGAGTACAGCGCGTTGGCGGCGGCGAACAGCGGCATGTGGATCGCGGCGGACTTCTCACCACCGGACATCTCGGAATGCTTCTTGCGGGTGAGCCGGGCGGGCGGGCTGCCGGCCGACAGCAGCCGCAGCTCGAACCGGTGCCAGGACCGGTAGTCGAGCACGGCCGCCAGCACCTCGCGGTAGGTGTCGCGCGGGTGCTCAGCCCGCCGAGCATGAATCATCGAACGCAGCCGTCCGCGCAGCGTGGCCAGCCCACCCGAATCGAGCGGGGTACCAAGGAGACGGGACACCGCGGCCTGCTGCTCCGAGAGATCGTCCTCACGGACCCACGCGATGCCGATGGCCATCCCGCTGGACATCGGCTTGGACCGGGTGTCGGCGTCCATCGTCGCCACCAGGTCACGGGCCGCGAGCACCCGGGAGTGGATCTGCCCGGCCAGCGAGGTGAGCAGCGAGTCCTCGAGCACCGTCTGCTCGTGCTCGGAAAGCAGCACGCTCTGGCTCGCCACGTCTTCGGTGATCGAATCAGCGAACGCCGCCGCCGACAGGCGACCAGAACTCGTCTCCACCTCGACGAGGAACGGCGCGTCGCCGTACAGGTTCGCCTGGTAGCCGTCCTCACCGGCCTTGAGCGCGTTCTCGAAGTCCCGGTAGGCGCTCCACACCCGGTCGGTGTAGCCGCGCAGCGTCCCGTCGGCAACCGAGCGGCCACCGGAAAGCGCCGCGGCGTACGCGTCGAGCACGGCAGTGGCACCGTCCGGCAGCGCGTCCCGCACTAGCCCGTCGGGAACGAAGTCGGCGGGCGATGGCCACTGGGCAGGCCACGGCGCGCTCTCGGAGACATCCAGCAACGGCCGTAGATCGGGAGCGCAGTACGCCCCGAACGTGGCGGCCGAAGCGAACAGCTCGGTGACCGCGGTCGTCAGCGCCGCCCCGCCGGTTTCCACGTCGCGACGTGCCGCGACCACGGTGTCATGGGCGGCGGCCGCGTTGCCCGCGGCGACCTTGATCGCGCCGTTAGCCTGCTCGAGCTGGCCCCGGGCTTCGGCGATCTGCTCGCTGACCCGCCGGTACTCCGCCCCGCCCGCCTGCTCGAGAACGCGCAGCTCCTCGTCGGCGACCACGAACTCGGTCCGCCGCTGCGCCAGCACCGCCGCCGCCTCGTCGTTCTCCGCGCGCAGCCGTTCCCCGAGGCCACGCCGCCCGGATAGGTCCACTTCCAAAGACGAAGCGAGCGCGCGTGCCCTGAGCAGTTCCTCCGCCGTCCGCTCGAAGCCAGCGACCACCTGTTCCACCGACCCGAGCTCATCGGCGCCGGATGGCAGACCGCGTTCGGCGGCGAGCCGGCGCACCCGGCGGCTGCGCGCGTCGAGCTCCGCGACGGCGGCGTCCAGCGCGATCCGCGCCTCATCCAGCCGGCCGCGGGCCTCCGACAGCCGGGCGGCGGCCGCGTCGGCGTCGCGCTCGGCCGCGGTCACCGATGTCGCCTTCGGCAGCTCGTGCCGCGCCCGCTCCAGGTCCTCCAGCGCGGAGTCGGCCAGCGAAGCCTCGTCGGCCAGCCGCGCCCGCTCAGCCGCGACCGACGACAATTGCTCGTCAAGCGAAGCCAGCCGTGCCCGCCGTCGCGCCCGCCGGTTCGTCGCCCCGATGAACTCGGCGGCCTGCTTGGGGCACGCGCCCACCAGCACGCCCAGGCTGAACTGCCCGCGCGTGCTGATCCCGTCCCCGGTCGGCGACCCGGACACCGCGATCGACTTGAGCACCCGGACCACCTCCGCCGTCGGCACCATGTCCTGTTCCGACGGGACGAGGAAATCCGCGAGCGTGCCGCCGTCGGGACGCGGACCGGCGACCAGATACCCGTCGGCCTCGACAGCCGCGACCGCAGCAGCGGTCAGCGCGGGATCAGGATGCACCCAGGCGGTAAGCAGCCCGGCGCCGTACAGCGCGCCCTCGATCGCCGCGGCCGTGCCGGGGTCTACCCCCGGACGGAAATCGACGAGACACCACAAGGGTCCGCCGCGCCGTTTTGATCTATCGGAAGATCGCGCGGAGGACGGCGGTGGCGCGTCGTCACGTTCGGCGGCCACCGCGGCGCGTTCATCGCCGAGCCGCGCAGCGGTCTCGGCGAGTTCGGTGTCACGCAGCCGCAGCTCCGCGCGGCGGCCAGCCAGCTCGCGCCCGCGCTCGGCGGTCAGGTCGGCGAACGCTTCGGCCAGGCTGGACACGTCGCCGGACAGGTCCAGCTCCCAGCGATCGTTCCAGGCGGTCAGCTGGGCGGCGAAGTCAGCGCGTTCGGCGGCCAGCCGCTCCTGCGCCTCGCGCAGCGACCGCTCGCCCGCCTCCAGCTTCTCCCGGGCGGTGCCGAACGCGGCGTCCGCGGCCCCGCGGTCCCGTTCCGCGTCCCTGACCAGCCCGAGCTGCTCGCGTACGACGCGGATGTCCTCCCGCCGCGCCGCCGCGAGCGCCCGCGCCGCGTCCTCGTCGGCCGCGAGCTCGATGCGCGAGGTCCGCGCCGCTTCGGTCAGCTCGCGAGCCAGCCGTGCGATCGCATGACCATTTTCTTCGGCCATAACGGCGATTTCCCGGGCTTGCCCGTCAAGCTCATCCGCATGGGAGCGGGCGCGTGCAAGCCGGCTTTCCTCGGCTCTGAGATCGGTGCTCTCTTTGTCGAGCTGTGCTCGCCGGAGCGCGAGCTTCTCGTGATCACGGTAGGCGTCATGATCGCGCAGCGCCGCCAGCCGGGCGGTGTGGGTGGCGATCGCGGCGGAGGCGTCCGCCTCGGCCGCGCGCCAGTGCCGCTCCTGCTCGCTGGCCAGTGCCACCTCGCGGGTCCGGTCCCTGATGGTGGTCAGCTGCTCGTCGGCGGCCGCGATCCGGGATTCCAGCTGGTCAAGCTGGTGCCGCGCGTGTGCCCGGACGTAGGAGGCGTAGTGCTCGAGGAACGCCCGCACCGCCTCGTCGGCGGCGGACAGGTCGTCGTGCCGCTTCTGCACCGCCGCGAGGTTCTCGAAGTCCCTGGCAGCCTGGATGATCAGGTCCTCGTCGACCGGGCTGAGGCCGGAGGTGAGCGTGTCGGACACCTTGGCCGGGTCCAGGTCCTTGGCCAGCAGCGGGCGGCGGAGCGCGATCAGCAGGTCGAGCAGTTGCAGGTAACGCTCCCGGCCGAGCCCGAACAGCCGCTCGTCCACCGCCTCCTGGTACGCGCCGCGCCGATCGCCGAAGTAGCAGTCGCGGCCGAGCACCGCGATGAGCTGCCGGGCGGTCAGCGGCCGGGAATCCGGCGACAGCAGCCCGAAGTCGACACCGATCCGCTTATCCGTGACGTAGAACGAGGGCCGCGGCCGGTCCATGTTCTTGTGCACGGACAGCCCGATGATCAAGGTGACGGTCTGTCCGTCGCGAGCGAACTCCATCCACACGTAGCCGTGCTCGGCGTCCTGGCCCCGGTACAGCAGGTTGGACTTCATCGTGCGGTTGTCGCCGCTGAACGGGTCGAGCCTGCGGGCGTCCAGGCTGCCGTCGAGTATGAAGGGGAACAGCACTTCTAGCGCCTTGGTCTTGCCGGAGCCGTTGTGCCCGCGCAGCGCGAGGCGGCCGTCGGCGAAGAGGAACTCCTCGTCGAAGTAGTCCCACAGGTTGATGATCCCGGCCCGGGCCGGCTTGAACCTCATAGCGCGAACATCCCCTGTCCCTCGAAACGAGCTCCCTCGGGCAGCGCCGCGGTGATCGTCCGGTAGCGCGCGGCGGCGGGCAGCACCAGGACCCCGCCGGGGGCACGCTTCACCAACCGCAGATCCTCCAGCAGGCGCAACGCGGCGGCCAGCAGCCCGGCCCGGTCGTGCTGCCATTGCGCCGTGAAGGACGCCGCGCCGAAGTGGTCGTACAGTTCGTCAAGCAG
>JBEKHI010000276.1:0-11587 GCA_050012355.1 Streptosporangiaceae bacterium | reverse complement strand
AACGTAGTAAGAACAACGTGAGTTTCTGGCGTGTCGTCGCGGCCGAGCGATTTGGCGTGGTATCACCCGGTTGCACCGTCCTCGCCGACGCCCCTCTGTTCGAGGTGATCATGGTGAGTGCTGCACTACCCAGACAAGAGTGCGGGTAATGCAGCACTCACCATGAACCCCCGGCACGACAGCCGGGCGATATGGCACGGATGCCCGGTTCGCTACCCCATCCCGGGCCGCACGGCGCGAAGCAAACCACGATCAGGACCCGCAACACGCCGTAATTTGACATGTGTCCATACCCCCAGCGCTGGCCCACCGCTGGGGTAGCAGGAGGGCGCACTGAGCGGAGAACATTGGCCTCGGTTATTTCCAGTTCTCCGCCGCGATGAGGTCAAAGTTTTCGGACCGCCTCACGCACCGAAGGGCGCCGAACTCATGCGGTTTGGACGCAGCCTTGAGAATAAGCAGCCAAACGCTCACCCATCGTCGACCGCGGCCTGGATCGCCTGTGCATTCGCGACCGCGGAATTGCGCCCAAACCGTACTACGGCAACTAGGTCCCGATGAGTCTGCGGCGAACCAACCCCTGAACCGGGAAAACGCACGTGCATGATCATCAGGTACGGCAATTCCCGGTCAGCGGGCCACCAGGGAGAGGACGTGCGCACGGGTGACACTGAAGTTGACAAAGGCAAGCCGAGCGCCCCTGCATCGGAGGGAAGCTGTCGTGAACCAGCCGGGTGGCCGTTTGACTCATCCAGCAAACACAGCAACGAGGAGGCCGGCCGAGGTCGTGGCGGTGCCGATCATGTCACTTCGCTCTGGCGAGTCGCCGCGACTGAACGGAGAGGACAAGGCGCACATCGCGAGACTCGCCGAGACCGAGGCACCGCTGCCGCCGATTATGGTGGACAGGCGCACTATGCGGGTGATTGACGGGATGCACCGCTTGATGGCCGCGTCGCTCAAGGGCCAGGAGACCATCAACGTTGTGTTCTTCGAGGGCAGCGAGTCGGACGTGTTCCTGCGTGCCGTCGAGGAGAACATCGCTCATGGCCTACCGCTGACCCACGCCGACCGCAGGGCCGCGGCAGAACGCATCATCGCGACGCACTCCCACATGTCCGACCGGGCCATCGGGCAGGCGGCGGGCCTAGCCGCGAAGACCGTGGCCACCATGAGGAAACGTTCAACCGGCGAGTCGTCACAGTCAAACGCCCGGGTCGGCAGGGACGGCAGGGTCCGTCCGCTGGACACCAGCGAGGCCAGACGGCGCGCCGCCGAGCTGCTCACCGACCAGCCGGAGGCGTCGCTGAGAGACGTGGCGCGCCTGGCCGGCATCTCCCCGGCGACGGTCCTCGATGTACGCAAGCGAATTGAGCGTGGCGAATCGCCCGTGCCGGCAAGACCCGTGCCCTCGACCCAGTCGGCCGACGACAACGGGTCAGCCAACGAAGTCCCGGCTGACCCTCCCGTGCGGTCTGCCACCCGGTCCGCAGCCGCTAGCCCGGCGGCCGCAGTGGAAAAGCTGATACGCGATCCGTCGCTGCGCAACAACGAACGCGGGAAGGGCATGCTGCACCTGCTGCATGTCAACGCGGTAGGTGCGGAGCAGCTGCCGGACGCGGCGACGGCTCTGCCGCCGCACTGCGTCGCGATTGTCGTGCAACTCGCCCGGCAGTACGCGCAGATGTGGCAGGACTTCGCCAAGGAACTCGACGGCAGGGCACGGATCATCGACCCGTCCGCGGCTGCTCGCTGATATCCACGGTGGGCGCTCTCGTCCGCGTGCGATGATTTGCCAGTTTTAAACGCGCATGGAAGCGACTCGCGTAGCTGATGAAATAATGGACCACATGGATTCTTCGGCCGATAAGGCATACGTCGTATTGCGCGAGATGCGGGATGCTATCGCCGCAGGCCTCGGCTCCCGCCTTTCAGCCGCGGGCTACGGTGATCTTGACGGGGACGACCTGCTCACCTTGACCGCGATGAATCTCAACAGGTCACAGGCACGCACGCTGATAGGACAGCTAGGCATCACCGGCCAGAAGGGCAGTCAATCGGTCAAGAAGATGATCTTGCGCGGCTACCTGGGTTTCCACGACAATCCCGATATGCCACGCCAGTCAGCGATCGTCATCACCGAGCGCGGGCTCGCGGCGTTTGAAGAGGCTCTGGGCGCCCTTAATGTGGACGGCGACAGCATTTAACTGGTGATACTCGTCAAGCCTTGCTGCGGCGGCACCGTTCCTAGTGGATCGGATCACGGTATGATGCGGGCGGTCCGGAGGGTAGGGGCATAATCGAAATGGAAATGACATACATGTCCGCAGTTGAACTGCGCCCTACGTTAATCGAGAGAACGGGGCTAGAGTGGTCACAGGCATTATTTACGACATGTAAACGCCGACCGGAGTCGCAGATTTCCTTGTGGCTGTGCTTGATGCCTGGAGAGTAAATGCCGACTGCACGCCCGTGGATTGCCACCGTGGTCGGTCAGCGTGGACTCTGACGCCTCGGAGCTTATCGCCGCGCTGCGGTCCACTACGGACCCGGGAACCTGGCGGCGGGCGGTGGGTGAAGTCGAACGGTTCCCCGAGGCTTTCACGGCCTATGTCCGCCGCACCGCCCGGGTGCGGGTGCTGGCCACGTGGAGCAGTGACCTGCTCACCCGGCTGTTGCCCGCAGCGGGCGTTGCCGCCGGGATCGGCCTTGAGGTCACGCAGGCGCCCTACGGCCAAGTCGAGCAGGAACTGCTCGACGCCAGCTCGGCGACGCGTCGCGAGCCACCCGACTACGTGCTGCTGGTGCCGAGCACCGACGACCTGGCGCTCGGCGCCCTTGGCGAGCGGAACCCGGAGGAGGTGGTGTCGGGCGCTGTCCAGCGCTGGTCACGGCTGTGGGACGCCGCGCGAAGCGCCCATATCAGGGTGTGCCAGCACCTGTTCACCCCACCGACGGCCGACCCGTTCGGCGTCGCCGCGCTCCAGTTCCCCGACAGCCCGTCGGCGGTCGTGGCACAGGTCAACGCCCGCCTGCGGGCCAGCGCTGACGTCGTGCTGGTGGACTGCGAACGGCTCGCGGCCGAGCACGGGCTCCAAGACTGGCGCGACGACCGGTACTGGTTCGCGGCCCGCCAGGCGGTCGCCCTCAGCGCGCTGCCGGCGCTGGCCCGCGCCACGGCGGCGGCGCTCGCCGCCGACCAGGGGCTCAGCCGCCGGTGCGTCGTGGTCGACCTCGACAACACGCTGTGGGACGGCGTCGTCGGAGAGGATGGCATCGACGGCGTCAGGCTGACAACCTCGCCGCGGGGCGAGGCGTTCGCGGCCTTTCAGGAGTACCTGCTCATGCTGCACCAGCGGGGGGTCGCGCTCGCTGTGGCCACCAAGAACGACCCGGACCTCGCCCGCCGCGCGATCGCCGAGGTGCCAGGGATGCGGCTGCGGCCCGAGCACCTGTCGGCCGTGGTGGCGGACTGGCGCCCGAAGTCCGAGCAGCTTCGCGAGGTGGCCGCGCGCCTTTCGCTCGGCCTGGACAGCCTGGCCTTCGCCGATGACAACCCCGCGGAGCGCCTGGAGGTCCGCCGCGCGCTCCCCCAGGTCGACGTCATCGACCTGCCAGCCAGTCCGTCCGATTATGTCGGCGCCCTGGCGGGCCGGCCTACCCTCGAGCCCGGGCGGCTCACCCTGGCCGACCGGCAGCGCAACGCGTCGTACGCCGGCCTGCGGGCGGCCGCCGAGCTTCGCGAGCGGTCGACGTCGCTTGACGATTTCCTTGCCGACCTGGCCATGGTGGCCAGCGTGTGCCCCGTCGACGGGGCGCTGCTCCCACGGGTCACCCAGCTGCTGCACAAGACGAACCAGTTCAACCTGACGGCCCGGCGGCGCACGTCCGAGGAGGTCGCCGCGCTGGCCGCCGACCCAGGCTGGGTCTGCCTTTCGCTGTCGCTGCGGGACCGGCTGGCCGACCACGGGATCGTGGGCGTCGGCTTCACCGCGCTGCGCGGGGATGAGGCGGTGGTGGACACGCTGCTGCTGAGCTGCCGCGTGATCGGCCGCACGGCCGAGCGGCTGCTGCTGCGCGAGTTGGGTCGGGTGGCCGCCGAGCGCGGCTGCCGGACGCTCGTCGGCTGCTACCGGGCGACCGACCGCAACGCGCTCGTCGCCGGGCTGTACCCGCAACTCGGGTTCGCCCCGGACCGACCGGCCGACAGCGAGCAGCGCTACGTCCTGCCGCTCTCGGCCCTTGACCAGCTCGCGGCACCGCACATCGCCAGCGACGCGACCCGGCAGGCCTGACGAAAGGACGATGCGATGATGAGCGCGATCACGTCAGTGGTATCGGAGGCGTTCACCCGTGTCGTCGGAGAGCCCCCGGTCCGCGGGGCCGAGACGACGCCCGCCGACGTCGGCTCGTGGAACTCCCTCGCCCACGTGCAGCTGGTATTCGAGATCGAGCAGGCGCTCGGGATCCGGCTACCTGACGACATCCTCGTCAGCCAGACGACGGTCGGCGCGCTGATTGAGGCGGCCGAGGCGGCTGTGAGCGCCGCGTGACGGCAACGCGCATCGACGACGGGCACATCCGCCGGTTCGTTGCCGCCAGCGGCGACGCGAACCGACTGCACGTCGACCCGGAGTTCGCCCGCCGGACAATGTACGGCCGGTGTGTCGTGCACGGGGCACTGGTCGCGATCGTCATGCTCGGCGCCGTCGAGGAGGCAATGCTGGGCCAGGCCAGGTCGCTTGACCTGAGCTTCGCCCAGCCGGTGTTCCCCGGCGAGGACCTGACGCTGCGGTCCGGCCCGCGCCATCCAGGGCGGGTGACCGTGGAGGCGTGGTCCCGTGGCCAGGCATGCGCCCGGATCACGGTCGAGGCGGGCGGCAGCGTGCTCCCGCTAGTACCGCCCTGGGCGCTGGCCTGCCGGAGCGAGCCGCGGCGGCTGACGCTGGCCGATCTGGAGTCTGCGGCAGGCGCCGATTACGGTGACGTGTACGCGCCGAACGTCGCGGGCCTGCGCGAGCTGGCCGCGCAGCTGGGCGCGGGAGACATCCCCGACGCGCTGCTGGCCTGGCTGGCCGCGGCCAGCTACACGGTGGGAATGCTGGTCCCGGGGGCCGACGCGGTGTTCGCCGCGGCACGCATAGAGCGCTCGGACGGGCCCGGTCCTGCCCGCCTCGAGGTCGTCCCGGGGGCGCGGCAGCCCGCGACCGGCCTGCTGGAGGTGCGGGCGCGGTTCGGCTACGGTGCGGCGTCGGCCGATCTGCGCCTGCGGGCCTTCGTACGCCCGGGCGTACCCGGTCCGAGGCCGGACGTGCTACTGGGTCATCTTCCGCCGTCGGCCGCCCTGAGCGGGCGCCAGGCGCTGGTCGTCGGCGCGAGCCGGGGCCTGGGGGCGTCGGTGGCCGGGGCACTGGCGACACAGGGCGCGACCGTCTGGGTTGGCTACGCTCGCAGCGACGGGCTAGCCGAGGAACTCCGGGCGGAGTTCGGCGCCGAGCGCATCCGGCCCGTCCGTTTCGACGCGGCCGACGGTGAGGACACCCGAGCCGCCATCGCGCGGATCACGCGCACGGCCGGAAGCCTCGACGGCGCGGCGCTGTGCGCGGCGCCGCCACCGCAGGCCCTGCCGCTGCACCGCGATGCCGTGCCGACCGCGCTGGCCTACCTGGCGGAGAGCATGGCGATGACGCTATACCCGCTGTGCGAGGTGCTGCCGCACGTCGCGCCGGGAGGCTGGCTCGCGCTGGTGTCGTCGTCCGCCGTCACCGACCCGCCCGCCGCGTGGCCGCACTACGTGGCGGCCAAGGGGGCGGTCGAGGCGCTGGCCGGGTACTGCCGGAGGCACTTCAGCCTGCGGGTGGCGACCATCCGGCCACCGCGCATGCGCACCGACATGACCAACGGTCCGACCAGCGGGATCGGCGCGGCGGCACCGGAGACGGTGGCGGCCGCAATCGTCCGATGGGTACTCGATAACCGCACGGGCGAGGAGATCCTCGCGCCGGACCAGCTGACGGCGGAGGCTCCCAGATGATGCCGATTACCTTCGTGGTCGGAACCGGCCGATGCGGTTCGACAGCGGTGTCACGAGTCCTTCACGAGCACCCAGACGTGCTCAGCGTCAGCGAAATGCTCGTCGGAATAAAACGAATGCTGCGTCCCGGGTTTCCTTCGATCGATGGCCGCGAGATGTGGCGACTGCTCACGCAACGGACTCCGCTTATTGACGAATTCATTTGCGCTGGACTGAAGACCGCGGAGTTCTGCTATCCTTATGGTATCGGCCGTTTTGACCCCGCCCGCGGAAAGGTACCCTGGATTTGCCACTGCATGCTGCCAATGCTCAGTGACGATCCAGACGCGCTGTTCGATTTGCTTGCCGCCGAGGTAGTTACGTGGCCCGTGCGCGCCCCCGCCGACCATTTTCGGGCCTTGTTCGCCTTCCTCAGCCAGGTCTTCGGCAAGTCCGTCGTCGTCGAGCGTTCGGGGGTTTCGATCGACGCCGCGGCGCAACTGCGTCAGCAGTTCCCTGAGGCCCGCTTCGTGCTCATACATCGCGATGGCCCTGACTGCGCGCTATCCATGAGCCGCCATCCCGTGTTCCGGCTGAGAGGTCTCTGGGCAGAGGTCAAACGCCAGCACGGTGAGGCAGCTGACCCCGAGCAGTTCCGCGGTCTCGTCACGCCACCTTTTGATGCGGAGCGATTCATGTCGTACCCAATTCCGCTCACGTTCTTCGGCGAGTTCTGGTCCAGCCTTCTCTGCCAGGGCATACCTGTTCTGGCAGAGCTGCCGCCTGGCGGCTGGACCAGCCTCTGTTACGAAGATCTGCTGTCCCATCCGGACAGGGAGCTAGCCAGGATCGCTGCTTTCGTGGGCGTCGCCGCCACTCCGCAGTGGCTGTCGGCGGCGGCTGCCATCATCAACGGGCACCGCCCCGCCAGTGCCGCCGCGTCGGAGCTGGGGCTCGCTGACCTGGCCGCGATCCGCGAGGCTTGCATACCGGGCACTCAGGCGATCGCCACGGCCGAAGCCCGGCTCGCCGCGGCTGTCTAGCGTCCAGCGCGCTCGTGTCCTGCGTGCTCGTGGGCGGCGACAGCGTTTAACTGGTGATGCTCGTCAATCGAACGCGAGGGTCGTCATGAGCGAAAGCGTGATCCTTCGGTCGTCTCACCCTCGCCGGATCGCACCGGGGTGATTACTATCTTACAATGCGCATTCTTGTGACATGTTCGGAGGGGATCGGGCGATACCTGCCATTTATTCCATTTCTTGACGAGGTGCGGCGGAACGGCGGCCAGACGCTGGTCGCAGCGTCCCCCTCTCTCCAAGCCGCGGTCGAAAAGACAGGCCATTCCTTCAAGTCAACGTCACCCCGCAAGGGGCATGGAGCGCAATCTTCACAACTGACGGTGATGGAGCAGGTAATACGGGACTGGCAGCCAGACCTGATCTTGCGTGAGCCATGGGAATATGCTTCGGCTGAGGCAGCCGGGTGGCTGGGCATCCCGGCCGCGCAGGTCGCGACCACCCTCGCCAGCTATATCTGGGATAACAACAACCTCCTCACATCCCGGCTGGATTCCTTGCGGGACGGACTGGCCGACGAAATACGCCGGTCTCCTTTTCTGACACGATTGCCGGCCTCGCTTGATACTTCGCCGTTCCCGGTCACCCTGCGGTACCGCGATCCTGTCGGCCCACCGAACGGCGCGCTCCCGGCCCAGTGGGCAGACAGCGACGCTCCCTTGGTCTATGTGACCTTTGGCACCTGGACGGGCGAGGAGTGGTTCCCCAAACAGGCTTACGCGGCGGCGGTCGACGCCGTCACCGGACTGGACGCGCGGGTGCTCATGACCGTCGGCCGCGACTTCGACATGTCGAGACTGCCCGATCTACCCGGCAACGTGCGGGTGGAACCCTGGATCGACAAGGCCGACGTTCTCGGCGTGGCCGAAATGGTCGTCTGCCATGGCGGAGCCGGCACGGTCTACGGCGCTCTCGATGTCGGCCTGCCCCTCGTAATCATTCCGATAATCGGCGACCAGTCGGCAAACGCGGCGGCGGTGACCAGGGCCGGCGCGGGTATTGAGGTCGTAACCAAGCAGGACCCCCGACGACGTTGGCGGGTGATCAGCCGGGCAGACTCAGCGCGAATCCGCCAGGCCATCGAGACAGTGCTGGCCGACGGTTCGTACCGGCAGGCCGCCGCCGCGGTCGCCGCCGAGATGGCCGCGGCACCAACGATCGAGACGCTCCTCGGACAACTTCCCAGCGCCGGATATTCGACAGTCAAGGAGCAGTCATGACGTCACCCGTACCAAGGCTTGGCGTCACGGATACAGTACCGAACCGCTGCAGCGAATCGACGAGTATTCCGTGTACTGGCGGCGTGCGGAGCTCGCATTACCGGTGCCGAGCCTGACCATTACCGCAAGGACGCCTGAATTATCAGTGGTGCCCGCATGTACTAGGACGATTGTCTAACACCCGCGCGACCTGTTATTCATCGAGTCGCAGCCAGGCGGATGCGGCGGACCACGCCTCTCCCAGCATCTCGGGCAGGAGCAGGTCCATATGCGAACAGGGAAGGTGCACCTCGGCAATGTCCCCGGATACATAATCTTCCCAGAACGAAGCACCGGTTCGGTCTGCTTCCCTTCCAACGGGCGCGACGAGCAGGAGCATATCCCCATTGAAACGGCCAGGCTCATGGGCCCGCGAGAGGATCGCGCTCTTATAGAAGATATCCGCCAGCAGCAGCAACTCGTCTTCGTCGATGGCCCCGAGAACATTGCCGGCTTCCCTGCGTACCAGGTCGAGCGTGCCGGCCCGCTCCTTCTCGGGATCCGGCGCCCGCCGACGGGGATCGCCCGGCTCCGCGTCCTGCGTTATTAGCGGGGGGAAGGCATCGCCGATGATGAGGGCGGCGATGTCGTCGCCGTGCTCGCGAAGCTGGACGGCCATCTCGTAGGCAACGGTCCCGCCGAAGGAGTGCCCGAGCAGATAGTAAGGCCCGGCTGGCTGGACGGTCTTGAGCTGCTCGATGTAGTCGGCGGCCATCTCGCGGACGGATCCGGGGTACTGGCTGGTGCCGTCGAGTGCCCGTGCTTGCACGCCATAGATCCGGAAGGTGTCGGGGACGTACCGGGCCAGCGGCATGTAGCCCCAGCCGAGCCCGCCGGCGGGGTGGATGCAGAACAGGACCGGGCCATCGCCGGTGGCCCGGATGGGCAGCAGCACGCTGAGCGAGTCTTGCACCGAGGACAGGCTCAGCCGGTCCATGACGCCGCGGACGGTCGGCGCGGCCATCAGGTCGCGGACCGAGATCGACACCCCGCGGGCCCGCAGCTGCTTCACTAGCTGCATGGCCAGCAGCGAGTGCCCGCCGAGGGCGAAGAACTGGTCCTCGATGCCGACCCGGTCCACGCCGAGGACTTCGGCGAACGTCTCGCACAGGGTTTTCTCGAGCTGGACGGCCCAGCTCGCGTGGCGCTCCCGTCCCGTCCCCGACGGCTGGTCCGGGGCCGGCAGCGCCGCCCGGTCGAGTTTCCCGTTCGGGGTCAGCGGCAGTTCCTCCAGCACGGTAACGGTCGGCACCATGTAATCGGGCAGCCGCTGGGCGGCGTAGTCGCGTACCGTCCCGGCGAGCTCGTCGCCGTTTTGACTGCTGCCAGCAGGAACCACGTAAGCGGTCAGCCGCCGATCGCCTGGGGTGTCTTCGCGGACGGTCACGGCGGCCTGGGCGACTTGCGGGTGGGCGGCCAGCACGGTCTCGATCTCGGCGGGCTCGATGCGGAACCCGCGGACCTTGACCTGCTCATCGGCGCGGCCGGTGAAGACCAGTTCTGCGTCCGGTGTCCACCTGACGAGGTCGCCGGTGCGGTACATCCGCTGTCCGCCGGGCCCGAACGGGCAGGCGGTGAACCGTTCGGCGGTCAGCCCGGGGCGATGATGGTAGCCGCGGGCCAGCCCCGCCCCGGCGATGTACAATTCCCCGCTCACCCCGGCCGGCACCGGCTGCAGCAACCGGTCCAGCACGAACACGCGGGTGTTGTCCAGCGGGCCCCCGATCGGCGGCGGGTCCGCGACCTGGCCCGGATCACCGCGGAAGGAGCGGGTCGCGAACGTGGTCGTCTCCGTGGGGCCGTACACATGCCCCAGGACCGTCTGCGGGCAGGACAAGAGCACCCGCCGCATCGCCGCGGCCGAGGCGGCTTCCCCGCCCGTCAGCACTACCTCGACCCCGGTGAACGCCTGCGGCTGCTCGGCCGCGATGAGGTTGAACAAGGCCGTGGTCAAGAACAGCGCGGTGACACGGTGCCTGGCCAGCAGGCCGGCCAGGGTCTCCGCGTCGAGCTCGGCTGGCTCGATCACGACCGTGCCGCCGGACAGCAGCGGGATCCACAGCTCGTAGGTCGAGGCGTCGAAAGCCGGCGTGGAGTGCATCAGGACACGCTGATGGGCTGTGCCGGCCCAGGCCCGGTCCGCCGCCAGCGCCACCACGTCACGGTGCCGCGCGGCCACCCCCTTGGGCGTGCCGGTGGACCCAGAGGTGTACATGATGTAGGCAAGCTGATCGGGGTGGCAGCTGACCGCCGGGGCTGCCTAATCACCAACGATCCGGGCGCCGGCGACCGGCAGCCGCACCACGTTGCCGGGCTGGTCCTGGTCACGATCGGCCAGCAGGATCTGAACCCCGGCATCGGCGAGCATCCACGTCACCCGCTCCGTCGGGGTGCCGGGGTGCACCGGCAGGTAGGCCGCGCCGGATTTCAGCACCGCCAGCAGCGCGATCACCAGCCCGGCCGAGCGGTCAGCCAGCACCGCGACCGTCGGCTCACGGCCCGCGTACCGGCCGGTCAGCGTCCCGGCCAGCCGGCTCGCCCGCCGGTCCAGCTCCCCGTAGCTCAGGAAGGCGCCCTCGCACGCCACCGCCACCGCATCCGGAGTACGGGCCACCTGCTGCCGGAACAACTCGGCCACCGTGACATCCGGGACCGGCGCGGCGGTGTCGTTCCAGCCATCCACCAGCTGGGCCCGCTCGGCAGGGTCCAGCACCGGGATGGCGCGCAGCGGGGTGCCGGGGGCGGTCTCTAGCGCGGTGACCAGGCCGTCCAGGCAGGTGCAGACAAGCGCGCACAGCTGGCCCGGATCCGCCGGCGCCGCCGCGTTCACCGTCACGCCCAACCCTGTTCCCCAGTCATCAACCGAGACATCCAGCGGGTAGTTGCTCCGCTCCTCGCTTCCGACGATCGTGACGTCGCCTTGGGTCCGGACGTCTGGGATGCGGGGAGCGCGGCGGCTGTGCCGGTAGTTCAGCAGGGTGGTGAACAGCGGCAGGCCGTCGGGAACGCCGCTGGTCAGCTGGGCCAGGAGCAGGGGGGCGTGCTCGTGGGCCAGCAGGGCGGCCAGCTGGGACCGCAAGGCATCCAGCGCATCCACGACCGTGGTCTCGGCGTCGCGGACCCGGACCGGGAGGGTGTTCATGTACAGGCCCGGTACCCGGTCGGCACCCGCCCCGGCGTTCATCCGGCCCAGCAGCACCGTGCCGAACACCACGTCATCCTGGCCGGCCAGCACCATC
>JBEKHI010000275.1:0-11599 GCA_050012355.1 Streptosporangiaceae bacterium | reverse complement strand
CGGACTCGTCGTACTCTCCGGTGAAGGGCGGCCGGCCGGAAAGCATCTCGAAGAACACGCAGGCCAGTGAATAGGCATCCGCGCGCCCGTCCACGTCCGCGTCCAGAAGTTGCTCGGGAGCCGCGTAATTGACGGTGCCCACGCATTCGTCGGTGACTGTCAGGCCAGGCACGCCCGCGGCGCCGGACCTGCCGCCGCGGGCCTGGACGACTGGCGCTCCCGCCAGCAAGCTGATTCCGAAATCCGATAGATAGACGTGGTCGCCGCTGTCGCTTTCCGCGACGTCGCCGAGCAGTATGTTGGCAGGCTTCACATCGCGGTGCACCAGCCCGCGGGCGTGCGCCGCGTCCAGCGCGGACGCTACCTGAGCGGTGATGCTCACGGCGCGTGCGAGGGGCAACGGGCCTACTCGTTCAAGCAGGCTGCCCAGATCCCGGTCGCTGACATAGCGCATCGCGATAAAGAAAACGTCCTCGGCTTCGCCAGCGTCGTAGATCGGGAGAATGTTGGGGTGGTCGACCGCGGCGGCGGCCTTGGACTCCCGAAGGAACCGTTCCCGGAAGGCGCGGTTGCTCCTGACATCACCGGACAGGATCTTCAGGGCCACCCGGCGATCGAGCCCGACCTCGTGGGCGTGGTAGACCACCGCCATGCCGCCCCGGCCGATTTCCTCGATAATCAGATAGTTCGCTACCTGTGAATTCGCCTCAAAACCATCGGAGCCGGTGAAGGGCACCTCTCGTCCTCCAGCGTTCCTAGAACCCCGTGCTGGCCACTGGTCACTCACGCGAGATAGTAGCAGTTGGAGGCGATATGGGAGTTTGATCCCTACGAACCAGAGGGCGTCCGGTCAGACGCCGATTCCTCGCCAGCCGTCGGCCGCGTAGCGGACGAGCGTTCCGAGCTGATGCCTGGCCGACGAAGAAGGCTGCCCGGGAACCATGCCGCCGGGAGGCGGAGATGCAGACGGAGGCGGCGGGCCGGGGAGGAAGGAGGGCGGTGGGGGCGGCGGCTGCTTCGCGGGGCAGAGAAGGTAGTGCTTCATCACGGCCGGGAAGCGTCCGAAGATCAGGTTCCGGGGACGTTCCCACGCGATACCGACTCCCGCGCACACCTCCCTGACCGTATCCTCGCTGGCGAGGTTGGCGAACCCTGAGCCCTGCCACGGCAGCACGTGGTGGACGCGGTGCGGGCTCAGGCCGGCGCTGAGGAAGATGTCGATCCACCGGTTCCCGACCACGCTCAGGTCATAGCTCAGGCAGATCTGCTGCGCTGCCCAATCCTCGCGCAGCGACTCGGGGATCGCCGCGAGTTCCTCCTCGGTGGCCGACTCCTCGAAGTCATGGCTCGCGACGACGAGGAAGGTGTTGAACCTCGCCGCCCGCGCCGTAGATCACCGCCGTGGACAGGGATGCCAGCAACGTCAGCGCGATGAACAGCGTGCTGCCGTACATCGCCTGGAGCACGCCGACGTCCCTCACCTTTGCCGCTCGCTCGGCGAACAGGCCGATCTCCTCCCGCGACCGTCCGAACAGCTTCGCCAGCATCGCGCCCGCGACGTTGAACCGCTCCGTCATCGTCGATCCCATGGCCGCGTCGAGTTGCATTGACTCCCTGGTCAGCCGCTGCAGCCTGCGCCCGATCAGGCGCGCCGGGATGATGAACATCGGTATCAGCACAAGCGCGATGATCGTGACCAGCCACGAGAAATAGGCCATCGTGATCAGCACCAGGATCACCTGGAGCGAGCTCGACACCGTGGACACCAGTGTTGAGGTCAGCGCCTGCTGCGCGCCGATGACATCGCTGTTCAGCCTGCTGACCAGCGAGCCGGTCTGCGCCCGGGTGAAGAACGCGATCGGCTGCCGCTGCACGTGAGCGAACACCTCGGTACGCAGGTCATAGACAAGGCCTTCGCCGACCCGCGCGGTATACCAGCGCTGAACGAAGTTGAGGAACCCGTCCAGTATCGCCAGCCCGGCGACGACGGCGGCGATCCCCAGCACGACACTGGCCCGCCGCGGCAGTACACCGCGGTCGATCACCACCCCGAGCAGCACCGGGATCGTCACCGTTATCACCGCGTCCATCGCGGCTGCCAGCAGGAAGATAATCAGGTCCCACCGATAGGGCCGCGCATACCTCGAGATCCTGGCGACGGTGCCTCGCCTCACCTGCTGCTTGGTCAGCGTGGGATCGTTCATGAACGCGCGCATCATGGGAGGGCCTGGACCTGGACCGGGATGCATGACGGCGGACCTCCTGCCGGCTGGCGTGCTTCCCCGTCGGCTCGCCGTTATCCCGCTTAATGCGGGCTCGCTCCCGGTGCTAACGCCGCCTGTGGCTCAAGGGTATTTGCGGCCTCACCGGCCGGGCAATAGTCGGCGTCGCTTAGAAGGCCCTTCGCCGTCCTAACCTTCCCGGGAAACATGTCAAAATACGGCGTGTTGCGGACCCTGTCGTTGATTTACTCCAGCACCGGCAGGCGCGCGGAGGGTTCGCGAATCGGACATCCGTGCCATCTCGCCCTGCTGTCGTGCCCGGTGATCATGGTTGGTGCGACATTACCCATACTCTTTTCTGGGTAGTGCCACACCAACCATAATAATTCGAATGCATGGGCAGCGACGCAACCGGGCGATACCGCACTAAACCGGTCGGCCGCAACGACACGCCGCAAACTCTGGAATGTGTCTCCGCTCTACTTTAAGAGGCGTTTGAGCACAGATTCACGGGGCCGCGCGATGGTTAAAGTTGCGACGGCTGATATTGTTGTTACCGATACTAATTTGTCGTTCAATTAGGTCGATCCCCCGGTTGAACGCTGGACCATCACGCTTTGACAGCTATATCATCAGCGGGCCAGGTTGGGGCCTTTTTACTTGCTTATAGTCGTGGGGGGTGGTTGGGAATATAAGGTCCGTGTGGTATGCGGACCGGGAACGCCTCGTCCCTAGCGCGACCGACGTGGCATGGACGACGAGGGGACGGGGCACTTGCGTACCGATACGGTCGACGTCGGTACCCGGCAGGCCATCTATGAGTTCATCGCCAGCCGGGCCCATGCGGCATCGGTGCTGTTGAGGTCAGCACCTGCTCTGCACGATCAGGCATAAATCTCGTTTGCCGGGCTGGGGCCGGTGACGGAATGCTGGTGTCATGCCATGGACAGCGCCGTCGGCCACCCGCCAGTCTGTGCCTCTTGCCGCCGATGAGCGGCAGACGCTGGAGGCATGGCTGGACTTCCACCGCCAGACCCTACTGAGCAAGTGCAGCGGGCTAACCGAGGAGCAACTCCGGCAGCGAGCCGCCCCGCCGTCGAGCATGTCGCTGCTCGGGCTCGTGCGTCACCTGACCGAGGTCGAGCGCAGCTGGTTCCGCCGCCGGGTCGGGGGACAGGACATCGCCTTCTTGTATTGCAGCGAGGCCGACCCCGACGGCGATTTTGACCGGGTGGACACGGCCGACGCCGAGCATGATTTCGCGGTCTACCAGGATGAGATCGAGCTCGTCCGCCAGGCCACCGCGGGCCACGAGCTGGACGAGACGTTTTTCCACCCGCGACGTCGCACGGACATGAGCGTGCGCTGGGTGTACACCCACATGGTCGAGGAGTACGCACGCCACAACGGCCACGCCGACCTGCTACGCGAGCGCATCGATGGCGCAACAGGCAGCTGATGTCGAGAATCCGCGCACAGCTCCGTCCCCGGAGTGAACGCGACCACAAGGGGTCGTACCGCACTAAGGAGAACATGATGGCCAAGTACCTGCTCCTCAAGCACTACCGGGGCGCGCCGGCAGCGGTCAACGACGTGCCGATGGACAAGTGGACGCCGGAGGAGATTTCGGCCCACATCAAGTACATGCAGGATTTCGCCGCTCGGCTCGAGGGCACCGGCGAGTTCGTCGACGGTCAGGCGCTCTCCCCGGAGGGCACGTTCGTCCGCTACGACGGCGAGGGGCGGCCACCGGTCACCGACGGCCCGTTCGCGGAGACCAAGGACCTGATCGCCGGCTGGATGGTGATCGACGTCGAAACCTACGAGCGGGCGCTGGAACTGGCCGGCGAGCTGTCCGCGGCTCCCGGTGCGGGCGGGAAACCGATCCATGAGTGGCTCGAGCTGCGCCCGTTCCTGGGCGAGCCCCCGACCATCACGGAGTGACACGCGGTGGACGAGGCCCTGCTGCGGACCCTCACCCCCACCGTGATCAGCATCCTCGTCCGTCGCGGAGCCGACTTCGCGGCGGCCGAGGATGCCGTGCAGGATGCCCTGGTCGAGGCGGTGCGCGGGTGGCCGGATGCTCCGCCGCATGACCCTAAGGGATGGCTGGTCACCGTGGCCTGGCGTAAGTTCCTCGACGCCGCCCGCGCCGATACCTCCCGACGGCACCGCGAGGACCGCGTCGAGAGCGAGCCCGTGCCCGGCTCGGGCGAGGTGACGGACGACACGCTCCAGCTGTACTTCCTGTGCGCGCACCCGTCCCTGACACCGGCTTCGGCCGTCGCGCTCACGCTGCGCGCGGTCGGCGGCCTGACCACGCGCCAGATCGCGCAGGCCTACCTCGTGCCGGAGGCGACCATGGCCCAGCGGATCAGCCGGGCCAAGCGGACCGTCTCCGGCATCCGGTTCAACCAGCCCGGTGACCTCGCCACGGTGCTGCGCGTGCTCTACCTGGTCTTCAACGAGGGCTACTCCGGCGACGTCGACCTCGCCAGCGAGGCGATCCGGCTCACTCGCCAGCTGGCGGCCCAGGCCCACGATGAGGAGATCGCGGGCCTGCTCGCGCTCATGCTGCTCCATCACGCCCGGCGCCCGGCCCGGACCGGCCCCGACGGCAGGCTGGTGCCGCTTGCCGAGCAGGACCGCGGCCAGTGGAACACCCGCCTGATCGCCGAAGGCGTCGACGTGCTCCAGGCAGCCCTCAGTCGCGACCGCCTAGGCGAGTTTCAGGCCCAGGCCGCAATCGCCGCGCTGCACGCCGACGCCCAGGCGGCGCAGGAGACTGACTGGGTGCAGATCGTCGAGTGGTACGACGAACTGGTGAGCCTCACCGATAGCCCGGTGGCCCGGCTCAACCGGGCCGTCGCGGTCGGAGAGGCGGCCGGGCCGCGGGCCGGCCTGGCCGCCCTGGCGGAGCTCGACCCCGCCCTGCCTCGCTACGCCGCCGTCGAGGCGTACCTGCGCGAGCGCTCCGGTGACCCAGCCACTGCGGCACGGCTCTACGCCGAAGCCGCCCGATCGGCGCCCAGCCTCCCCGAACGCGACCACCTCACCCGGCAGGCCGCCCGGCTCAACGCGCAGCCGCGCGGCTGACCAGGCGCGGATTTGTTATCGTGCCGGGGGTGCGCGTAACCGGGAATCTGCCGTCGGAGCTGACCAGCTTCGTCGGCCGCCGTAGTGAGCTGGCTGAGGTCAAGCGGCTGCTGCAGGGAGCAGCCAAGCGGCCTGCATCGTCCAGCCGCGACGCGGCAGCGGAGCGTTCCTGGTGGGTGCTGCACTACCTAGCAAAGCCTGGTTCATCCCGGGGGGATGGTCGCGGTGGCGTGAAAGTGGCGCGGGCTGCGGGTGGTGGCGTGCCGCTGCCGTGTGCGGTGCTGTGCGGAGGCATCTTCTCCCGGGTTGGTGCACCCTGGCTGCCGGGCATATCCGGGCATTGCGGACGGGGAATGTGCGCTAAGCCGGGAGAAGTCAGCTGGCCGTCAGCGGGTTCGGGCCGGCTGCCGCGCCCAGCCGAGGTGGAGGACTTTCCGGTCTCGGTAATGCAGCACCCACCAGCAACGGGGCACCAGTCAGGAGATCACACCAGCAACACCTGAACCGTTAGCACCATAACCATCACCAGTGCACGCGGTGGGCCGCGGGCGCGGCAGCAGATCGGCTATGCCGCGAGAACCGGCGCGCGGACGCCCGCGCCGGGCTGAGGGCATTCACCATCGAAGCAGGGCTGCTGGCCACCGGGGAAACGGTGCGTAGGCGGAAGGCCGAGACGGTCACCGCCCAAGAGGCGCACATCCAGAGCTCAGGCGGCCTTGGCTAGCCTCGGGACCGACGGCGCGACAGGCATGTGACTGTCGCGCTCGTCGTGCCGGGAGTAATTCAGACCTCTAGTTCGTTCTCGATCCGCTTCAGGTGGTGACGCGCCAAGGCGAGGTTCGCCTTGCTACGGTCGAGCACGAGGTAGAGGAACAGGTTCTGCGTACCGTCGGCCCTGCTCAGCAGCCGGATCAGGTGGTACTGCGCGGTGAGGCTGATCAGGATGTCCTCGACGCTGTCGTTGAGACGCAGCGATTCCAGGGTGCGCACCTTGGCCCGGATCACTTCGGTGTTGCCGGCCGCGGCGAGGTCGAGGTCGAGGTACTTGCCGCCCCCGAGCGTGCCGAGGGCCATCCCGCTGCCCCAGTCGACGAGCGCGACCCCGAGCGCCCCCTCGATGGACATCGCTTCCTTGAGAGCTGTCTCGATATTCACGTACTGTCCCCTCCCAGTGTGGTAGCGCGTGTCGCGCTGCGATCCCTGAGCCGAGAGTAACGACGTTTATCTCATGTTGGTGCGAAAACCTATATATTGGCGTGGTTGGCTAGATGTCTTCTTCATGTCAGTATCGGCTTCATGTGACTCTGGAGATTCCGCCCGGGCACCGCAAGGGCGGATGGCTCCACCGGGCCGCGCGGCATAGCTCTGGAATCGGCACCTGGGTGCCGTGGGGAGGAAGGGAGTTATGCCCAGCCTGCATGAGTCACTCCACGACGTTCTGGCGGTGGAGGGTGTCCGTATCGCGGCGCTGATCGACATCGCGACCGGCATGATCGTCCGGTCGGCCGGCAAGGTCAGTATCGATCTGTCCGCGGCCGCGGCGTGTATCGCCGAGGAAGTCAGGGCCGCCAGGAACACGCCAGGAACGGGGGACCTTGACGAGATCGTCACCGTCACCGATACCCGGCTGCAGCTGTCCAGGGTGCTACGTACCCAGCCGGGCGAAGGCTTGCTGCTGTTCGTCGACCTGGAACGGAGCAAGTCCAACGTCGCTCTCGCCTCGCTGCATGTCGGCCGCCTAGCTCCCGCGGTGCTGGCATAGCGATGGACACCAGCGGGCTGCTCGATGAAGCGCTGAAGAAGTGCTCGGCTACCAAGTTCTCCGGCGTCCTCCGGGTGGCGGGCGACCCCGGCGGGACGATATACCTCGCGGGCGGTGGCATCGCTGCCTGTGAAACACCAGGTGCCCCTGGCCTGGAGGCCATCCTGCTCCGCTCCCGGGTGATCTCGGAGAAAGACTGGGACGAGGCGTTCGCGGCTTCGGCGATGGCCGGCCGCCCGATGACCGCGGAGCTTGTTGCTCGCGAGTTGACCGGGGCGGGCGAACTGGAGGCGTTGCTGCGGATCACGCTCGCGGACTGCGTGTTCGCTCTAGTCAACGGAACGATCGACGGCTGCGGCACCGAAGAAGGTCCGGTGGACTGTCTGCTGCCGCTGGATCCGCCATCGAAGCCCGGCTGGCTGCTCGCCGAGTCGACGCGACGCGCCCAGGTGCTCGCCGCATTCCCTGAACCGGCGATCAGCACTGGTGACCGGATCGCGGCCGCGCCCCGAGCCGCACGGAAGGGCGCGGATGACATTCTGGCGCTGGCTGACGGCCGGCGAACCGCACGCGACCTGGCGTTCGCGCTAGGTCGCGGCCTGTTCGCGACGTTGCTGCTGCTCACCAGGATGCGTGCCGACGATCTGGTCGTCGTCACCAGCTCACGCGGTGAGCCGTCGGCATCGAGAGAGCGAGCCCCGGGATTGCCGCAACGTAGTAAACCGGCGCCCCGCGGAGACACGTCCGCGATGCTCCGGCCGCGAACGCCAGGAAGTACCAAGGCCCGGTAGGGCGTGGTAGATCACAAGGGAGGGAGGGGCCCGCGTGAATGAGGATCCACTGCTCGCGGAGATGCGTGCACTGCAGGACAGAGTAACCGGGATCACCGGGACGGCCGTGGCGAGCCGTGATGGCCTGATCGTCAAGGAGGATACCGGTGGTGTTAATCCGGAGAATCTCGCCGCACTGTCGGCTACCTGGCTGGCGCTCGCGCAGCGAATGTCCAGCGAGGTTGGCCAGGGCACGTTGCGTGAAGCCATGACCAGGAGCAGCCACGGCCATGTGGTGATCTACGCGATCGGTGCCCGGGCGGTCCTGGTTCTCATCGGAGATGAGGGTCTGGATGTCAGTCGGCTGCATCGCGAGTCGCAGGTCACCCTGGATGCCATCGGAGCGCTCCTCGCGGATGCTCCTTCCCGCCAGACGACGCTTTTAACGCAGCGACTGGTAGACAAGCTGCCGCAGCTGCGACCGGATCGGATATGTGCTCGACGGAAGCAGCTGGGTGAAAAACGAAACCGTCAGCTCTTCGGCCGGATCGATCCAGAACGCGGTGCTCGCCGCGCCGCCCCAGGACAGTTCACCGGCCGAACAGACGACCTTGCCCGGCACCGGGTCGATGACCACCGCCATCCCCAGACCGAAGCCGACCCCGCGGAACGGTGCTTCGGCGAACAGCGGCCTGCCGAACGTCTCCAGGTCAGCGCCGCCGGGAAGGTGGTTCCGCGCCATGTAGCTGACCGTGCGCGGGCTGAGCAGCCGCACGCCGTCTAGCTCCCCGCCCGGGCTGTCCGGGCGGGGCAGCAGCATCTGGGTGAACTGGTGGTAATCACCAGCCGTCGAGACCAGGCCGCCGCCACCGCTGAGCATCTCTGGCGGCTTGCGGGCCCCCTCGCCGAGGGCATCGAGCCGGGCCGCCTGGCCGTCGGTGCCGCGCGTGTACAGCGCCGCCAGCCGGGACAGTCGCTCGTCCGGGACGTAGAACCCGGTATCGGTCATTCCGAGCGGACCGAAGATGCGGGTGGCGAGAAACTCATCCAGGCGCTGTCCGGAGGCGACCTCGACCACCCGGCCCAGGACGTCGGTCGCGACTGAGTAGTTCCATTCCGAGCCGGGCTGGAACACCAGCGGGATGCCCGCCCAGATGTCGCACGCGCGAGCCAGGTCCGTTCCCGGCGGCCATCCCCATTCGAAACCGGCTGCCCGGTGCAGGGCATCGGCCGGGTGCACCCGGTGGAAGCCGTAGGTCAGGCCAGCGGTGTGCGTGAGCAGGTGCCAGATCCGCACTGGCTCGGTAGCGGGAACCGTAACCGGCCGCAGATCCGAGCCGCCAGCGTATACGCGCGCGTCGGCGAAGGACGGGATGAACTCGCTGACCGGATCGGTGAGCTCGAACGCGCCCTCCTCGTACAGCATCATCGCGGCCACCGAGGTGATCGGCTTGGTCATGGAGTACAGCCGCCACAGCGTGTCGGTCTCCACCGGGAGTCCAGCCTCCAGGTCGCGAGACCCCCGGCAGGACACATGCGCCAGGCGTCCGTGCCTGCTCACCGTGACCAGCCAGCCCGCCAGCAGACCCTCGTCGACGTAGTGCGCCAGGCGCCGGTCGATCCGGCTCAGCCTGTCCGCGTCCAGCCCGACCTCAGCTGGCTCGGCCTCGACCTTAAGCTCGCTCACAGCCACCACCATTCACCGCAGATGCCGCCACAAGGAAAGAATGCTTCATCGGCTGCGGCGGCCACAACACGGAGCCGCCGACCCTCCGGTGAGGGTCGGCGGCTCGCAGTGTGGTCCGCAGGCTCAGCTGGGCTGAGGCACGATCCGGATGTACGGCTTGGGCTCTTCCCACTCGCCGAAGATCTCCTTGGCCTGGTCGTTGGAGACCGAGCCGGCGATGACGACGTCGTCGCCCTGCTGCCAGTTGGCGGGCGTGGCCACCTTGTGCTTGGCCGTCAGCTGCAGCGAGTCAACCACCCGCAGCACCTCGTCGAAGTTGCGGCCGGTCGTCATCGGGTAGACGAGGACCAGCTTGATCTTCTTGTCCGGGCCGATCACGAACACATTCCGCACGGTCTGGTTGTCCGCGGGAGTGCGCGACTTGGGGTCGCCAGAAACGTCGGCAGGCAGCATCCCGTACAGCTTGGCCACCTTGAAGTCGTGGTCAGCGATGAGGGGATAGTTCGGCGCCGTGCCCTGGGTCTCGGCGATGTCGGCCGCCCACCGCTCATGGTCTCCGGTGGAGTCGACCGACAGGCCGATGATCTTCACGCCGCGGGTGTCGAACTCGGGCTTGATCTTGGCCATGTAGCCAAGCTCGGTGGTGCAAATCGGGGTGAAGTCCTTGGGGTGCGAGAACAGGACCGCCCAGGAATCCCCGAGCCAGTCGTAGAAGTGGATCGGTCCCTGGCTCGTCTCAGCCTCGAAGTCCGGTGCAGTATCACCGATTGTCAGTGGCATGGTCTTCCCTCCCTTGGTATCCAAGAACCGTGCTTAGCACGGTTACCTTCCTCTGCGCAATTTACGACATGATCGGTAGGTAATGCGGACGGGGTCATGATGAGGGCCCGGAAGTACCGCCGGCTCGTCGCCTCTTTTTGGGCTGCTTCTTGCCCGGACCGGGGTGATCGGGCTGGTCGGCCAGTGTGACCTGGGCAGCCAGAATCGGGGCGGGGAAGTAGCCGAACCCGGAACCGTTGTCGATGAGCTCATCCTCCTCGATGCCCGTCACCGCCCACACATCGACGGGGCCGCCGGTGTTGTTCATGCCGCTGAAGAAACGGACCTCGAACTCGTTCCGGCACAAGAACACGCCGTCCTCCTCGGGCGCGGTGCTGCCGGCGATTCCCGGGGCCGCTCCCATCCGGGTCCAGTCCAGGCCATGGGCAAGGATCGACTCCCGGTTCGCGGCGGAACTGACATGGAACAAGCGTGTCATGCGGGGGAGCTTAGTCCTGCCCGGGCGGCTCCTCGCCGGGCGGTGCGTCGATGACCGGAACCGGGTCAAGACCGAGCTTCTCGGAGATCCGGGTCAGCAGCTCATCCTGGGCCGCGAGGTGGCCTTGGACATGCGCCATCTCATGCAAGGTGGCGCTGGCGTCGTGAAATGTCGCCTCTGCGCGCTTATCGGCGGCGGCCGCCTGGACGTTCTGCCCGACCATGATCACCGAGAGGAGCACCAGCTGCAGAAAGGTCTGCGCCACCCAGCTGACGATCGCCGACGTACCGCTGTGGATCGCGTCTGGCAGGCTGATCAGGTCAAACAGCGCGAAGATGTAGGCACACCACATACTGCCGACCGCTTGGGTGATGAGCAGCGCGACGCGGGTGTTGAACCGGTTGATCGCGTTGCCCCGGGGCAGGAAATCTTCGACCCGCACCGGGCGGTCGGCGGCGCGGGCGGCGATCCGCGGATGGCGTACGTGCTGGTAAAGCGTCATGACCAGGCCTTTCGCGAGTTACCGGGCGCCCCGCCAGCCCGGCAGAACCCGAGCTAGGGTAACGGCCATGCCCCGCAACCGAGGCCAGGTGTCATGAACGAGCCGCGGACCAGTATCCGTCTCATCGAGCCGGGCGACGCCGAAGCGCTGGCCGCCCACCTTAGCCGCGATGCCGAAGCCTTGAGCCGCTGGGACCCGGAGCGCCCGCCGGACTTCTACACGCCCGCGGGCCAGCGCAGCCGCATCGAGACCCTGCTGACGAAGCACCGCGACGGTGAGGTGTGGCCAGGCGTGGTCCTGGC
>JBEKHI010000274.1:0-11666 GCA_050012355.1 Streptosporangiaceae bacterium | reverse complement strand
GCGGTCTGGTCGTCGAGCGCGAAACTCGCATCCGCCCCGCGGGCCCGGTCCGTGAACAGCGCCACCGCCTCCGACCCGTCAGGATCGGCCGGATTACCCGGATCCGGCAGGGTCAGCGGTGCCAGCCGGTACCGCGCCTCCCCGGTCGTCCGCAACGGCTCCCGGCTAGTGGCCAGCACCCGCACATCATCGGCGCCGAGCAGCAGCCTGCCGCATAGCTCCGCCACCGCACCGATCACGTGCTCGCAGTTGTCCAGCACCAGCAAGAGCTGCCGACGGGCCAGCGCGTGCACCAGCCGGTCGGTCGCCGCCACCGCGGGCAGGTCACGGATCCCCAGCGCCGCCGCTACCGCGGTCGGCACCTGCGCCGGATCGCGGACCGCGGCCAGCTCCGCCAGCCACACCCCGTCAGCGAACCGGCCGGCCACCAGTTTCGCCACCTCGCCGGACAGTCGCGTCTTCCCGGCGCCGCCCGGTCCGGTCACCGTCACCAGCCGGTACTGGCCTAGCCGGCTGGCGATCTCGTCCACCGCGGCGCCCCGGCCCACGAAACTCGTCAGCGCGACCGGAAAGCCGTGCACGCTTCCCGCCGCATCGGCCACCCCAGACCGCTTCACAACGGCCACCATAACCCGCGGACGGCAGCCGTGGCGCGGGCAAGTTCGCGCCGATTCGGTGCCGCCGCCTAGACAGTACGTACGTCGTACGTAGTATCATGGTGCATAACAACGTACAACGTACTCAATTTAGGAGGCTGATCATGGCCATAGTGGCCAGTGGCCTGCGGAAACGATTCGGCGCCACCGAGGCGCTGCGCGGTCTTGACCTGACGGTCCCCGGCGGGACCGTGTGCGGCCTCCTCGGGCCGAACGGCGCGGGCAAGACCACCGCGGTCCGCATTCTCGCAACCCTCACGACCCCCGACGCCGGCGCGGCGACGGTGGCCGGCTTCGACGTGCTGCGCGAGCCCGACCGGGTGCGCGCCAGCATCGCGTACTGCGGGCAGTCGGCCGCGCTCGACATCGACCTGACCGGCCGGGAGAACCTGATGATGATCGGCAGGCTCCGTCACATCGGCGCGGCGGGCGCGCGGGCGCGCACCGCTGAACTACTCAAGCAATTTTCGCTTAACGACGCGGCCGACCGTCCCGTGCGCACGTACTCCGGCGGGATGATTCGCCGGCTGGACCTGCTCGCGGCGCTGATGACTAGGCCGGAGGTGCTGTTCCTGGACGAGCCGACGGCCGGGCTCGACCCGCGCAGCCGGAACCAGATCTGGGACCTGGTCAGATCGCTGGCGAGCGACGGCGTGACCGTGCTGCTCACGACCCAGTACCTGGACGAAGCCGACCAGCTCGCGAACGATATCGCCGTGGTGGATCACGGGGCCGTGGTGGCTTCGGGCCCGTCGTTCAGGCTAAAAGAGAAAATAGGTGTGCGCGTCGAGGTGCTGGCCTCCGACGCGGCCGGTGCGGCGAGGGTGCTGACGGCGGTTACCGGTGCGGCGGCCGAGGTGTCCGATACCGGTGCGTCGGCCGTCACGCGGGACGCGGTGACGCTGCCCGAGGTGGTGCGGGCGCTGGACGCGGCCGGGGTCGAGGCGGTCGACGTGGCGCTGCGGCAGCCAACGCTCGACGAGGTGTTCTTCGCGCTGACCGGGAGCCCCGCGTGACGGCCCCCAGCGCCCCGGTACGGCGGCCGTTTTCTGATGGGTGGACGCTGGCGCTGCGGCTGCTGCAGATGTACAAGAACACTCCGGCGCTGATCGCGATCTCCCTCGGGGCGCCGCTGCTGATGCTGCTGGTGTTCGGGTACGTGTTCGGCAGCGCGATAGATGTGCCCGACTACCGCAATTACCTGATGCCGGGGCTGTTCGTGACCACCTCCGTGAACGGGATCATGGGAGCGATGGTCGGGGCGGCCCGCGACCGTCGCAGCGGGATCACCGACCGGCTGGGCACGATGCCGATCTCCCGTGGTGCCGTGATGCTCGGCAGTTCCCTCGCCGACCTGCTGGTCAACGCGGTGATCTTCGCGGGGATGGCGGGCGTCGGGCTGCTGGTCGGGTGGCGTGCCACCGATGGCGTGCCACGGGCGATCGCGGCGTTCGGGCTGTTGCTGCTGCTGCGTTTCGCGCTGACCAGGGCCGGGTTCGTGCTCGGCAGGCTGTGTAAGCGTGAGGACATCGCGGCGCAGCTCGGCACGCTGGTGTTCCCGGTGGCCATGGTGAGCAACGTGTTCGTCCCGACGACGGGGATGCCCGGGTGGCTGCGCGCCATCGCCGACTGGAACCCGGTGAGCGCGGCGACCGCCGCCTGCCGCACGTTGTTCGGATCGGTGACCCCCGGTGGCGCGTGGCCGCTCACGCATCCGGTGGTGGCGACGCTCGGCTGGTGCGCGGTGCTGCTGGTGCTGTTCGTGCCGCTGTCGCGCCGCGTCTCGTAGTGGTCATGGTTAACTCCGCCTGGGGAAAGCGGTGACGAACGACGGCGTCGCGGCGCCGAGGCCGGTCACGTCGTCATAGCCCGCGGTGGACTGGAGCGGCGGCTGATCCTCCCCGAGGATGGTGAGGTTATTGTTGCCGTCGGTATAGATGGACTGGCCAAACAGTATGGGGGGATGCTGGGCGCTGACCGCGGGCACGTCACCGATGGCGGGGCTCCGGTACAGCCGGTAGAGCGCCGGGTTAGCGAAGCCGACCGGGTGCCCGGCGGCCTGCATGGCGTCCGCTTCAAGGCCGGCGATCAGCGGCGTTGAGGCACTGGTCCCGCCGCAGAGGACCTCCGCGTAGACCCCGTTGGTCACCGCGCCGGTATAACCGATCAGGATGTTGCTTCCGGCGTTGGCCGAGATGTCGGGCACCACCCGCCGGGCGCGCACCTTGCCGCCATCGGTGGCCAGCGCGGCGGGCACCACCGAGGCCTGGTAGCCAGGCTGGGCGAACCACGCGGTGAGCCCCCCGCCCGAACCAGCCTGGAAGGTGCCAGGGAGCGACGGGGTGTACCCGGTGCCGCTGCCGTTGACCTGCGTGACGTTATCCCCCCAGGGGTAGTCGGCGACGGCGGTGCCGTTCTTGCCGATCGCCAGGCTGGTGCCGCCCACCCCGGTCACCCACGGGTCGGCCGAGGGGAACATCGCGCTGGTGGGCAGCCCGCCGTCCGGGCCGAGTGAGCCGCCGTCACCGGAGGCGTAGTCGAAGCCGATTCCCTCCAGGGCGCCCTGCTCGAAGACGAGATTCCAGGCGGCCACGTCGGCGGGCGAGTAGGTGGAGACCGGGGTGTCCCACGAGTTGGACACCACGTCGGCCAGGTGGCTGTCGACCACCCGGGTCGCCGCGTCAAGGTACCCCTGCAACGCGAGCGGGGACTCGCCGAAGCCGGTTGGGTCGCAGTCGGCGCCGACGAGGACGACCTTCGCGGCCGGTGCCGCGATATGCACCGACTCCACGTCAAGCGCCTCTTCCGGATCCGGCCCGACGCCAGGCTCGCTTTGCAGGACACCGCAGGTCGACGCCCACTGGCTGTCGAAGTTCTCGGTGTACTGGCCGGGGGCGAACCCGGCGATGTGCTGGCTGGCGAAGAACCGGTTCGCGTCGCTCAGCATGGTGGGCCACGCCTCCGCGAGGATGATCGCGACCGTGGCGCCCTTTCCGGTGTAGCGGCTCCCGGTGATCCCGTAGGCCTTGCGGAGCTGCGCGGGGGTGTAGCCGCACAGCTGGGTGGGTGCGGTGGTGCGGCCGTAGGCGGCGGGGATCTTCTCGGTGTGCTGGCCCCAGTACTGCGAGCACTGATAGGTGGCGGTGCTACTGGCCACCGGAGCCGTACGGGGCGCGATCGGCTGCCGCCGCGCGGCTCGTGCCGCCGGCGAGTTGTCACTCGGTGGCGTGGTCTGGTCGAGTCCGGTCACCGTAGCCACGTCCGCGCCGAGCGCCGCGGGCACCGAGAGCGTGCCGACGATGCCGACGGTGGCGCTAGCGACGTACTGGACGACCTGGGTGTCGAACGCCTGGTCGACCTGGGCCACCGTGGCCTGGACGGCGATGTAGTGCGCCGTGCTGGCGGTGATCTTCATCCCGGCGACCGTCAGCCAGCTGGTGACCGCGCGGACCTGGCCGGCGGTCGGGCCGTAGCGCTGCCGGTACTGCGCCGGGGTCAGGTAGCGGGCGTAGCCGCTGGTGCGCGGGGTGGACACCGCCAGCGCGGCGGCCGCCAGCCCGGCCGCATGCTGCCCGGCCAGGTAGACCCGCAGGCTGACCTGCTGCGTCGGGCTCAGCGGCTGCGGCGGGCCCGCTATGTCATACAGGTTGGGGCTGGGCAGCTCGGTGCGAGCCGCCGTGGCCACGGCGGCCTGCGAGGCGGCGGCCTGCGAGGCGCTCGCGCCGCCGAGCACCAGCGCGGACACGGCCAGCACCGAAGCGGCCAGCCGGGCGGAGCGGCGCCGCGCCGGATGCCTCCGGGCGAGCGGGACACCTGCACAACTCAAGAGGATCTCCAGTCTCGCGCACAGTCCACCCACCGGGGCGGACACTTCCACCCATTAGTGATGGCAGAAATACGGAGAAATGTTGACGCATGGGACTATCTGTGACCAATTCGCGACGTTCTTCAGTTCACTCCGCCACCGGGGCATCGAGCCCGGCGAAGACCACCGGGGCGGCGGCACGACGCTTGGTCCACCACGCGAACGCGAACCCCAGGCCGAGCAGAACGGCGAGGGTCTGGTCGATCCCGCCACCGATTGCCTCGGGACCGTAGATGAAGAACGCCACCAGCAGCGAACCCATGACAACGCTGGAGAACAGCGCTCCGGCCAGCAGGACGGGGTGCCCGTGGGGCCTGAGCTGAGCGTCGGGCAGCCGCTTGTGGCCGACGCTGAGGAAGACCACCCCGGTCACCGAGTCCAGGAAGAACTCGGCCAGCAAGAAGAACCCGGCGGCCGACAGGACTAGGTCGAAGAACGATCCGAGCGAGGACACGAACAGCTGCAGGGCGCAGACGACGGCCGCCAGGCCAAGGGAGCTGATGATCGCGACGTGCGGCACGCGGTGGCGGTTGAGCTTGGCGAAGCCCGCGGGCACGAGCCGCTCGCGGCCCATGGCGTATAGCGCCCGGGTCAGGATGAAGCTAGTGAGCCAGAGCCCTCCCGCGGTCGACGCGAGGATGGGGACCAGCATCACCCATGGTTCGCCGGGGACCAGACGCTGTGACCAGACAGCGAGGGGGTCGGTGGAGTTCGCCAGCAAGTGCAGGGGCGTCTCGCCCAGGATGAGCGGGTACAAGATGCCGTAGAAAACCAGCGCGCCGAGCGCGCCGATGATGCCGCCTACGCCGGGGTGGTCGCGCGGGCGCTTGGACTCTTCGGCGGCGTAACTGTCGATCTCCCAGCCGTCCAGGATGGTGGCGGCGACGACGGCGACGATGAGGATCCCCCCGATCGGCGGAGCCCCGAAGTGGATAGGCACCGACAGCCGGTGCCAGCTCAGCGCCCCGACGACACCGAAGGCGACGAGGGAGACCATCTCGAGGGCAAAGAACGCCTGGGTGATCCGGGCCGTGGGCCGCCCGCCGCACAGCAGCGGCACCGCGGCGAAGCCGATCCAGAACAGGGTCACCCCCATCTGGACCACCGCCGGTGCGTGGTAGCCCGGCGCGATCAGGGACAGGGTGTAGGAGCTGGCGGGGATGGCGATCGGCGGGATCGAGAAGAAGTAGGCGAGAATCAGGATCCACGCCTGGTAGCGAGACACTCCGCGCCCGATGATCCTGGCCGACCAGTGGTAGGAGGCGCCAGCGTGCGGGAAGTGCTGGTTCAGCAGCCGGAATACAAAGCTGGAGATAATGAAGGGAACGGCCAGGATCGCGATCGCCGGCAGGGTCCACCAGCCGGCCTCGGCGGCCATAACCCCGCCGGTGGCAGCCACCGAGAACATCGGTCCCACGCTCGATACCGACAGCGGCACCAGGTCCCGCAGGTGGAACGACTGGGCCAGCCGGGGCTCGTCCGCGTCCGCCAGCGAGCCGGCCGCCTGCTTCCCGGGAAGGTCGGGTTGAGCAGGCACGGATCCCCTCCAAATCCGGGCACCCCTCAGGCACCGCTGTCGTGCGATCGTAGATCAGTTGCAATATATTCGCAACTGCAACATACAGGCAAGATAACGTCCGCCTCGGCGCAACGAGCGGCGCTGAATCCCGCAGGCGAGTGACATGTCCCACATGACAGCGAATAGGCTTGATTCATGACGGACGAAGCGGATGCCACATCCCGTTTCAACGCTCGCGTTCCGAACATTGCTCGCGTATACGACTACTGGCTCGGCGGTAAGGACAATTTCGCCGCGGACCGCGAAGTCGGTGACAAGACACTCAAGGCCTGGCCGCAGCTAGCGGTGGGAGTCCGGGCCAACCGAGCGTTCCTCATCCGGGCCGTCGATTACCTGGCCGAGCAGGAGGGTATCCGGCAGTTCCTCGACATCGGGTCCGGCATCCCGGCGTCCGGCAACACCCACGAGGTTGCCCAGTCCGTCGCGCCCGAGTCCCGGATCGTCTACGTGGATAACGATCCCATCGTTTTGTCCCACGCGAGGGCGCTGCTCAGGAGCTCGCCTCAGGGAGCGTGCGACTACATCGACGGTGACCTGCGGGACGCCTCGCAGCTACTTGAACTGGCCGCGAAGACGATCGACTTCAGCAAGCCGGTCGCGGTCATGCTGCTCGCGGTCCTGCACTGGGTCCCGGATGCCGCCGATCCGCACGCGATCGTGCGCGAACTGCTCGATGCCGTGGTACCAGGCAGCTACCTGGTGCTCTCGCACCCGGCGCTGGACCTCGGCGGCGCCGGGCACGGGAAGATGGTCGACCTGCTTCGCGAACTGATGCCGGTCGAGGTCACGCACCGGACCCTGGAGCAGGTGACGCCGTTCTTCGACGGCACCGAGCTAGTGGAGCCCGGCCTGGTACGCATTCCGGAGTGGCGGCCGGAAAGCGACATCCAGGCGCGGTCGCCGGGCGCGCTGTGGGCCGGCGTCGGGCGGGTCCTGAAGTTACAGCACCAGGCGGAGCGCCTCGGTCAGGGCCGCCACGTCGAGTGTTCCGTCGTCGCTGAGGGTGCGGATGATCGCGCCGTCGAGCAGGAAGGCGGTCGCGGTGGCGTGGGCAGGCGGGACGTGCTCGCCGAGCAAGGCGACCAGACCGTCGAACCACATGCGGGCTAGCGAGCGGAGCTCCGGGCGGCGAATGGCCGCGAGGTAAAGCTCGGTCTCGATAAGCGCTCGCGGCCGGTCGGCGAGGCATTCTTCGGTCAGCTCCGCGAGCGTCGCCGCGATGTCCCCGCTGGCCCTGAGCGCTTCGGCCCAGGAACGCAGGTAGCCAGCGGTGATCTGGGTGGCATGGGAAAGCGCCGTTTTGGTCAGATCATCGAGGGTGGCGAAGTAGTACGTTGTCGCTCCGAGCGGGACGCCGGCCCGGGCGGCGACGAGCCGGTGGGTGAGCCCGTCGACGCCGACCTCGGGGATCAGCTCACAGGCCGCGTCGATGATGGCGCGGCGGCGGGCTTCCGGGTCGCGGCGCCCGGTCAATGCGCACCGCCGAGGTTCAGGACGATCACGCCCGCGATCACCAGCGCGATGCCGCCGATCTGCACGGTGGTAACCGGCTCATGCAGGAACAAGAAGCTGATCCCGACGATCGCGGTCGTGCCAAGCCCGGACCAGATGGCGTAGGCGATGCTCACGTTCATCCCGCGCTGGATGGACAGCGACAGCAACAGGACCGCGATGGCGTAGCCGCTGATGCAGCCCACCGTCGGCCACAGCCTGGTGAACCCGTCGGCCGCCTTGAGCAAGCTCGTGCCGCACACCTCGGACGCGATCGCGATCACCAGCAAAACGTACGCCACCAGCCAGCCCTCCGTACTAGTACACTCGTACTAGTACAAATGTACAGCTCCGGCGGACGCCGCAACAGGCCCCTTCTGCCCCGCCATGGATGACCCATCGCTGGCGCTATGGCGCTATCGATGACCCATCGCTGGGGTGGCGGAAGGCGCGCCAGCGGCCACCGAACCCGACAGAGCAGGCATTCCGGGCGGTTACCCGGCTGATATCGGCTCGGCCTCTTCGGCTGCGGGGACCAACTCGCGGGGGCCGCTCTCGCGCGGCAACTGGAGGGGAACCGGCGCGCTCGGCACGGAGCCGACGCGACCGAGGCCGCGCACTCGGCGGCCGATGCCCGGCAGCGCCCACAGGCCGCAGGCCACGCAGGTGACGCCGCCGATGAGCAGTGCCCAGCGCGCTCCGGCTTCCTGGCCGATCCAGCCCACGATGGGACCGCCGATTGGCGTCGATCCCATCCAGGCCAGCGCCCACAGCGACATAACCCGGCCGCGCATCTCGGGCACCGACGCGAGCTGCAACTCGGTCTTGGCGTAGGAGTTAAAGGTGAGGCTCCCGTAGCCGACGAACAGCAGCGCGACCAGCTCAAGCGGCAGCGACGGGGCGACGGCCGCCGCCGAGATGGACACGCCCCAGCCGAGCGCGGCCAGCGCCAGCCCTCCTGGTTTGCGGCGCGCGGTGGCCACGACGCCGCCGATGATGGCCCCGACGCCCATCACCGCCGACATCAGTCCGTAGCCCGCCGGCCCGCGGTGGAAGACATTGCTGGCCATCAGCGGCATCGTGACCTGGAACTCCCAGGCCAGCGTGCCGATCACCGCGATCATCACCATCGGCACCAGCAGCGCTCGGCTGCCCGCCACGTACTTCAGGCCGGCGGTCACCTGGCCGCGCTCACGCTCGACCCGGTGCGCCGGGAACAGCTCGCCGACCCGCATCAGCGCCAGCGAGATCAGTACCGCGGCGAACGACGCCGCGTTGACCGCGAAACACACCGCCAGGCCGAGTAGCCCGGCGATCGTTCCGCCGACCGCCCCGCCAAGCACCCGGGCGATGTTCATGGCGACAGAGTTGAGCGTCACCGCGTTGGGCAGGTCGTCGGCTTGCACGAGCTCGGAGATGAAGGACTGCCTGGCCGGGCTGTCGAAGACGTTGACGAAGCCGAGGATCACCGACAGCAGGTAGACGATCCACATGTGCATCGACCCTGATGCGACGAGCACGGCGAACACCGCCGAGATCACGCCACTCAGCGTCTGCGTGACGTAAAGCACCCGCCGCTTATCCAGCCGGTCCGCGATCACCCCGCCGAACATGCCGAACGCCAGCATCGGCCCGAATCGCGCGGCCAGCGTCAGCCCGAGAGCGGTACCGCTGTGGGTCAGGTCAAGCACCAGGAAGGACTGCGCTACCGACTCCATCCAGGTACCGATCACGGAGACGAGCTGGCCGAAGAAAAACAGCCGGTAGTTCCGCTGGTACAAAGATGAGATCATCCGTCGCGCTGTCCCGCCAGCGACTGCCAACCCGTCCACCCCACAGCTCCATAGTTCTTAGCTGACCTAAGCATACAACTTAGCTCTGCTAAGGAGTATTCCTTGCGGCAAGACCCTTCGACAGTGGAATGGATACTGTATAACTTAGAAGGGATGTGCCCCGCAGCAAGGAAGGATCAGCCGTGTCGCTCTCCCCCGGACGCGTACTCAGAGACGAGATTGCCGATCACGCTCCGCTACTGCTGCCGGGCGTGCAGGACGCGCTCAGCGCCCGGCTGGCCCGCCGGGCGGGCTTCACGGCCGGCTACCTGTCCGGTTCGGCCACCGCGATGGCGCTGCTCGGCCTGCCGGATATCGGGCTGCTCACCGGCAGCGAGCTCATCGACCAGGCCAGGCGGATCACCGCCGCCGGCGATCTGGCGCTGGTGGTCGACGCGGACACCGGCTTCGGCAACGCGGTCAACGTGGCTCATACCGTCAGGCTGCTCGAGGCGGCGGGCGCGGCCGGCCTGCAGCTCGAGGATCAGACCTTCCCCAAACGCTGCGGCCATTTCAACGGCAAAGACGTGGTGCCAGCGCAGGAGATGCTGCAGAAGATCTACGCGGCCACCGAGGCCAGACGCGACGACGACTTCGTGATCGTCGCCCGGACCGACGCCCGCGCCGTGCGCGGCCTCGACGAGGCCATCGAACGTGGCGTCAGCTACCACCAGGCCGGGGCGGATGTCATCTTCGTGGAAGCTCCCCAGTCCGAAGCGGAACTGCGGCAGATCGCGAAACAGCTAGCCGCCCCCACCCTGGTCAACGTCGTGGAAGAGGGCCGCACACCGCAGCTGCCGCTCGCCGAATACGGCGAAATGGGCTTCAGCGTGGTGCTGTATCCCACCGCCGCGGTGCGCACGGTGGCGCGCGCTCTGCAGGACCTGTACGGCCACCTGCGGGCCAACGGGACGTCGGCTGGCTCGCCCGCGCCAATGGTCTCGTTCGCCGAGCGCAATTCGATCAATGGTTTCGACGAGTACGAGGACCTGGCGGCGCGAGCCGCCAACCGGAGGGAGCAGACGGATGAGTGACACGCTCTACATCGGCGGCACCTGGCGACCAGCCAGCGACGGGAAGACCTTCGACGTCGAGAACCCGGCCGACGAATCGGTGCTCGCCAGCGTCTGCGACGCCACGGCGGACGACGCCGCCGACGCGATCGCCGCGGCGGCCAAGGTCCAGGACGAGTGGGGTCATTCCACGGTCGGCGAGCGGGCCCGCCTGCTGCGCGAACTGCACGCGGCACTCACCGAGAACGCCGAGGAGTTCGCCAGAACCATCTCGGCCGAGAGCGGCAAGCCGCTCGCCGAGGCCTGCGGCGAGGTCGCGTACGGCGCGCAGTTCCTGACCTGGTACGCCGACCAGGCCACTCAGTTGCTGCACGGCGAGCACTACACCGACCCGAGCGGCAGCATCAGGATCCTCACCTCCCGCCGCCCGGTGGGCCCGTCGCTGCTGATCACCCCGTGGAACTTCCCGCTCGCGATGATCACCCGCAAGCTCGCGCCCGCGCTCGCGGCGGGCTGCACCGCCGTGATCAAGCCAGCCGAGCAGACACCGTTGACCGCCATCCGCCTCGTCGAACTGCTCGCCGACCGCGACGTTCCCGCCGGAGTGGTCAATTTGCTCACATCAGAACGTCCGGTCCAAGTCTCCGAGGCCATCTTCGTCTCTCCCGCGCTGCGCAAGGTGTCGTTCACCGGGTCCACCTCGGTCGGCGCCACCCTGCTGCGGGCCGCCGCTCCCGGCATCGTGAGCTCGTCGATGGAACTGGGCGGCAACGCGCCGCTGATCGTGTTCGACGACGCGGGTCCTTCGGCACTCGACGAGGTGATGATCGCGAAGCTGCGCAACACCGGTCAGTCATGCATCGCCGCCAACCGGCTCCTGGTGCAGTCCTCGATCGCGGACGATTTCACCGACGCGCTGGCGCGGCGGTTCGCTGGGATGACCGCCGGGACCGACTTCGGGCCGCTGATCGACGGGCGGGCGGTCGCCAAGGTGACCGCGATGGTCTCCGAGGCGGAGACGTTCGGAGCCCGGGTCGTGTTCCGCGGCACAGTGCCGGACGGGCCCGGGTACTACTATCCGCCGACCGTGCTCGCCGATGTACCGAAGGACTGCGCGCTGTACCGGAGCGAGATCTTCGGGCCGGTCGCGACGGTGACGCCGTTCGGTTCCGAGGACGAGGCAGTGGCGCTCGCCAACGACACCGAGGCCGGGCTGGCCGGGTACGTGTT
>JBEKHI010000273.1:0-23006 GCA_050012355.1 Streptosporangiaceae bacterium | reverse complement strand
GGCTCATCCCCGACGCCAGCAGATCCAGCACCCTGCGCTCCGCACCCGGCGGAATCTTACGTCCAGGCCTCAACACCAGCACCTCTTCAGGTCAGGCGTTGCAACAATCCCCTGAGCGTGCCGTCGCCGTACGACGGGTAGTTTCCACTATGACCGCGGCCGCCAGCGGGCGGTGGCTGGGTGGTTGACGGCCCAGTGGGGGTTCTCGCCAGCGGCCCAGCGGTGGATGTTCTCGGTGAACAGCCGGGCCGAAAGCTGGAGCATGTGATCGGTGAGCGCCCCGGCATGCGGCGTGGCGAGGACCCGAGGGTGGCGGGCCAGCGGCCCTGGATTCGGTTCGCCGGCGAACACGTCCAAGCCGGCGCCGCCGATCTGCCCGGAGTCGAGCGCCGCGATGAGAGCGGGTTCGTCGACCAGGCCGCCGCGGGCGACGTTCACGAAGAGCGCGCCACGGCGCATCGCGGCGAACGCGGCACCGCCGAACATCCGGGTATCGCCGCCGTCATACATGGCCGCGCAGATCACCGCGTCCGCCTCGCCGAGCATCTCTGGCAGCTCTTCCGGTCCGCCGACCCTGTCGACCGGTCCGCCGTTGGCGGGGTGTGCGCGGATACCGGTCAGGCGCACGCCGAACGGACGCAGTCGCGCGGCCACCGCCGACCCGATCGCTCCGAGGCCGACGACGAGCACCGTTTTGCCAGCGAGGGACCGGCCGACCGGGCCGCCCCAGCCGCCATCCCGAACCGTCTGCCGGGCCTCGTCGAGCCGCCGGGACAGTGCCAGCAGGTGGAGCACCGCGATCTCGGCGACGCTGTCCGCGTTGCCGGTGAGTTCGCCGGGCAGTCGTGCGACCCAGATGCCGTGGTCCGTGGCCGCCGCCACGTCGACTTTCTCAAGCCCGACGCCGAATTGCTGAACGAGGCCGAACGTCCCGGCGTCCATCAGGCTCGCGTCGACCGCGGCGCCCCACGGGCACACGACATCGACGCCCGCGAGGCTGTGCCTGATAGCCGAACGAGCGCAGGTGACGATCTCGGCATCCGGTATCAGCCGTTCGAGCACGTCCTGAGAACGCTCAGAACCCAAGTACTCGCCACAAAACAGGACCTTCATCGTTAGCGACGATACCGGTCCGGATCACGGGTGAGTCGACGGCGCGGTGGCGAAAACCGGCCAGCCGATCTCGGTCCGCCACCGGGACTCGTCGGGTGTGTCGAGCTGGCTGATGATGTAGTACTCGCGGATCGGGCCGTCGACCGCCACCGCATGCCTGGTCACGTAGTCGGCCAGCGTGCCGTAGGCCCGGTCGGTGTCCTCGTACGGTCCCGCGTATTCGATGATCGCCAGCTCAGCGGCCGGGACTACCAGCGGCGTGACCCGGCCGGTCGGCTTGACCGGGGCTTCGCACGGCAGGTAGATCGTCATGCGTCCGAGATGCTCAGTGAACACGTCGTCGGCGAAGACGCCGCCCGGGGGACCAGTGGGCTTGATCCGCTGCGCGATCAGCGTGGCATGCAGTTCACCGAGCGCGCCCTGACCCCAGGCCTTGGAGTCCGGGCCCGCGACCACGTCGGAGACGGCCGCGGCGGAGACCTCGGGCACGCTGCGAAGCTCCACGGGGGCGGTCGCGGTGGGGGTCAGCAGGTCGCGCAGCGAGGCGATAGCGGACCTGGTGCGGCCAAGCTCGTCTTCGAGCCGGCTGAGGTGAGACGTGATCTGCTCGTTGCGGGCACGCAGGTCCGGTGCGGACAGCACGGCCTGGATCTCGTCCAGCGGCATGCCTACGTTGCGGAACCGCCGGATGACCTGGGCGGTAGGAATCTGATCGACACCATAACGCCGGTACCCGGTGTACGGGTCAACCTCGACTGGCTCGAGGAGCCCGATCTGGTGATAGTGGCGCAGCGTCTTGATGGTCATGTGCGTGGCGCGCGAGAAGTCGCCGATCGACAGGTATCCGGACACGCTCCTCATTATGTGGTCTCCCGTAGGGGGAGAGTCTGCTCCGCCCTAGTGCCTTGACCCTCCTGCGACGGCGGGCACCAGCATCGTCCTTGCCATCGCAAAGAAAGGGAAACAACCATGACGAAGATCACCACGGTGAATACGGACGAGATCGCCAGCCGGTACCTGGCCGTGTGGCGGGAGCCCGACGCTGAGGCCCGGCGGGCGGCCATCGCGGGCCTGTGGGCCCCGGATGCTGTCGAGTACGTCGAAGGAATTCAGTTCCGCGGCCACGCCGAGCTCGAGAAGCGGGTTGCCGAAGCCCACCACCAGTTCGTGGTCGACCGCGGCTTCTCCATCACCCCGGCCGGCGACATCACCCGCCACGATGACGTCATCATCGGCGGGGTGCAATTCGTGACACTGGATGACGAGGTCGTCTGGTCAGCCAGGATCTTCCTGATCGTGGGCGAGGACGGGCTGATCCAGGAGGACTACCAGCTGACCGTCCAGCAGCTCGCCCAGTAAGTCACCGGACCAGACCGAAGACTCGGCAGCCGACCGTTTCTGGTCGGTGCGGCGCTGCCCTTGAAAGAGTGGGGGTAGTGCGGCACCGACCAGAAACGGCAGCGGAGCCCCGCCTCAGGATGCGGTGGGAACCTTGGGCTCGGCGGCGGTCGCGACCTCTGTGGCGCGCCGCCGGGATTCGATGCGGAGCAGGAAGGCGGCCGGTACGACGGCGAGAACGGCGGCCGCGAGCGCCCAGCGGAACGCGTCGCCGTACGCCGCCGCTCCGGCTCCGGCCGCCAGCGACCGCGAGAGCACGACGGTGAACACCGCGGTTCCGGTGGAGCCGCCGAGCCGGTTCAGCACACTGAGCTGGGTGGTCGCGTCGCTGGTGGACGCCGGCGGTACCGAGCGGTAGATGGCGGTCATCGCCGGGATCATGCACAGGCTGATGCCGATGCCCCGGATGACCATCGCCGCCGAGATCCACAGGTAAGGCGTGGATGACCCGAGGAACAGGAACGGGATCGTGCCAAGCACGCCGAGCGATCCGCCGATCACCGCGGTCCAGCCGCTGCCGATCCGGTCCGTCAGCCGAGCGGCGAGCCGCATCGCGATGGCCGCGCCGATTCCAGTCGGGGCCACCAGCAACCCGGTCAGCACCGGGTCCAGATGCCGGACCGACTGGTAGTACAGCGGCATCAGGATCATCGCGCCGAAGATGGCGGCGCCGAGTGCGAAGTTCACCAGCGAACTTGCCGAGTAGGCCGGGTTTCTGTACAGCCGGACGTCCAGCAGTGGCCGAGTCCGCCGGGCCGACCGCAGCACGAACGCGCCCAGCAGCACGATGCCAAGGCCAATCGGTAGCCACACCCGCACAGCCGGTCCTCCGGCGGAGGCTAGCCCGTAGGTAGCGGCCACCGAACCACCGCTGATCATGATAAATCCAGGAATGTCCGGCAGTGGGGACCGCGAGACGGGCTCCCGGGGAAGAAGCCACAGCGACAGCGGAATCGCCACCAGGCCGACCGGCAGGTTGACGAAGAAGATCCACTGCCAGCCCAGGTGCTCGACGAGCAGGCCGCCGATGACCGGCCCGAACACGGGTGCCATCACGATCGGGATGCTGATCGTGCCCATCACTCGGGCTATCCGCTCCCGGCCGGCCACCCGGACCATGATGATCTGCCCGACTGGCATGGTCAGCGCGCCCGCGATGCCCTGCAGCACGCGGAACCCGATCAGTTCACCCACCGAAGACGAGAACCCGCAGGCCACCGACATCACCGTGAAGACGGCGATCGACCATACGTACAACCGCCGCGGGCCGACCCGGTCGGCCAGCCAGCCCGCCAATGGCAGCGTCGCGGCGAGCGCGAGCAGGTACCCGGTCACCACCCACTGGACCGACGACAGGTCCGTGCGCAGTCGCAGCGACAAGGTGCGGATCGCGATGTTGACGATCGTCGTGTCGAGCATGGACATCAGAGCGCCGAACACCACGGCGACCATTGTCCGCCGTAGCTCGCGCTCACTGGCCTCAGCCATCTAGCCTCCCGTAAGATGTGGAGCGGTGCTCCGAATATAATCGGAGCAGTGCTCCGGATGCAAGGGAGTTGGCTTAGCTGTGACCGATCTTCGTGCCGATGCCCGGCGTAACCGGGAGGAACTCCTGGACGTCGCGCGCCAGGTCATCGCCGAGCAAGGCGTGGACGCGTCGCTGCGGGACATCGCCCGCCGCGCCGGGGTCGGGATCGGCACGCTGTACCGGCACTTCCCGACCAGGGAGGCGCTTCTCGCGGCGGTGATCGATGGCGGGGTGCGGCGGCTGACCGCCCGCGCGGCGGAGCTGTCCTCCAGGGAATCGCCGGAGGACGCGTTCCGCGACTGGCTACGCGACATGACCAGCCGGATCGGCCCATACGAGGGGCTGCCGGGAACGATGGTCGGCGCGCTGATCGATGGCGACTCAGAGCTGCGCGTCACCTGCGCCGGCATGATGACAGCCGGGCACGACCTGCTCGCCCGCGCTCAGCAGGCTGGAGCGGTACGGGCGGACGTCTCCTGGCCGGACGTGTTCACCGCTGTCGCCGCCATCAGCGGGGTCGCCGTCCAGTCAGGCAAGGACGTCGCCGCCCGGGTCTTGGACGTGTACCTGGATGGACTGCGCGCAACAAGCGCGCGGTAACCCGACATAACGGGCGCGACAGTACCCGCCGTTTCGCGGGTTTGCGGGGATATCACCCGGTTACGTTGGTCGTCGCCTCGGCCTCTAGGCCCGGGGTGATCATGGTCGGTGCTGCACCAACCGCCAAAGAGGCTGGGTAATGCAGCACCGACCATAATCGCCGGGCGCTGCGGGGGGGGCAAGATGGCGCGAATGCCCTGTTTGTTACGCGGCGAGGCACGCTTCGGCGATGACCTCGCGGACCTTGGTGAATGCCTCGCTCAGTTCCTCGTCGGTGACGTCCGGGCGGACCGCGACCACCACGGGGAAACCCTGGGCGACTGCCTGTCGCAGCAGCTGAGCCATCACGAGTCCGCCGGTCGTCGGGGGCCTGAAATCGTACGCCGGGTCAGCGCGAGCTGGAAGCGGACCAGATGTTGATGCCCGCGTCCACCGCGTCTCGGTCGATCGCCGACAGCTCATCGGCCGTCAGCTCCGGACCCTGGACAGCAGCCAGGTTCTCCTCGAGCTGCGCGACGCTGGAGGCCCCGATCAGCGCGGACGTCACCCGTGGGTCGCGTATCGTCCACTGGATCGCGAGCTGGGCGAGTGTCTGACCGCGATTCGCCGCGATGGAGTTCAGCGTCCGCAAGTGGGCCAGGGTCTGGTCGGTCAGCTGCGACTTCGACAGCGATCCGTTCTCCGAGGCGCGGGACCCGTCGGGAATGGAACCCGACAGGTAGCGCGAGGTCAGCAGGCCCTGCGCCAGCGGGGAGAACGCGATGCAGCCGACACCCTCGGTCTCGAGCACATCGAGCAGGCCGCCCTCGATCCAGCGGTTCAGCATCGAGTAGGACGGCTGGTGGATCAGCAGCGGCGTGCCGAGTGAGCGCAGGATCTGGGCGGCTTCGGTGGTGCGTTCCGGTGAATAGGACGAGATCCCGGCGTATAGCGCCCGGCCGCTGCGCACCGCGGTGTCCAGCGCGCCCATCGTCTCTTCCAGCGGCGTCTCGGGGTCGAAACGGTGGCTGTAGAAGATGTCGACGTACTCGAGGCCCATCCGCTTCAGCGACTGGTCCAGGCTGGCCAGCAGGTACTTCCGTGATCCCCACTCACCGTACGGGCCCGGCCACATGTCGTAACCGGCCTTGGTGGAAATGACCAGCTCGTCCCGGTACGGGCGGAAGTCCTCGGCGAACAGCCCCCCGAAGTTAGTCTCGGCGCTTCCATAGGGCGGTCCGTAGTTGTTGGCGAGATCGAAGTGGGTAATACCGAGGTCGAAGGCCCGGCGAAGGATCGCCCGCTGGGTGTCCAGCGGGCGGTTGTCGCCAAAGTTCTGCCACAGGCCGAGCGAGACCTCGGGAAGCTTGACCCCGCTACGGCCGCAGCGGCGGTAGGGAGTCTGGGAGTAACGATCATCAGCGGCGATGTAGGTCACGAATTGATCCTATCGGTGATTCGCATGGCTAACGATGTGGTGGGATGTGTTTGAAGCATCCTAGAAAGGAGCTCGCATGTACGACGCGGTGCTTGCCGAGACGGTGACGATCACCAGTGGTGACGGTACCTCTATCGAAGCCTACTCGGCCCGGCCGCTCAGCCCTGGGCCGGCCGGTGGGGTCATCCTTATTCATCATTTGCCGGGATATGACAGAGAAACTAAGGAATTCGCCCGGACGTTGGCGGCGATGGGCTTCAACGCGGTAGTGCCCAACTTGTACCACCGTGAGGCCCCAGGTGCCGCGCCGGACGACGCGATGGCCGCCGCCCGCGCCCAGGGCAAATTGCCGTTGCCGAACGAACGAGTGGTGGCGGACGCCTCCGGTGCCGCGGCCTATCTTCGCGGGCTGTCCAGCAGCAATGGCAAGGTCGGCGTGATCGGGCACTGCTCAGGCGGTTACCATGCGTTCCTGGTAGCCACGAGCATCCCGGTCGACGCGGTGGTGGATTGCTACGGCGGGTGGATCGTCAACCCGCCGCCAGGACAGCACCCGCTCGCCGGAGTCCCGCAGCTGCTCGACCGAGTGCCGCGGCTTGAGGCGCCGATACTCGGGCTGTTCGGTCTCGAGGACGCCTCGCCATCACCGGAGAACGTCGCTCAGCTCGAGGACGAGCTCAAGGCAAACGACAAGACGTACGAATTCCACTCCTATGAGGGAGCCGGGCACGCGTTCTTCTCCGTCGATAGGCCAAGCTACCGGCCGGAGGCCGCGGTGGACGGCTGGAAGCACATCCGCACCTGGTTCGGCCGGCATCTGGAAGGATAGTTATGTGTACATACATCACTGAGACGCTCTCCGTAGAGGGGAGTGCCAAGGGAGCCAACGGCTGGTTCGGCGTCACCGACGCCAGCGTGTACTTCGATCACCCGGTACACGCGCAGGCCGGGCACACGCTGAACATCGACTTCCTGCGTCCCGCCGACGGTCCGTCGGCCCGGGTCGCGGTCGAGCTCACCAAGGAATCGGCGCGCGCCCTGGTCAAGGCCATCGAGTCGATCCTCGACCAGGTTCCGCCGGGGGTGGAGTGACCATGGCCTACGACGCTTTCCTTTCCGAGACCGTGACCATCGAGGGCGACGGCGGCGACCCGCTCGAGGCGTACGCGGCCCGCCCGCTGACGCCCGGACCGATCGGCGGCGTGGTGGTGATCCACCACATGCCCGGGTACGACGAGGGCACGAAGGAGATCACCCGGCGTTTCGCCGCCGAGGGCTACAACGCGGTGATGCCGAACCTGTACTGGCGTGAGGCGCCCGGCGCGCCGCCGGACGACGCCGCCGCTGTCGCGCGGTCCCGTGGCGGTGTTCCCGACGCCCGGCTGGTCGGCGACGTGGCGGGTGCGCTGGCGTACCTGCGCGGGCTGTCCAACAGCAACGGCAAGGCCGGCGTGATCGGCTACTGCTCGGGTGGACGGCAGTCATTCCTGTCCGCGATCAGCCTGCCGCTGGACGCCGCGGTGGACTGCTACGGCGCGTTCGTGGTGGGCAACCCGCCGGAGGGCATGCCGCTGAAGGTCGGGCCGCTGGTCGACCGGACCGGGGAGCTGAACTGCCCGTTGCTCGGCCTGTTCGGCGCCGACGACAAGTACCCCTCGCCGGAGCAGGTCGCCGAGCTCGAGGACGCGCTCAAGGCCAACGGCAAGACGTACGAGTTCCACTCCTACGAGGGAGCGGCCCACGCGTTCTTCTCCGTAGACCGCCCTTCCTACCGCCCAGAGGCAGCCGTCGACGGCTGGAAGCGCATCCTGGACTGGTACGGGCGCTACCTGGCCTGAGCGGCCTGTCGATGTGACATCGACCGTGCTCTATCGCGGTCGATGTCACATCGACCGGGCTAGCGGCCGGGCTAGGGGGGCGGCGGAATGTCAGACCCCCGTGTCAAGATGCCCTTATGAGATTTACGGTTGATCGCGACGCTCTTGCCGAGGCGGTGGGCTGGGTTGCCCGCGCGCTGCCATCCAAGCCGGTGCTGCCCGTGTTGTCGGGGATGCTGTTGCACGCCGGGCCGCAGCAGCTCACGTTGTCCTGCTTCGACTACGACGTTTCGGCCATCGTGACCATCGAGGCCGAGGTCGCCGAGCCAGGGGCGGCGCTGGTGCCCGGCAAGCTGCTCGCCGAGATCACCCGGTCGCTGCCCAGTCATCCCGCTTTGTTCGCTGACGACCCGGACGGTATCGCGATCACCTGCGGCAGCGCGGCGTTCAACCTGGTGTCGCTGCCACCCGATGAATACCCGGCCCTGCCCGAGCTTCCGGTGCTCGCCGGGACGGTGGACGGCGGCGAGTTCGCCGTCGCGATCGGCCAGATCGCCCCGGCCGCGAGCCGGGACGACACGCTGCCGATCCTCACCGGTGTGAACCTGGAGATATCGGGCGCCGCGATCACGCTGGTCGCCACCGACCGGTACCGGCTCGCGATGCGTGAGCTCGGCTGGGAACCAGTGTCATCCGACCCGTTGTCGCTGCTGGTGCCCGCGCGGTCGATGACCGACGCGGCCAGGATGATGAGCGCCGGGACCCCGGTGCGGATCATGCTGGGCGCGGACGCCGGGACCGACGCGATGGTCGGCTTCGACGCGGGGGAGCGGCGGCTCACCACGCGGCTGATCGCCGGGGAGTTCATCAAATACCGGTCGCGGTTCCCGGCCGAGTTCGGCTGTCACGCCGAGTTGCCGGCCGCCGGGTTGGCCGAGGCGCTGCGCCGGGTGTCACTTGTCGCTGAGCCCGGGTCCCCGGTCCGGTTGTCGTTCGGCTCGGGCCAGGTCACCATCGAGGCGGGCAGCAAGGGCCACGCGCGGGCCACCGAGACGGTTCCGGCGGAATTCACCGGCGATGAGCCCGATATCGCGTTCAGCCCGCATTACCTGCTGGACGGAGTGCTCGCCGCCAACGTCGCGGCGGTGAAAGCTACCGAGGAGGGGCCGGCCCAGATCGAGCTCGACTTCACGTCCAGCACCAAGCCCGCCGTCATCACCGGTGGTGAGGACTTCAAGTACCTGGTCGTGCCGCAGCGTATCTACGCCTAGGGACCGTAGCCATTCGTGCTCTGGTACGCGTACCCGTGCCGGAACAGCAGCATCACGGCGAACATCCATAGCAGCACCAAGACGGCGAGCATCACCACCGCCCCGTACCGCGCCATGGTGTTCTGGCCCTCGCGGGCCGGCTTCGGCCGCGGGGCTGGCGTGTGCAGCCGAGGCAGATCGGCCATCAGCCGGGAGATCTGGGCCTGAGTCTTCGCGGTGAGAGCCGAGTCGAGCCGTTCGAGGAACTCATCAAAGGTCAGCCGTCCGGCGGTGAAGTGCTCTCGCAGCTGGGAGGCGGCCGCGTCTCTTTCCTCATCGCCGATGCGCAGCTCGTACCGAGGACCTGACCGGGGTTCATATCGCATCGCACCGAGCATTCCGCGTGAAGTGGCTGAATCGTTACCCCTTCACGGTAACTCTCCAGGGTGCTCGGTGTCCCCCTTGCAGGCGGACTCGTCTACGCGGGCGGACTCCTTTACGAGCTTTACCAGCGACGCCCGCCACGGCCGCAGCGCCCGCCCGCCCGGCCGCGACTGCGGCCGCGACCGAACACCAGCCGGCGCAGCATCGCGAGCGCGGCGAGGAACAGCACCACCCCGAGCGGGCGGCTCCCGCCAAAGCCAAACCCGAAGTCCAGCACGCCGAACACCAGGACCGCCGTCCACAACGCGGTCATCACGGCGGCGAAGGCGCCGAACCGGTGTCCCGGGCGCGGACCTGACCGGTCTCTTCCCCAGTCGGAGCTGGGCGCCGGCACCGGTGTCCGGACCGACGGCAGGTCCCGCATGACCGCCTTGAGATCGCTGCGGGTCTTCGCCGCGAACGCCTGGTCTACGCGCTCGTTGAATTCCTCTTGGGTCAGCCTGCCGCTCGCGAAGTGTTCCCTGAGCTCATTGACGGTCGTCTCACGTTCGGTGTCCCCGACGCGTATGTCGTATTGGCCAGCCATACTGCCCTCCACATAGCCACCTGCAAGCACGATATATCGCGAGTTGCTCAACGGCAAGCGAGAGCGGCGTTGACAGCTCAATTAGTCACCTGTAAGTTTTGTCTTACAGGTGAAACCTTGGAGGTGGATACTGACTAGCGAGGAGCTGATCGCCGAGCTGACGGCGCTGGCGCACCCGCTCAGGATGAGGGTCATCGCGGAGCTCTCCGCCGGACGGGTGCACGTCAGCGAACTCGCGCGCCGGCTAGGCATGTCACGCCCCCTGCTGTACATGCATTTGGACAAGCTGGAGAAGGCGGGACTCGTTACCGGGCACCTAGAACTATCCGACGACGGCAAGGCGATGAAGTACTTCGAACTGGCCCCCTTTGATCTGCACGTAACGGCCGAGGTGGTCGTCGAAGCCCTGCGGGAGGACAAGATGATGGAGGACGACAGATGAGCACGCCGGTCGAGGTCTTGCTCGCGATACTCGTTCCGATCTGCGCCGCGATCGCGGTCGTGGTGTGGAACTACTACCGGCTGCAACAGCACCGGGCGGACGCGGTCGCGATGGCCTCCTATCGCAAGCTCGCCGAGGAGGCGGTCGCGAACCAGGCCGCGCTCCGCGACGAACTGCGCAAGCTTTCCGAGCACGTCAGCGCGGTCGAACAGCTCATGCGAGACGTCGGATGAACCCGTTCAGCAGGCACCTGTGGGGAGCCGCCTGGTACCTGTTCGCTGGCCTGATATTCGGCACGCTGCTGTTTTGCGTCGTGGTCACCGCGGCCACCGCGGCCGCCGGTTTCGCGATCACGCTGGCCGGGCTGCCGCTGCTGGTGGGCGCGGCCGGCGTGATCCGGGGCTGCGCCAACGCCGAACGGGTCAGGACCGGCCGGTTCCTTGGCGAGCCAATCGTCGGGAGCTACCGGCCGGTTACCGGAAAAGGGATCATGGCCCAGGTCGGCACCCGCTGGAAGGATCCGGCCACCTGGCGGGACCTCGCCTACCTGGCAGGCCTGTACCCGCTGTTGTTCGTACTCGACACGGCGGTGTTCACCATCTGGCTGGTTTTGCTGGCCGGCGTCACAGCACCGATCTGGTACTGGGCACCGCGACAGACCTTCGATAACGGCACCGCCGCCCACGGCCTCCAGTTCGGCTATTTCCCCAATGGGCCGTATGGCCATCCCGCTTACGGCGTCTTCGTGAACAGTCTCCCGGAGGCCCTGCTGCTCGCCCTCGGCTGCCTCATCCTGTTCCTGCTGTTCAGTCCCGTACTACAGCTCACCGCGCGCGCCCACGCCAACGTGGCGAAGATGCTGCTACGCGCGCCGTCCGACCCGCTGACCGAAGCGAAGAACGTGCTGGCCCGCCCGGGCCCGCTGCACAGCCTGAAATAAGTCGCCCCGTCCGTGAGGGTCCAGCTCACGAACGGGGCCAGGTACGACCGTCAAACCGAGAGAGGTCACAATGCGACAGTCGTGGTCTTCAGTACTTCAGTATTGCCTGAAACAAGCCACATTCCGAAACGACGCGCCCTAATCGACTGGCTATGGCCCGCGGCCATCGGGGGCGGCACCGCCCTGGTGGTGGCCGGCTTCATGATGGTCGCTGGTGCGCCCGCTCACCCGGTTCATGTCGTCCCCGCGACGACGACCAGCACGCACCAGGCCCGCCGATGAGCGCGCCGGTGACCGAACGCATCGCCGGGTGGTCCGCCCGGCACCGGAAGACCGCTATCTTCGGCTGGCTGCTGCTGGTGGCCGCGCTCGTCGTGGCTGGCCACGTGCTCAGCAGCAGTGCGCCGAGCTACGACCCGGGTCAGGCCGGCCAGGCAGAACGGACGCTGAACCAGCTCACCACGCAAAGCAATGTCCCCGCGGTGGAAGAGGTACTGATCACCGGCGGCTCAACCGCCCAGACCCGCGCCGCCGCCCGCGCGGTCACCGCCGCCCTGGCCAGCCGGCCCGCGGATGCGACCAGCATCAAGCCCCCGGTCATGTCCAAGAACGGCCGGAGCCTGGTCGTCGAGTTCAGCATCGACGGCAGCCAGCAGAACACGGCCGTAACTCAGGACCAGGCGGCGGTCGCCGCGGTACAGGCACGGTACCCGGGCCTGACCATTGAGGAGACCGGCGACGCGTCGATCTCCAAGGCACTCAACACCGACCTCGGGCAGGACTTCCGCCGCGCCGAGACGACCACGGTGCCGATCACCATCGTGCTGCTGCTCCTGGTGTTCGGCGCGCTAGTGGCCGCCGGGATCCCGCTGCTGCTGGCGATCTCGGCGGTGGCGGCCGCGATCTCGTTGCTGTCCGTCCTGGGGCGCTGGGTACCGGTCGGCCAGGCCTCGTCGGAGGTGGTGCTGGTCATCGGGATGGCCGTCGGGGTCGACTACTCCCTGTTCTACCTGCGACGCGAACGGGAGGAACGGGCGCGAGGGGCCAGCTACGGGGAGGCGCTGAACACGGCCGCGCGCACCTCGGGACGAGCGATCCTCATCTCGGGGATCACCGTGATGATCGCGCTCTCCGGGCTGCTCCTCACCGGGATCGACGAATTCACCGGGATATCACTAGGCTCCATCGCGGTCGTCGGCATCGCGGTACTCGGCTCGCTGACCGTGCTGCCCGCGTTGCTGTCCTGGCTCGGCCCGCGCGCCGACCGGGGCAAGATACCGTTCCTCGGCCGCCGCCGCGCCGCCGCGAAGCCCTCCAAGCTGTGGGGTGCCGTGGTCCGGCAGGTGGTGCGACGCCCGTTGCTGCTCGGCGGGGCCGCCGCGATCGCGCTGCTCGCCCTCGCCACTCCGGCGCTCGGCATGCGGTTCGCGCAGCCGGCCATCGACGCCCCCGCCAGCCTGCCGGCGGTGCGGACCATGGAGACCATCCAAGCGTCGTTTGGCACACCTGCGTCACCAGCGGAAGTGGTGATCAGCGGTACCGGGGTCACGCACCTGCACGCTGAAATCGACGCGCTGCGGGGGCGTGCGCCGGGGACCACCGTGGTGCGGGCGGGGGCGGGGCTGCTCGCGTTCGTGCCGCTGCCGGGCAGCGGGGAGGACGCGGTCTCCTACCGGGCGCTGACGACGCTCCGCGATACGACGCTGCCGGAAACGATCGGGCGCGTGCCGGACGTGACGTGGGCGGTGACCGGCGACACCGCGGAGACCTACGACTTCACCCACCAGTTGCACGACCGGACACCGCTGGTGCTCGCCGTGGTGGCCGTCCTGGCCTTCACGGTGCTGATGCTGGCCTTCAGATCGGTGCGGATCGCGCTGATCTCGATCGTGCTGAACCTGCTGTCGGTGGGCGCCGCGTACGGTGTGATCACGCTGGTCTTCCAGGACGGGCGGCTGCAGGGAGCGCTGGATTACACGGCGTTCGGCGGGGTCATCTCCTGGGTCCCGCTGTTCATGTTCGTGTTCCTGTTCGGGATCAGCATGGACTATCACGTGTTCATCCTGTCCAGGATCCGCGAGCGCGGATCGATCACCGAGGGCATCGCCTGCAGCGCCGGCGTCGTGACCAGCGCGGCGCTGATCATGGTCGCGGTCTTTTCGGTGTTCGCCACGCTCTCCCTGGTCGACCTGAAGATCCTTGGTGTCGGGACGGCGGTGGCCATCCTCATCGACGCCACCGTGGTCCGCGGCGTCCTGCTCCCCGCCGCCCTCACCCTGCTGGCCCGGCCCGCCGGGTCTGCCGCCCGGCCCGCCGCCCGGTCAGCGTCCGGAATAGGCCCCGCCGTTCACGTGGATGACCTGCCCAGTGATGTGACCGGCCTGCGGTGAGGCGAGGAACGCGACCATCCCGGCTACATCGGTGGTGCTGCCGTCACAGCATCGATGCGTCTTCGATGTCGTTCACATCCCGCCTCGGGCACGGCACCTGGCCAGCCCGGCAGCATTCCAGGACAACGCCAGTGCCCCGCGCGTCGCCACGCCGACCGGTTTGACGGGTTATCGCCCAGTTGCGTCGGCCGCCGCGACTGTCCCTGGGTTCGAGTGATCATGGTGGGTGCTGCACTACCCAGCAAAGAGGCTCGGTAAGGCGGCACCCACCACAATCGCCGGGCATGGCAGCGAGGCGAAATGACACGCATGCCCGGTTCGCAAACCACCAGCGGGACCTGCTGGCGCACCCCAACCGCATCCAGGACCCGCAACATGCCGCAAACGCCTGGGAATGTGCGGCATCGGGCCCTAACCCAACATTTAACCGCGGGCCGACGCCACCGTGCGCGCGAGGGAGACGCCGGTGACGACGGCCACCAGCATGACCACGCCCGCCCACAGCAGCGTCACCGCGACCGCATGGCCGGAGACCGCCGGGGTCAGGCCACGCGAATCCAGGGTCAGGAACAGTGAGCCGAACGTCGCGACCCCCACCGCCTGGCTCAGCTGGATCGTCGTGGTGACCAGGCCGCTCGCGTCCGCGGCCCGCTCGGGAGGCACCTGCACCAGCGAGTGCGTCACCAGCGGGCTGAAACCAAGGGCCAGCATCGCGCCGGTCACGATCAGCAAGACCTGCAGAATGAGCCCGCCGGACGAGCCGTCACGCAGCACGACGGCCAGCGTCGCGTAACCGCCCGCGGCGACCAGGCAGCCGAACGGCGTGAGCAGGTGATGCGAACGGGCTGGCAGCCGCCGCCAGAAGTAGCCGCACAGTCCGAACGCCGCCGCGCACGGCGCGAACGTCAGCCCGGCCCGCAGCGCGCTGTCGCCGAGCCCGCCCTGCAGGTGCAGGGCGAAGCTGAACAGGAACCCGCCGTACGCGCCCATCAGCACCGCGGTGGTGGCCAGCCCGGCACCTAGCCCCGGCGACCGCAGCACGGCGAGGTTGAGCAGCGGATCGGGCACCCGCCGTTCGACGTAAAGGAACACCACCGCCAGTACCACGCCGCAGCCCACGCAGCCGAACACCCAGGCAGGCCAGCCTTCTGAGTGGCCCAACATAAGCGGAAGAACAATAAGAAATACGGCCATAACGGCGATAGCTAGTCCCAGGACATCCAGCCGTCGTGCTGCGCGGCCGTCATCCGCGGGCACATCGTCGGCGGGCACCAGACGCGGGACGAGCACGAGCACGGCAGCGCCGATCGGCACGTTGACCAGGAATACCGGCCGCCAGGACGCGCCGAACAGGTTGGCGGTGACCAGTGCGCCGCCGATCACCTAGCCAGCGACGAAGCCAGACGACAGCACGGCTGTGTAGGCGGACAGCGCCTTCGCGCGGGACGCGCCGCTGAAGCGCAGCTGGATCACGCTCATGATCTGCGGCATCATCGCGGCGGCGCCCGCGCCCTGCACGAACCTGGCGGCGATCAGTATCCCGATGCCAGGCGCGAGCCCGCAGGTCAGCGAGGCGACCGTGAACGTCGCAACCCCGGTGAGGAACACCCGGCGCCGGCCGTAGATGTCGCCGAGCCGCGCGCCGGTGATCAGCAGCATCGCGTAGCTCACCGTGTAACCAGCCACGACGAGTTGCAGTTCGGTGCCGGTCGCGTGCAGGGACCGGCTGATCGTGGGCATCGCCACATTCACGATCGTCACATCGAGTAGCGCCATGAACTGGCCGAGCAGCAGCACCACCAGCATCAGCCAGGGTCGGCGGACCCCTGCCTGGACACCCGCCCCGGTGGTCTCCGTTGTCGTAGACATGGATCCATGCTGCGAGCGGGCGCCGGAAACAGGTGAGAGCGTGCCGATGCTGGTATCTCCAGTACCTGGCTCGGCTCTGTTTTCCGCGAGACGGCCCCCAGACCCCCGCTCTGTTTTTCTGGGGAGCGGCCCCCAGACCCCCGCTCTGTTTTTCTGGGGAGCGACCCCCAGACCCCCGCTCTGTTTCCCTGGGGAGCGACCCCCAGACCCCCGGAATGTCAGTGGAGCCCATTAAGTTAGATCCTGTCGACACCACGAGGGGAAGTCCCTTGGTCACCTACGAGGCACCAGGCACCCGAGCACCACAAGTCGCCGAGCGTCGCCGGGAGGAACTGGGCAAGTTCCTCAAGACACGGCGGGCGAAGCTGTCGCCCGAGGATTTCGGCATGCCCGCCGGGGCCCGGCGGCGTACGCCAGGGCTGCGGCGGGAGGAAGTCGCGCTGCTCGCCGGGGTCGGGGTTACCTGGTACACCTGGCTGGAGCAGGGCCGCAGCATCAACGCGAGCACCCAGGTGCTCGACGCGGTGGCCAGGACGCTGCGGCTAGATGCCGCCGAGCGCTGGCACCTGTACCGGCTGGCCGAGGCGACCCCGTCGCGTACCGGTGTCTCGGCCGAGGCCGTCCCCGATGAACTGCGGCAGCTGATCAGGTCGCTGAGCCCGAATCCCGCCGTGGTGATGAACGGCAGGCTGGACATCTACGAGTCCAATGACGGGCACCGCGAGGTGTTCCGCGACTGGCACGCGATGCCGTGCGTACACCGCAACCTGCTGTGGTGCGTGATCACCGAGCCGGCCGCCAGGGATAAGTTCCTCAACTACGACACCGAGGTCCGCTACCAGGTCGCTCGGCTGCGCGCCGGTTACGGTGCGCACATCGGCGATCCGGAGTGGGAAGAGGACATCGCCAGGCTGAGCCGGTTGTCCCCGGAGTTCACCGAGCTATGGGAGCGGCACGAGGTGGCCGAGCCTGAGCCGCGTACCCGGATCTTCCTGCACCCGAAGGCGGGGGAGCTGACGTTCGGCTGGACCGAGCTCGTCGCGGCCGGCCACGGCGACCTGCGCGTAGGCGTCTACACCCCGAAGGACGACGCCACCAGGGACGCGATCCGTCAGCTGTGCGCCGCGAGCTTACTGGTCGTCTCGGCTAGCCGTTCCCCAGCGGTCGCGATCGCGTCCAGGCCCGGGCGGTTCTGCTGGCACCGGTCCCGCAGGTGCGCGATCCGCTCACGCAGCACGGTCCAAGCGGCGTGCCGCCAGGGCGAGCCCGGCCGCATCGGGTAGTACATCTCGAACGCGGGTCCCGCGGTCTGACCCGGATAGCCCGGCCCAGCGGGGATCGAGGTGAGCGCCCGGCCGATCGGGTCGATGACATCGCTCATCAGGGAGAAGGCGGTGGTCGCGAGCACGGCGAGCTGTTCGTCGGTCTCGTTGGTATGGGTGAAGAACCTGGTGAGCAGGTGCTCAAGCGCGGCATACCCGAGGTTGCACAGCTCGGCCGTCTCACGGGCCCGCGGGTCGGTAACGATCGGCTGCGGTTGCCGCACGTCATAGGGCTGCCGCTCGTATACCGCGAGCACCGGCCGGGCGGGCTGGAATCCCGGATCCGCGCTGCGCAGCGCGATGAGCTCGTCGTGCATCCGCAGGAACCGTCCGTAGTGCGCCTCTCGCCAGTCACCGCGCGCGCCCTCGCCCTGCTCGATGATCTCGTCGACCGCCTGCCGCGCCGACGCGAGACCGGTGACCGGGATGACCTGCGGCCAGTTCAGCAGCTCGGGGGTGATCTGTGCGCGCGGTGAGCCGCAGAAAAGCTCGGACTCGCCGAGCACACCGGTTAGCCGGTCAAGGCCCAGTTCGATGCCGCGGTACAGCTGCCCGATGGTATTGAACTCCTGCGGCCGCGGAAACTCTTCAATCTCGCTGACCGGCTCGGGTACCGGGACAGCCGGATGGGCGCAGACATCCGCGTCCGCCAGGTCAAGGCCCTCCGGTCGCTCCTGGTACAGGAAGTGGGTGACGGCCTGCTCCCCGAACGGCAGCAGCCGGAACTGAAAGCAGCCGGGAAAATACCCCGAGGTGTGCGGGAAGTTCGGCCGGGTGAAGGTCGGGGCCGCGCCGGTGGCCGACATCAGGTTCGCCACCAGCGCGAGGTGCAGCATCTCCTGGACAGCGATGTCAGCCAGTTCTGCCCGCCACCGTTTGACGGCGTCGGCCTGATCGCCGGTGAACTCCCAGGCATCCCGGATCGAGAACCCGGCGAACAGGTACTGGCACATGATCATGTGCTCAAGCTGCGCCGCCTCCGCCAACAAGAACCACAGCTGACTCCGGCTCTGCACCACGACGTCACGATCCACACACGGAGTCTAACGCCCCGTGACCGGGCGGGCGGCCGCGCGCAAGCCCACGAGGGGCATCGATGACTCATCGCTGCCCTTCTATGGGCGTCAATGTGACATCGATGCCTAGGCGGGACGGGCGTCAGTTGAGGAAGTAGCCGCTGCCGCCGGTTTCCGGGTTGGTTACCAGGGCAAGGATCGTTACCTTGCCGCCGCGGGCGAACGTTAGCGTCAGCGTGATGTCTTTTCCAGCGGTCATGTGGCCGGCCCCGGTTATCACCAGGTGGTAGTTGTTCGGCACCAGCTGGGTCATCGCGTCGGCGGCGATCGGGATCTCGGTGACCGTGTGCATGACGACCGGCTGGACGTCCCGCTGCTCCGGGGCGACGAAGGTGACCTTGCCGCCCACGCTGGTGGTCACCGACACCAGCTCATCGGCGGCGCCGTTGTCCCTGATGTCCAGGTACCCGTACGTCGTGTCGCCCGAGGGCAGGTTGATGTACGCGCTGGGGATGGCGATTGACGGGGCCGCCGAGCTCGCGCTCGCCGCGGAACAACCTGTGATCGCCAGCACCGCGAGCGCGCAGCCCGCCGCTATCTTGACCCAACGCATGGCAACCAGGCTACCCCCGCTCGATTGCCGTCCCGAGGAGACCCAGCACTGGAGAGCCGAGCTCGAAGAGCGCCGCGTGGAACCGGCGCAGTGAGAATCCGGCGCCCCACTCCTTGCGGGCCTGCTCGCGCAGCCGCATGATCTCCAGCTTGCCCCACGTGTAACGCCCGTAGTCGGGGTCGAACGTCGCGCGCCTGGCCTCCGACAGCGCGGCGGGACCGGACAGGTGGGTGTCGGCCTCGAACCGCCGGGCGGCTTCCTCGACGCTCATCCCCGCGGAGTGCACGCCGATCGCGCAGGCCAGCCGGGTGACCCGGACCAGTGCCTCCAGCCAGATCCCGATCTCGAACCTCGGGTCAGCTGATTCGAAGCCCTCTTCCACGGCCAGTTCCTCGGCGTAGTGCGCCCAGCCCTCGACAAACGCGGGCGACGGCAAGATCCGGCGGACGTCGGTCGGGGCCTTGCGGATCGCCAGTCCGTGCGAGAAGTGCCCCGGCGCTACCTCGTGCACGGTGATGCCGGGCAACGTGGTGGCGCTGAACATCTCCAGCCACTCTTCCTGCTCCTGCTCTGGCCAGGAGTCATCGGCCGGGGTGATGTGATACCACGACGGCCCGTCAGGCTCACCGGGCGCCACCGGCGAGATCATCGCCACCGCCCAGCGCCGCGACTCGGGCGCGGGCCCGACCAGGCACACGCCGTCGTGGTAGGGGACCAGGTCCTTCTCACGAGTGAACTCGATAACCCGCTCGGTCCAGTACCTGGCCGCCTCAAGTACCCCAGCGTTGTCCGGATGGTCCTGTACCAGCTCGCGGGATACCTCCAGAGCCGGACGCGACGGGTCGATCTTCGCGCAGGACTCGGCGAGCAGGCCGAGCAGCCGGTTGCGTTCCGCGTCTGCATGCCCGGCTAGCACACCGAGGTCTACCGGCGTCCCCTCGATCGCGGACATCAGCCGGGCGAGCGCGGGGCCGCCAAGCGCGGGATCGGGGTCGCCCTCGGCCGCGGCGTGCTCGATGTGCGCGACAAGCCTGGCATGGGCGGCGAGGGCCGCTTCGCGCGCCGCTGGATCGGCGTCGGCCACTGTGCCTGCCCGGGGGGACGACCCCCCGGCGGGACCCGGTCCAGCGCCTCGATCGCCGCCTCGGCCAGCCGTGGCCAGGCGGCTAGGTGCCTGCTCCGGGCCGCGGCTCGCTCGGCGGCCGGGGCGTAGTCCTTGTCGTAACCGGACAGATCCATCTCGGACAGGTGCAGCACCGGGTTGCGCCGGTGGAACTCCAGCTCGCCGAAGATGACCAGCTGCGCGTCCTCGAACGTCCGTAGCTGCGCCTCGTCGTACGAATCGGCTAGCGGCGTTCCGGTCTCTTGGGCCGCGGCTAGCGCGGCGAGTCCCGTACGGACTCCTGCGGGGGACAGGTCCTGCGGAGTCCCGTCGTACTCATGCCGCCCGCCGTACTCACGCATCTCCGCGACGTTCAGGTTACAAACGGCGCGGATCCGCTCGTTCAGGTCACTCATGCTGTCAGACGTTACCGGTTTCCTATGGGATTGCACCCTGGGTACCGCGGCCGGCTCGCAACGGAGTGACAGTGAGAATCGGCGCGGACATCGACCGGCAGGCGGCGAACGAGTGCTGCACATACCGCGCGGCCGTGTTTTCCGGCGGGTACACACGCAGCGCGCTGGCGGTCGCCGGCTGGCAGGTGGAATCGGGGTAGTTCTGCGCGTCGGCGACCTGCAGCCACGCGTGCGCGGACTTGCCAGGGGCGAGGGTGATCCTGACCTTGCCGTACTCGGTGGCCCGGCTGGCGGGCGCCCCGATCTGCGCGCCGGCGCTGGTCACGAACGAGACACCTGGGAACCCGTACAGCTCGCACGACGAACGCGAGGAGTTGGTGAAGTCCAGCGGGAGATAGGTGCTGCCAGCCGCCCCGCCACCCTGGCTGTCGTTGAGGTTCAGGGTCAGTGCGCTCGCCAGGCACATGGCCGCCGTCCCGGACGGGCTGGCGGCCGCCTTGCTACCGGTCGCGGACGAGTTCGCCGACGGACTCGCCGATGTCCCCGTGCCCGCGCCGGCTCCGCCGCCGCTCGCCGATGTCACCGGGGTGCGCATGGCCTGTCCGCTGGCCTGGTGCGTGCCAGAGGAACCGCATCCGGCGAGCAGCAACGCTCCGCCAGCCGCGGCCATCAGTAGCGCGCCTCTCATTGATGACCCCTCCCATGGGTAGCCGTATCGCTACGAAGAGTAATTGACGTGGGGTGGTTGTTGCGTCAGGCGCGCGCTTACCCATGATGGTGGGTATGACCTTCACGACCCGGCCGGAGCTTGCCGGGACCTTCGGCATGGTGGCGTCCACGCACTGGCTTGCCTCGGCGGCTGGCATGGCGGTCCTGGAAAAGGGCGGCAACGCGTTCGACGCGGCGGTCGCGACTGGCCTGACCCTGCAGGTCGTCGAGCCGCACCTGAACGGTCCCGGCGGAGAGGTCCCGGTTATCGGCTATGACGCCAGGCGCGGCGAGACGTTCGTGCTGTGCGGGCAGGGAGTGGCCCCGGCCGGGGCGTCGCTGGCCGCTTTCGCCGATCTTGGGCTGGACCTGGTGCCGGGTAGCGGACTGCTCGCGGCCTGCGTGCCGGGTGCGTTCGGCGCCTGGATGCTGCTGCTTCGCGAATACGGGCGGCTGCCCCTGCGGGACGTTCTCAGCTACGCCATCGAGTACGCCGGGGCCGGATATCCGCTGGTCCCCGCCGTCTCCTGGGGTATCGCGAGCGTGGCCGACCTGTTCCAGTCGCACTGGCACTCGTCGGCCGAGGTATACCTGCCCGATGGGTCGGTCCCGGTGCCGGGGTCGTTGTTCGCCAATCCGGGGCTGGCACGGACCTACGCGCGGGTGCTCACGGAAGCCGAGGCGGCCTCGGCTGACCGCGACGAGCAGATCGACGCGGCCCGGCGGGCCTGGTACGAGGGTTTCGTGGCCGAGGCGATCGGTGATTTCGCGGGGACCTCGGTGATGGACGTGACCGGCGACCCGCACCGCGGTTTCCTGACATCTGACGATATGGCGGCGTGGCATCCGCGGCTCGAATCGCCGCTGACCTACGACTACGGCGGGCTGACCGTGTGCAAGACGGGTCCGTGGGGTCAGGGGCCAGTGTTCCTGCAGCAACTCGCGTTGCTGTCCGGGTTCGACCTGGACGTGATGGAGCCCGGTAGCACAGAGTTCATTCACCTGGTGGTCGAGGCATCGAAGCTCGCGTTCGCGGACCGGGAGGCCTGGTACGGGGACCCCGACTTCACCGACGTGCCGATGGCGGCGCTGCTATCCGACGACTACAACGCGCAGCGACGCAAGCTGATCGGCGAGACCGCCTCTGGCGACCTGCTGCCCGGCAGCCCGGGCGGGCGCGAGCCACGGTTGCCCGGCTACGCGACGGGCGAGTTCGCTGTCGAGGGCCCGTCCGGAGCGGCGCCGCTCGACGGGAGAGCCGTCTCGCTCGATCCGGCGACCGGCGAGCCGACGCGACGTCTCGGCCAGGCCCGCGCGGGCGATACGTGCCACCTCGACGTGGCGGACAAATGGGGCAATGTGGTTACCGCGACGCCAAGCGGCGGCTGGTTGCAATCTTCGCCGGTGATCCCGTCGCTTGGCTTCTGCCTGGGGACCCGGGCGCAGATGTTCACCCTTACCCCGGGGCTCGCTTCGACGCTAGCGCCGGGGCGCCGGCCGCGCACCACGCTGACGCCGACGCTGACCCTGCGCGACGGTGAGCCGTACGCGGCGTTCGGTTCGCCCGGTGGCGATCAGCAGGACCAGTGGACGCTCGCTTTCTTCCTGAATCACCTGCATTTCGGGATGAACCTTCAAGAAGCGATCGACTTCCCGTCGTTCCATTCGCGGCATATGCCGTCCTCGTTCTATCCGCGGGAGTCCTACCCGCGCGCGCTGGACATCGAGGAGCGAAGCGGTCAGGACGTGGTAGCCGCGCTGCGTGCCCGGGGACACGATGTCACCGTGCAGCCGCCGTGGTCGCTCGGCCGGGTCAGCGCCGTCGCCCGCCGCGGCGGTGTGCTCTACGCCGCGGCCAACCCGCGCGGCATGCAAGGCTACGCCGTCGGCCGCTAGCCCCCGCACCGAGTGTCCGCTATATCGGGATTAATCCCTCGGGCGCCCTTCCTCGCGACCCCGGCGATGGCCCGTCGCAGGCGCTCCGGAAACGTTTCAGAACAACGTGAGTTTTCGGCGTGTCGTCGCGGCCGAGCGATTTGGTGCGGTATCACCCGGTTGCGCCGTCCCCGCCGCGCCCCTCTGTTCGAGGTGATCA
>JBEKHI010000272.1:0-11733 GCA_050012355.1 Streptosporangiaceae bacterium | reverse complement strand
GGTGCGGGATCCGGCGCAGGTGGCGGCCGCGGTCGCGGCGGCGCTGGGAATCCGTGACCTGCGCGTGGCGGCAGCCGATGGCGTGGCGCACGTGCTGGCCCGCCGGCAGCTCCTGCTGATACTGGACAACTGCGAGCACGTCATCGGCGCGGCGGCGGAGTTGTGCGGCAGGCTGCTGCTCGCTGCCGATGACGTGCGCGTGCTGGCCACCAGCCGGGAGCCCTTGCGGGTGGCGGGGGAGGCACGGTTCCGGCTGGCGCCGCTGACCCTGCCGGATCCAGGTAACCCGGCGGAGGCTGGCGGGTCGGAGGCGGTGGCGCTGTTCGCGGAGCGGGCCCGCCGGGCTGACGCGGGTTTCACCCTGGACGGGGAGACCGCGCCGGTGGTGGGGCGGCTGGTGGCGCGGCTGGACGGGATGCCGCTGGCGATTGAGCTCGCGGCGGCGCGGGTCGAGGCGCTGGGCGTGGCGCAGTTGCTGGACCGGATCGATGACCGGTTCACCCTGCTGGATTCCGGGGACCGGCTGGCACCGGGCCGGCACCGGTCGCTGGCGGCCACCGTGGAGTGGAGTTACCAGCTGCTGGCTGAACACGAGCGGCGGGTATTCCGCGCGGTGTCGGTATTTCCCGGGCCGTTCACGCTGGACGGGGCCGAAGCGGTCGCGGGGGCTGGGGCTAGCTCGGCCGTGCTGCACCTAGTGGATTGCTCGTTGCTGGTCCCGCCGCGGGCTGGTCCGGATGGCCGGGTCCGGTATGTGATGCTGGAGACGCTGCGGGCCTACGGGGCGGGGTTGCTAGCCGAGGCCGGCGAGGGCGAGGTCGTGACCGCCGCGCTGGCCGGGTACGCGCTGGGCGTGGCCGAGACCGCGTCGGCGGGGCTGACGGTTGAGATCGACGAGGTGGCCGCTGCCCGGTGGCTCGATGCCGAGGACGCCACGACCCGCCAGGTGCTGGACTGGGCCAGGGAGCATGATGCGGCCGTGGCGTCGCGGCTGGCGGTCGCGCTGACCTGGTGGTGGCGGGCCCGGGGCCGGATGGCGGGTCAGCTGGCTCTGCTACGGGAGGTCGTCGACCGCGCCGCCGCGGGCAGTGACGCGTGGTGCATCGGGCACAGCTGGCTCGGGCAGGCGTCGCTCGATTCGGCTGATCCGGCCGGGGCGCTGCGCCACTTCACCGCTGTCCGCGACGCCATCGGAGACCAGAGTCCGGTCCCGCTCGTGACCAGGTGCCTGTGCGGCCGGTCGGCTACGTTGCTGACCATGGGCCGGATCGCCGAGGCGGCCGAGGACGCCCGTCGTTCCCTGGCTGTCGCCCGCGAGGGTGATCACCCGCTCGCCGAGGCGTTGTCCCTGGCGGTCCTCGGCCTAGTCGCCTGCACCGTCGACGACCGGGTAGGGGCCGTGCAGATGGCCCAGCTGGCCGAGCGGCTCACGGCCGGCAAGCGTGGCCCGACGGCCCGGGTGTGCGATCACATCCTGACGACCGTGCTGATCAACGCGGGCGACGCGACCGGTGCCGAGCGGGTCTGTGCGGCGGGGCTGGCCGGTGCCCGGGAGGCGGGCGACCTGTGGAGCCTGGGGAACCTGCTGGAGAAGATGGTGGTTCTCGACCTGAACTCGGAGCGTTTCGATGACGCCGCCGCGCACCTACGGGAGGGGCTCCAGACCGCCCTGCGGACCGGCTCACGAGCACGGCTGATCGACGACCTGGACTGCTGCGGGTACCTGTGCGCCTGGACCGGGCGCTGCGCCGAGGCCGTCACGATATGGGCGGCGGTGGTCGTGATCCAGGGGCGCGATGGGTTCTCGGTGCCGTCGCACCCTGGTGTGCCGGAGGGCTGGTTCCAGCGGCAGGGATCCCTGCGTGAAGCCCGGCGCGCGCTCGGGCCCGCTCAGTCGCGAACGGCCGAGGAACGCGGGAAAGCGATGAGCCTGGCCACCGCGGCCGAGTACGCCCTCATCCTCACCGCCGCGGATCCGCAACCGCCAGCCGCGCCACCGGGCGCGGACCGGCTCAGCCCCAGGGAACGGGAGCTGATCACCCTGGTCGCCCGGGGGCATACCGACGCTCAGATCGCGGCCCAGCTATACATCAGCGTGCGCACGGTCGGCTCGCACCTGGACCGTATCCGCGACAAGACCGGGTGCCGGCGTCGCGCCGACCTCACCCGCCTCGCCCTCGGCGTCGGCCTGGTTTAAAGGTATGGGTGATTCCACCCCGGCCCTGGACTGGCGCCAAGAGGGGTAATTCGACCCCTGCCGCGGACCTGGCTTGGCGGGCGAACCTGTGGATGAGGGCCGGGAAACCCGGCCAGATCCCAGCAGATAGGACAAGGCAATGTCCGCACAACTTACCCACAAGGAAATTCAGCCTACGACGACACAGCTGGTCACCTTCGCCGGCCAGGGGCGGCTCCGCGGAGCGTGGCGGCGGATCCGGCTGACCGTCGCGGAGATGAACTACGCGACCCGGCGGGTCGTCGAGCTACAGGCACCCTGGACCGTTGACGCACGCTGGCACGACAGGTAACCATCATGGCTGTGGACTCATTCACGGGCAAGCTCGCGGTGGTGACCGGTGGCGGCTCCGGAATGGGCCGCGAGCTTGTCCGTCAGCTGGCGGCGCAGGGGTGCTCGGTCGCGACCTGCGACCTGAACTCGGACGCGGTCGCGGTGACCGCGTCCACGGCGTGGGCGGCCGCGCCATCCGGCGTCCGGGTTACCAGCCGTGTCTGTGATGTCTCCGACGAAGCCCAGGTCCTGCTGTTCCGTGATGAGCTGCTCGAACAGCACGCCAGCGACCATGTCGACCTGGTTTTCAGCAACGCTGGTATCGGTGGCGGGGAGAGCTTCGTCACCAGCCCCCGGGAGGTCTGGGAGCGCACGTTCGCCGTTGACTGGCAGGGCGTGTACAACTGCGCCCGCGTGTTCCTGCCGGCACTCATCGCGAGCGGTGACGGCGTCCTGGTCAACACCAGCAGCGTGAACGGCTTCTGGGCGTCACTGGGCCCAGGCGGACCGAATTCCGCCTACAGCACGGCCAAGTTCGCGGTGCGGGGCTTCACCGAGGCGCTCATCGAGGACCTGCGCGTCAACGCGCCCCAGGTCCGGGTCGCCCTGGTGCTGCCCGGGCACGTGGGCACCGACATTATCGTCAATAGCCTGCGCGCCCGTGGCCTGCCCGCGCCCGAGGACATGAGCGACGCCCAGGTGGAAGAGCTGATCCCGCCCAGGGTCCGCGCCGATCTGATCCGGGCCGGTGTCTTGGCCGAGGGCGCACCCGTGGATGAGCTGCGCCAGATGCTCGTGCGGGCGAACACTGAGTTCCGCGACAAGGCGCCGCTCAGCGCGGCCGAAGCCGCGACCATCATCCTCGACGGCGTGCGATCGGGGACCTGGCGGATTCTCGTCGGCAAGGACGCCGCGATGATCGACGCGGCGGTGCGCGCGAAACCCGAGCACGCCTATGACTACGCCGAGCTGTTCAGCGAACTAGCCGAAGCACCACCCGAGCAGTAGCGGACCTGGTCACGCCGGCGGACGGTTGCTCGCTGGGTGACCAGGCACGCTTGGTGGACTAGCTCGTGAAGTGCTCGAATACGTGGCTGAAGTACCACGTCGGCTGGCTCACGCCGGAGCAGGTCCCGGCGCCCTTGGTGCCCGGGCAACCGCCGTTGTCGCGTTGCAGCGCCCAGAACGAGATAAGCCCTAGCCCTTGCCGCTGCGCCCAGTGCAGGATCGTGACCGCGTCGGCGGTGGAGAAGGTCTCGTCCGGGCCGTAGTCGTCGATGCCGGGCATTTCCGTGAAGCCGATCATGTGCCAGAGTTGCCGGGCTGTCGCCCTCGGGTAGAGCGTCTGCAGCTGGCCGAAGAACGCGTCGGCGGCGCTCTCGGTGTCGGCCACCATGTCCTGCTCGGTGCCGAGGTAGTAGTCGAACGTCATGATGTTCACGGTGCTGATCCTGGCGCCGTCGGCGATGGCGTTCTGCAGAACGGCAAGCCCGGAGGACGTCAGGCCGGTCGGGAACGTAGGCACGGTGTAGGAGAACTGGATCCGCCGGTGGTGCGCCGCCGCCCACCGCTCCGTCAGCGCGATCGCCTCGTTACGCCGGTTGATCCCGGCCGTGTTGGTCAGCGAGTCGGCTTCGACGTCCAGGTCGATGCGGGGCACGTGGTAGGTGGTGATGAGGCTCTCGTACACCTCGGCGATGGCCGGGACGCTCGTGCAGCTGTCAGCGATGTCGGTACTGGTGGTGTCGGCCGCGTAGCCGCCGAACGACGGGATCACGTTGCCGCCGTGCGCCTGGATGTCCGCGATGTCGCCGCCGTAGCTCGAGGTGGCGATCGGCTCGGTGGTGTCGCCGTCCCAGTAGGCGGTGCAGGATCCGGGCGTCGCGGTCTGCAGGAACGCCAGCGACAGGTACCGGGAGCCGGACTGCTGCGACAGCGTGGCGAGGTCGGTGCTGGTGTCGTACATCTCGTAATAGGGAGCGAAGACCTGGTAGGGCAGCGGTCGGGAGCCTGCGGCGTTGTTGTTGTTGTTGTTGTTGTTGTTGCTGCTGCCGGTGGTGCCGGAGCCGGTACCGGCGGTGGCGGTGGTGCTGGCGCCGGCTGCGGTGGCTGCGAGGGTGAGCAGCGCGGTGGTGCTGGCGGCCAGCGCGGTCAGGAGGGTTGCCTTTCGTCGTCTCATGTTTGGTCCCCTTGAGTATAAATAGTAAAGTTTCTTATTCATTTTGATGGAGACGCTAGTCCTCAGTAATCCCTCCGTCAAGAGCGTGAGAGCCCAGGCGTTGTCCCGCTGGTTCGCGACCGCGTAGGTCGCCAATGTGGTGCCCGTCGACGCGCCGTAGCCAACCGGGCTCCCCGTGCGGCAGCCGAAACCGGGGCCGCGCGGCAGCCGAAACCGGGGGCCGCGCATCTTCTCCCGGGTTCGCGCACCTCAGCCACCGGAAATATCCGGTATATCGGGCGGTCAGAGTGCGCTAACCCGGGAGAAGACGTCGATGAGCCGCTGGCGCGTCCCGTTTCGTCTCACGCCGAAGTGTCTTCGCCCTATCGTCGGCCGCATGATCGACCAGCCACCCGCAGGCCACGTGACCATAACGCCGAGCATCCTGTACTTCGGGACACCGGTCGTGCTCCTGTCGACAGAGAACGAAGACGGTTCCGCCAACCTCGCGCCCATGTCCTCGGCCTGGGCACTGGGCCAGGTGATCGTCCTGGGTCTGGGCACCGGCGGCCAGACCGCCCAGAATCTCCGCGATCGTCAGGACCTGGTGATCAACGTGCCCGCACCGGCGCAGTGGCAGGCGGTCGAACGGCTCGCCCCGCTGACCGGGCGCAGCCCGGTGCCTGAGCACAAGCAAGGCACTTTCCGCTTCGAGTCGGCGAAGTTCGCCGCAGCCGGGCTACGGCCCCAGCCGTCTGAGCTGGTCCGGCCGCCTCGGGTCGCCGAATGCCCGCTCCAGTTCGAGGCCCGCGCCACCGACGTGCGGCCCGCGGCCACCGGAGAATTCCTCATCGTTCAGGCTGAGGTTCTCAAGGTGCACGCCGACCCGCGCATCGTCGTGCCCGGCTCTCAGCACATCGACCCGGCCCGGTGGAGTCCGCTCATCTACAACTTCCGCCACTACTACGGACTCGGCGCCGAACTCGGCAGCAGCTTCCGTTCCCAGACCCCGCGGCAGTATTCTGGCTCATCCACCTAGGGGGACAATATGTACGAGCCGTATCGGGCCTCGGAACCTCCGCAGCGGGTTGAGCGTCTCCAGCCACCGCGTACCGTGCTCACCGCCATCAGGCTCATGTACCTAGGCGCGGCGATCGAAGTGGTCGCCTTGATCGTCGCGCTGCTCACCAGGGGCAGCCTCAGAGCGTCCATCCGCCGGGCGCACCCGTTCTACACGTTGCGGCAACTGCACAACGCCGAGAACGTCCGTACCGGCATCCTGGTAATCGGCGCGGTGATCGCGATAGCCGCCTGGCTGTGGATGGCATGGGCAAACGGCCGAGGACTGAACTGGGCCAGGATCGTCTCGGCGGTGCTGCTCGGTATCAGCACCCTGAGCCTGATCCTCTCGATTGGCGCGGTGCGTTCCGCTGGCTCGCTGATCGTCGGCGTAGTCATCTGGCTGGTCGGCCTGGCCGTGATTGTCCTCATCTTCAACAAGAGCTCAAGTCCGTTCTACCGGCAGGAAGGTGACGGCGGGGGAAGGTAACGCCTCCGTGTTCTTTAGACTCTTGAGCCATGGCTGACCCGGAGCTGATCTGGCTGCGTCCAGAACGCGGTGCCCGCGGCCCCGCGCCCGCGCACTCTCGCGCGGAGATCGCGAGGGTCGCCGTCGCGCTGGCCGACGCCGAGGGACTGGCCGGGGTATCGATGCGCAAGGTGGCGGGCGTGCTCGGCACTGGCGCGATGTCGCTGTACAACTACGTGCCCAGCAAGGAGCAGTTGTTCGACCTGATGCTGGACGCGGTGGCCGGGGAGTGGGAACTTCCCCAGCGGCCTGCCGGGGACGCGAGGGCTGATCTCGCCGAGTTCGCGCGGCAGGGGCTCGCGGTGCTGCGGCGGCATCCTTGGGTGCCCACGCTCGTGTCCACCCGGCTGTCGATAGGCCCGAACTCGCTACGCCAGCTCGAGTACTTCCTCGGCATCCTGGCCGATCAGGACATCCCGGGCAACATCAAGATGGAACTGTTCGCGCTGACGAACAGCTTCCTGCACCAGTTCGCCCAGTTCGAGGCCAACCAGGCCGCGAGTGCATCGCGCACCGCGGCCGACCTGGGCGTCTTCCTCGGGCAGGCCGTTGCTACCGGCGCCTACCCGAACCTGGCCGGCGTCTTCGCCTCAGCTGGCGGCGCCCCGGCCGACCTGGATCCCGACTCCATCTTCGAGCGCACCCTGCCCCGTCTGCTAACCGTGATCCTCGGGCCGCAGTCGTTAGGCCCGGGCGGCACGTTGCCGCGAGTAGTCCGGCAGCGGCTCGGCTTTGGGCTGCAGACGGCGTTCCAGCCCCGCCATCGCGGCGATCAGTGGCAACCGGGCCATCGTGTTCCGGCCCCAGATGCCGACGCGGCTCTTGGGGGCGACCATGCCGATGAAGAGATTCGACTGGCTTCGCTCGACCAGTGGCCGGTGACCCTCTTCGTAGCGGCGGAACGCGACGTGGTGGTTCCCGTCGGCCGCGGCTAGCTCTCCGGCGAGCCGGTAGGCGCCGATGAGGCCTAGCATCGCTCCGCCGCCGGACACCGGGGAGGCGCAGTGCGCGGCGTCGCCGACCAGGGTTATCCGTCCCGATGACCAGGATGGCATCCGTACCTGGCTCAATGAGTCGAAGTAGAAGTCCGGGTCGGACAGGGCGCCGGCTAGCAGTTGCGGAACCCGCCATGACGACACGCTGGTGAATGCGTCGCTCAGCAGCTGTTTCTGCTGCTCGATGTCCCGGTAGTCGTAGCTCGGCAGGCTTGGCTGGCGGAACCCGAAATACGCCTTCGCCCCGCTGTGGTTACCTGACCGGTAGATGCCGGCTGCCTTGCCCGGCAGGTTGTACAGGGTCATCCAGCGGTCCGCGCCCAGCGCCGGGTCTGCCTCGGCGAATGCCCCGCAATACCCCAGGTACCGGGTGAACTGCGATTCCGGGCCGAAGGCCAGCCGCCGGACCGCGGAGTGCAGGCCATCCGCGCCGGCCACCAGATCGAACCGGCGGGTCGCGCCGCGTTCGAAGGCGACCGTCACGCCGTCGTCGTCCTGGTCCAGAGTGCGGATGGAGTCGTCGAAGATGTACTCGACGTCCAGCTTGGTCGCGTCGTACAGGATGGCCGATAGGTCGCCGCGCATGATCTCGACCTCGCCGCCGCCGTACTTCCGCTGGATGGCCTGCAGGTCGATGTGCGCCACGCGGCGGTTGGCGCCGTTGACGAACGATGTGCCGATGACGTCCGCCGCCGCGGCCCGGACGTCCGGCAGGATCCCCATCCGTTCGGTTACCTCGACCGCCTGCCCGCGCACGTCGACCCCGTTGCCGCCGACCCGGATCCCGGGCGCGCGCTCCACCACGGTCGGCCGGAATCCGTACTTAGCCAGCCAGAACGCCAGAGTCGGTCCCGCGATGCTTGACCCTGAGATCAGAATCCGCTCGTTCATGTCCGCTCCTGCCTTGTCGGCCCTCGCCGAGTCGTCTACGATAACTGGAACGTCTATTTCAGTTATCCTTCACGATATGGAATGCCCATTCCAGATGTCAACTCCCAGCGCCGACAACGGCGATCCGCGCCGCCGGGCGGACGCCGTCCGTAACCGGGAACGCGTGCTTGAGGCGACCAAGACGCTGCTCGCAGAAGGCGCCGCCGCCATCACCGTCGAAACGATCGCTCGTAAGGCCGGCGTCGGTGCGGCCACCGTGGTGCGAACCTTCGGCCGCAAGGACGCCCTCATCGACGTCGCCGTGGCGGATCTGCTCGAACCGGTCATCCAGCGAGCCCGGGACCTGCAGGCCGAGATGAGCGCTCAGGACGCCATGCGATGCTTCCTGGTGGAGCTGATCGCGTTCCAGTCCGGCCACTGGATGATCAGCGAGCAGCTCAGAGACCTGGACCTGCCGGCCACCACGGCTCAGCGGGCCGCGCTGACGAAGGCGGGCACCGAGATCGTGAATCGAGCGCGCGACAGCGGCGCCATACGAACCGACATCGATCCGAGCATGACGATGGTCCTGATCAGCGACATGACCTACGCGATCGCCCGCTCGCCTTCAGCGTCACCTCAGCTCGCTGAGGCCTACGTTTCGGTGCTCATGGACGGGCTCCGCCCGCGGTAACCGTTATCTGTCGACGGCGAGCGCTATGCCGAAGCCGACCAGGGCGGTGCCGGTGGCGGCGTCCATGGTGGCGCGGACCCGCCGGGAGCGGAGCCAGTCGCGCATTCGGTGCACCAGCGCCACCACGACCAGTTGCCAGATCGTGCCGAGTACGACCACGGTCCAGGCGAGCAGCAGCGCGGTCCCGACGTCGGCGTGCCCCCGGGTGAGGAACTGCGGCAGCACCGACAGGTACATCGCGAGTACCTTCGGGTTGGTGAGGTCGGACAGCGCCCCTTGCAACCACCAGCGAGCTACCCGGCCTCGGCCCGGTTCGGCGGGTACCGACTCTAGGTCCAGTCCCTTCCCGCGCCGTGCCGCGCGGAACGCCTGGATCCCCAGCCAGCACAAGTATGCCGCGCCAATGTAGCGGATGGTGAGGAAGAGCGGCTGCGATCGGGTGATCAGCTCGCCGACGCCGAGTGCCGCGGCGGTCCCCTGGACGGCGCCACCGAAGGAGACTCCGAGCAAACTGGCAATCCCGGCCCGACGACCACCGGCGAGCGAGTTCTTCAGGACCACCGTGGTGTCCGGTCCGGGAGCCAGCACCAAGAGGACGACGAATATCAGATAAGTGCCATAAAGACCCCAACTCACCTTTCCACCCTAACTGGGTGGAGACGGCTCAATCCACCTGAGGTCAAGCCGCGGGCTGACGCGGGGGCCGGGGCCTGCTCCGTAGCGTTGCTGCCATAACAACCGGTAAGGAGAACCCGAAATGAGCAGCAGCGTCGTCATCCTCAACCTCGTCATTCTCGTCTCGGTGCTGGCCAGTGACCTGGGCCGGCGCAAGGTCGGAGCCATGCGGCTGCTGCGCCCGTTCATCGCGGTCGCCGTTGTCGTCCCGATCTTCCTCGATGCGGTCGCCACCTCAGGCAACGGCCTGCTGCTCGAACTGGCCGGCATTGCCGCTGGCCTGGCGCTCGGAGTGCTGGCCGCGGCGCTGATCCGGGTCCGCGTCGAGGGCGGCAAGGTCGTCTCCCACGCCGGGCTGTCGTACGCACTGCTGTGGATCGCGGTGGTGGCTGGCCGGCTGTACTTCGCCTACGGATCGACTCACACCTTCGCCGCCCAGATCGACCGGTGGGGGATGACCGAGCACATCACCGTCGCCGGCCTGACCGACAGCCTGATCTTCATGGCAGTCGCGATGATGCTGGCCCGCACCGGGATCCTGGCCGCCAAGGCCGGCGCCGCCCGCAGCACCGCCCGCGCATCCCTAGTCCGCGCCGCCTGATCCACCCCCGCCGATGGCCCACCGCCCGCCTGGCGATGGGCCATCGTTGCGTGTCTGGCGGCTAGCCGAGGTCGCGGATGGCGGTGATCATCAGGTCCCAGAAGCGGTCGGCGTCTACGCCTACCGCTACGTCGGCGTTCGGGGTGGCTTCGGTTACCCGGTCTAGGTCGACGACGGTGGCGCCGCGGGTCGCTGCGCCGGCGAGTTCGACAGTTACCGGGACCGAGACGGTCTCAAGTACTGCGGGATCGATGATCGAGGCGATGGTTACCGGGTCGTGCAGTGGCGGCGATTCGAAGCCGAACACGGACCGGTAGCTGGCCGCGAAGAACGTCAGCAGCTCGATGGCAATCGAACCCAGCGGGGTATCGAGGGCCTTAATCCGCGACAGCACCGACGGGGTGGCCAGCACCTGGTGGGTCACGTTCAGCCCGACCATGGTGACCGGCACCCCCGAGCCGAACACGATCTGCGCGGCCTCCGGGTCCGTGTAGATGTTGAACTCCGCGGCCGGGGTGATGTTCCCGCGCTCCGTCGAGCCACCCATCACCACAATCCGTTCCAACGGCACCGAGGGGTACGCGAGCAGCAGCGCCGCCACGTTGGTGAACGGCCCGGTCGCGACCAGCGTCACCGGATCAGCGTGCGCGGCGATGATCGACCGCATGAAGCCCACTGCGTCCGTCGACACCACCGGCACGGTCGGCTCGCCGAATGACGGGCCGTCCATGCCGGATTCGCCGTGGATGCCCTCCGCCACCTCGGCCAACGGCGCGAGCAGCGGCCGGTCGCGTCCGGAGGCGACCGGAACTCCGGAGATGCCGGCCGCCGTCATGATGCGGCGCGCGTTCAGCGTGGTCTTTTCCAGCGTCTGGTTGCCGGCCACGGTGGTCACCGCCAGCAGGTCGATCGCGGGATTGGCCGCCGCCAGCATGATCGCGAACGCGTCGTCGTGTCCGGGGTCACAGTCGAGGATCACTGGAGTCGCCATATACGCCACTCGTACCACACGCGGGTACCGGAGGCCAGGAGACGGGATGACATGTGGAAAGCTGGACGGCATGACGCAACGGAATGGTTCCGCCGAGTGGCGGGGTGATGTGCAGAACGGTTCGGGCACCCTCACCGTAGGCGAGGGAGTCTTCGAAGGTGCCTACTCGTTCGCCTCGCGGTTCGGCGACGGAGCAGGCACCAACCCTGAGCAGCTGATCGCGGCCGGGCACGCGGCCTGCTTCAGCATGGCGCTGTCGAACATCCTTGCCCAGGCCGGCCACGTGCCGGACTCGGTGCGCACCAGCGCGCGCATCGACCTGCGCAACATCGACGGCGCGCCGACCCTCGCCGCGGCCCACCTGGTGACCGAAGGGGTGGTGCCCGGCATCGATCAGGAGCAGTTCACCGCCTTCGCCGAGCAGGCCAAGGCGGGCTGCCCGGTCTCCCGCGCCCTAGCAGGCATCCCCGAGATCACCCTGGAAGCCAAGCTCGTCTGACCAGCACTGTCGATGTGACATCGACCGCGCTACATGCCGGTCCATGTCACCTCGACAGCCGAGTCGTCCCGCACTACCCCAAGATCGGAGGCCAGCTCACCGACCCGAGCTGGATGGCCCGGGTCATGGAGCTGACCTGGACGCAGGTCGGGC
>JBEKHI010000271.1:0-11774 GCA_050012355.1 Streptosporangiaceae bacterium | reverse complement strand
CCATTGTGCAGGCATCGCGTCCGCGGTAGCGGATCCGATGGTCGGCGATCGTGGTCAGGTCGGTCTCAACGACGAGATCGAGTGCGGAAGGCCTGCTGCTCCGGCGTGGGCGTCCCCGCCGCGCCAGTGTCTCGACTTCCGCCGCATCGAACACGCTGCGGCGAGAACCGGGCTCTCGGCGGGCGCTGAGAACTCCACGGCTCACGTAGGCGTAGACGGTGTCGAGCTTTACCCCGAGCCTGGCGGCAACTTCCTGTGCGGAGAGCCCTGACATGACTTGATGATAATCAACCTTGAATATCCGGACATAACGCGCACAGGCGCGCGGCGAGGCCAGCCAGGTCGGGGGCGGTGAGGTCGAACGCGTCTGATGGTTCCGGAGCACCTTCACCTTCGCGTTCGATGTAAGCGGTGCGCAGCCCAAGGGCGGCGGCGGCGCGCAGATCCCACGGATGGGCAGCGACCATGAGCGTCCGGCGCGGGTCGAGCGCGAGCCGGTCAAGCGCTAGCCGGTATACGGCGGGGTCCGGCTTGTAGGCGTACACCATCTCTCCCGACAGCACGCAGTGCCAGGTGAGCCCGCCGGCCGCGAACAGGTCCGTCAGCATCGACAGGTTGCCATTCGACAATGCCACGATGGTGAACTGCTGGGCGAGGCGGCGCAGCGTGTCCTGCGCGTCGGGCCAGGGCCGGAGCCGGTGCCCGGCCAGTGCGAGCCGCCGGACGGTAGCTTCCGGCAGTTGCGGGCCGTCGCGCAGCACATCGGCGAGGGCTTGCGCGTTAAGGTCATCGGTGGATCGCCACCGCGCGCCCTCGCTGATCGAGGGCACCAGGGCATCGAAGCGCCGCGCCCACGCCGCTGCCAGCGCCGGTGCCTGCTGCCCCGCGCCTGCCTGGCTCAGCGCGGCCGCCAGCTCGGCGCGCATTGACCCGGCCTCGTCCACCACGGTGCCGAGGATGTCGAAGAGCAGGGTGTCAACGTCATCACCAGTGATCACTCCCCCATCGTCTCACTGGCAGGACCGATGTCGGTTTCGGCCACCTGGGCGCGGAGGCCCAGTGCTTCGCGCGCCATCTCGTGCATGTACCAGACCTCGTTGGGGTGCCGGTCCCGGTTCTTCCCCCAGCCCGAGTCCCGGCGGTACTGGGCCGGCCAGTCGGTGGCGAGGACATGCTGCTCGTCGACCGCTTCCGGGTGCTCGCAGTCAGGGTCGACGTAGAGCGCGTCGGCCGGGCAGTACAGCTCGCACAGGAAACAGGTCTGGCAGTCGGACTGCCGGGCGATCACCGGGACGCCGCCGGGGACCGCGTCGAAGACGTTCGTCGGGCAGACCCGCACGCACCGGTCGCACTCGATGCAACGGGACTCGATAACTAGCTCGATCACGACGCCTCCCGCTGCCTGATCGGGGTAAGGGTGGTCCACACCTCATCGAGGCCGCCGGTCTCGACGGTGGCGGTGTAGCGCGGGTCACGGTCTGGCGCGTCGGTTCGCCGGTGCATGCCGCGGCTCTCCGGTCGCGCTAGCGCCGCGTTCAGCACCCACCGCCCGGCGGCCACCAGCGCGGCCGCCTCGTGGGCGCGGAGCCCGTCGCGATCGGGGCGGGCCAGATCAGGGTGACTGGTCACCTGCTCCCAGAGGCCGTCGAGCAGCTCGCGAGACCGGGTGAGGCCGGCACCGGAGCGGAACAGGTTCTTGTCGAAGTCGTTGAGCTCGCGGGAGACCGCGGCGCGGACCTCGCCGATGTCGACGACACCGGCGCCCGGCTGCCGCGGGCTCTCGATCGGCGCGAGTCGCGGTCGGCGACGGCTCGACACTCGCTGAGCGGCGGCGGCCGCCTGCCCGGCCCAGGTCCCGGAGGCTACGCACCACGCCGAGTTGGGCTGGCCGCCACCCGACGCGGCGCCGACGATGCGCTGCCTGCTGGCGACGTCGCCGACCGCGAACAGGCCCTCGATGCCGGTCTGGCAGTCCGGACCCGCCAGCTCGATCCCGCCGGTGCCGCGGATGGTCCCCTCGCCGCGCAGCGTGACCGGGAACGGGTCGCGGAACGGATCGATCCCCCGTCGCACCAGCGGCAGCAGGAAGTTGGGCTGCACGTGCCGGAGCTTGTCGCGGGCCAGCGGCGGCATCCGTTCCAGCGACACGGTGACCGGACCGCGGGCCAGCGCGCGGGCGATCATCGGGAGGCCGGTCGCGTAGGTCTCGAACGGCAGTTCCGCGCCGTCGCAGTCCCGGTAGGTGCCGTACATGAACGGGATCGACCTGGTCATCGTCGAGTGGGCGGCGGCGACCGTGTAATAGCAGGAAAACTCCATCCCGCTGAAGTGAGCCCCCGCCTCGGCCGCCATCAGATGGCCGTCGCCGGTGTTGTTGTGCGCGCCGAGCAGCCGCGACAGGAAGGCCGTGCCACCAGTGGCCAGGATGACGGCGGGCGCCGTACAGGTCCAGGTCCCGCCTTCCTGGATCCGGATCCCGGTCGCGCCGCCCACCGCACCGTCGCGCCCGGCCAGCAGCCGGGTCGCCGGATGGTGGTCGAGGATAGTCACGCCCGCCCGGCGGACCCGGGCCCGCATCAGCCGCATGTACTCCGGGCCGCGTACGCTGCTGCGCCGGTTGGGCTTCCCGTCCCGCACCGGCCACTTGTAGAAGCGGTCGAGTTCCGGCAGCCGCCGCCAGGCCACCTCCATCGTCCGCCGCATCCAGGCTGGATCGGTCAGCTCGCCGCCCGCCGCGCTGCGCGCCCTTATTTCTTCCGGGCGATCCGCTGGTTCCACGTACCAATGACCGACTCCCGCGGTCGCGGTCACGCCGGAGGTCCCGCAGTACCCCTTGTCGACAAGCACCACGTCGGCGCCCGCCTCCGCCGCCGACAGCGCGGCCCACGCACCCGACAGGCCGCCGCCGATCACCAGGACGTCGGCCGCGCTCACCAAGCCCGCTCCCAGCCGATGGCCGGGGCGACTTCGGTGGCGATGAGCTCCAGCGCGCGGATGGCGGCGTCCTGGTCGGGAATCCCCGGGTTGAACTGGCAGAGGATGTCGGTGGCGATCGGCAGCGTCTGCTCGCTCTTGAGCTGGGTGATGATCTCGTCGGGATGCCCGTAGAAGGAATGGAACCGCGTGAGGTACTCCTCCAGGCTCAGGCCGGCCGGGAACTGACCGCGTTCGACGAACTTCGCCGCCCCGGCCAGCACGCCGGGTCCGATCTGGTCGAGCGCCGCGCGCTTGTCCTTGGCGGGGAAGACCATCCGGGACAGCCCGATGCGCGGCTGGCGCGGCGCCGTCCACTCCTGGAGGTAGCCGTCCGCCCATGGCCGCTGCACGACATCGGTTGGCGCCTGGTGGCCGTAGGTCGCGCGGTTGAGCAGCAGGTTGGACCCGCCGCGGGCGGCGTACCGGGCGCCTTGGGCGCTGAACACGCCCTGCCAGATCCGGTCGCTGAAGTCGTTCGCCACTGGCTGGATCCTGAATCCCGGCGTGCCGACCTCTTCGCCGGCCAGCGCGCGGGTGAGCACGGCGAGGCCCTCGGTGGTGAGCTCTCGCCTGCGCTGGAAGTCGACGCCGAAGGCGTTGTACTCCACCGGCCCGGACCCGCTGCCGACCCCGATCTCCACCCGCCCGCCGCTGAGGGTATTCACCACCGAGACATCCTCGGCGAGCTTCACCGGGTGCTCGAGCGGGAGGATCGTGATGGCCGTGGCCAGCCGGATCCGCTTCGTCCGGGCGGCGGCGTGCGCGAGGAACGTCCAGGGCGAAGAGAGCCCGCCGCCGGTGAGGGGTACGTGGTGCTGGGCTACCCAGCCGACGTCGAAGCCGAGTTCGTCGGCCACGACGAACAGCTCCTGCGCGTCGCGGTAGGTGCTGGCGGCGTCGCCTCGCCCCTCGACGTGGGTGAGGAACCCGAGCCGGAATCGTACGGGCAACTGGCTGGTCACGAGTACGAGGATGCGGTCCTGGCCAGCTGGCTGTCCAAGGAGATTTCGTGATGACCGGCGATTAACTATCGCAATGATCTCTAGTTAAAAGATCGGAAATATGTTATTTTGCCAGCATGGGCGCGATTTTGGATGTGGTACCGCTACGAAGTCTGGTGGCCGTGGTCGACTATGGAGGCTTCCAGCGTGCCGCGAGCGCGCTGCATCTCAGCCAGGGGGCCGTCAGCCAGCACGTGCGCCGCCTGGAGACCGCGGTCGGCCGCCCGCTCATGGAGCGTGATCATCGCGGCGTGCGGCTCACCAGCGATGGCGCGGCCCTCCTGGGCAAGGCGCGGCAGATGCTGGCCATCCACGATGAGATCCTGAAGGACTTCGCGGTCGATGCCCCGGAGACGCTCACGATCGGCTCGACGGAACACGCTGCCGACCAGTTGCTGCCGGGGCTCACCGCGATGCTGAACGCCTCCTTCCCCGGGCGGCGGATCCACCTGCGGCTCGACCGCAGCGCACAGCTGCGCTCGGCGCTGGAAAGCGGCGCGATCGACATGGCGCTGCTGCTCGGTCCGGCCGCCGACGAGCAGGCGCACGATGTCGGCGAGCTGGATCTCACCTGGTACTCGGCCCCTCAGTGGTCGCCGCCCGATGGTCAGACGCTGCCGCTGGTCGCGATCGATGAGCCGTGCGCGCTGCGCCGCCGGGCGCTGGACACCCTGGCCGCGCACCGGATCGCCGCTAACGTCGTGTGTGACGCGGCGCACCTGGCCGGATTCCGGGCGGCGGTGCGGGCCGGCCTGGGCGTCGGCCTGATGGCTAGCGCCGGGCAGGATCCGGATGGCCTGGTGAAGCGGTCTGACCTTCCGGTCCCTGCCCCCATCCCGCTGTCGGTCTGGGCGCGGCGCGGGCTGAACACGTCCGTCATCGACGCCGCCACCCAGTCGATTCGCGAGATGCTCACCGCCGCCTTACAGGTCGGCGTACTGCGGCTCGTCGGCGATCAGGATACGTTCCAGCAGGCGCGGGAACTCGCCGTAATTCCGGACCGCGTAATGCACCGCCGCGCGGTTGTCCCAGAAGGCGATGGAGCCGGGTCGCCAGCTGAAGCGGACCTGGTATTCGGGTTTGCGGTACTGGTCGTGCACGATCGAAAGCAGTTCCCTGCTATCGGCCTGGTCGAAACCGACGATCCACGGGTGCTGGCTGAAATTGACCCAGAGGATCTTCTTGCCGGTCTCGCGGTGGGTTCGCACAATGGGGTGCGCGACGATCGGGTAATCGTGCCCGGAACTGATCAGCGCGTCCCGGTAGTCATGAGTGACGTGCAGGTCCTCGAGTTGCTGCTTGACGTCCTCTGGCAGCCCCTCGTAAGCGAGGCCCGCGTCGACCCAGATGGTGTCGCCGCCGACGTCGGGCAGGTTGACCGCGCGCAGTACCGCGCCCCAGGTGGGAACGAGCCGCCAGCTGGTGTCGGAGTGATAGGCGTCCCAGCCCTCGGCCCGCTGCTTGGCGAAGTACTTCGCGTACTTCTCCTCGTCGAGGGCCTTGATGTCGTGGATGGCCGGGACCTTGCCGGCGTAGGACTTGGAGGTGCTCGGGTGGGTGTAGAGCGGGCCGAACTGCCGCGCGAAGTCGGCGTGCTGGTCCCGGTCGAGATCCTGGTCGCGGAAGAAGACGACCTTATACTCCAGGATCGTCCGCCTGATCTGGTCCCGCTGCGCGTCACTGAGCGGGTCGCGGAGATCCACGCCGCTGATCTCGGCGCCGATCGTGGGCTGGAGCGGGCGCACGATGATGTTCTCTTCGGTTATGGCGGTCATTTCGGCTCCTAAAGTCTATTAAATTGACCGGTAATATCAATTTATAAAAAAGAACCAAGTGCGTCAATAGGCCGACCATAACGGCGGTTTACGAATCCTCATGATCATCATCGTCAATCGTGATAATCAGAAATACACGTCCAGCGGCGGCGGAGTGCCACGCAATTCGTAGGCACCGAGAATCTGGTGCTTATAGATCGTCGGATTGTGCGAGGCGAGCACTTTCACGTTGCGCCAGTGCCGGTCGAGCGCCCGCTCGGTGCTGAGGGTGCTGCCACTGGCCACCTGCGTCAGCGCGTCGATCACGTCGAGGGCCAGCGACTCCACGGTGATCTTCGCCCGGGTGGCGGCCAGCGTCGCCTGCAGGGACAACTCGAAATCACCGGGCGCGTCCCAGGACCGCTCGAGCAGGGCCGCGGCGGCCCCGATGGTCGCCGTCGCGGCGAACGCCTTCGCGGACGCGACTCCGATCGCCGCCTGGACCGCGGGCTCCTCGGGCACCCGGTCGGAGGTCCCGTGATAGTAGTTGCGCGTCCTGGCCCGCACCAGGTCCGCGGCGTCGCGGAACGCCCGGTTCGCGATCCCCGCCACCACCGTGGTCAGGTAGACCTGGTTGAACGTGTAGGGGTACCGATTACCGGTACCCGCTCGGGTGATCACGTCGGCCCCGGTGATCCGCACGTTCTCCAGCACGATCGAGCCGGAACCGGTGAGGCGCTGCCCGAAGCCGTCCCAGTCATCGGGCAGTTCGATGCCGGGACGGTCGGACTCGATCAGCACCGATCGCGGCGGCCCCTCCCCGAGCGGGACCGACAGGAACAGGTAGTCGGCGTAGATGCTGCCGGTGCTGTAGTACCGGCGCAAGCTCACCAGGTATTCGTCCTCACCGGCCGGGATCACCTTCGTCTCCGACGGATCACCCGAGCTTCCGGTCCGGTTCTGGGCGGCGCCGCCGAAGATCATCCCGTCGGCGGCCAGCGCGAGGACGCGACCGGAGTCCGGGGTCGGGCCGAGGATCGCGTTCTCGATGGCCACGTAGTGGTTCCGCAGGCTGTGCGCGAGGTTGGAGTCCGCGGTCGCCAGCTCGAGGATGAACTGGAAGAACTCCGACAGCGGCAGCCGGCCGCCGTCGGCGCGGGGCAGCCGGATCGCGCCGATCTTCCGCTCCCGAAGCTCCGGCCGCAGCCCGGTGAACAGGATCCGCTCGGTGTCACGGCTGGGTGCCTCGGCGGCCAGCCGGCCGAGCAGATCAGCGAAACCGAGCCGCTCACTGACCGGGAACACGGTCAAGCCCCGGCGGGTGCGTCGATGCCGAGGTTGCCGCGAAACGTGGTCGCCTCGTACTCGGTGCGGAACCGGCCGCGGCCCTGCAGTTCGGGAACCAGCCAGTCCACCAGGTGCTCAAGCCCGTCGGTGTAGCGGTCGACGTTGAAGTTGAACCCGTCGCAGGCGTCGGTGTCGACCCAGTCGATCAGGTCGTCGGCGACCTGCTCCGGGGTGCCGACGACGACCCGGTGTCCGCCGGTGATGTACTCGAGCACCACCGTCTTGGTCGTCGCGCCGCGTTCCCGGGCGGACTCGACGACCTTCTCGCGCCGGACGTGCCCGGCTGGCCGGTCAGGATCGGTCCCGGGGATCTTGCCGTACGGCAGTTCCTTGCCGAGGTCGAGGTCGGCGGCTTCGACGCCGAGGAGTTGCGCGAGCGCCTCCTTCAGGTGCTCAAGGTCGAGCTGGTCGTCGAGATCGGCCTTGCGCTGCTTCGCCTCGGCCTCGGTCGAGCCGAGCACCGGGTAGACGCCGGGCACGACGAGGAGCTTGGCCTGGTCACGCTGCCATTTCTCCGCCGCGTACTGCTTCACGTCCTGGTAGAACTCTTGCGCGGACGCCTTCTCCCAGTGGCTGGTGAACAGCGCGTCGGCCCACTTGGAGCCGAACTGCTTGCTCGCCTCGGACGCCCCCGCCTGCAGTAGCACCGGACGGTGGCCGTTGTATCCGCCGGTGATCCCGAGAACGCCGTTGGCACGGTAGTGGTCGCCCTGGAAGTCAATCGGCCGCAGTCGGCCGCTGTCGACATACACGTGCCGGGCGGCGTCCGCCGCGATGGCCGACGGGGGCAGCGAGTCCCATAGCTGTGTGACGATGGTGACGTACTCATCGGCCTTGTCGTACTTGGCCGAGCGCGGCAGCTCGCCGCCAGCGCCGAGGATGGCGAGCTGGCGGTCGTGCTGGCTGGTGATGATGTTCCAGGCGCCGCGGCCCTTGGAGACGTGGTCCAGGCTGGAGATCTCCCGGGCGAGGGTGGCCGGGTCGCCGAACAAGGCCGGCGCCGTGAGCACCAGGCCGATGTGCTTGGTGCGGGCCGCGAGCGCGCCGAGCAGCACCCCGGGCGAGATGGCGCGCCACGGGCGCACGTACGCCTCCTCGGTGAGCCCGGCATAGTTGTCGGCGAGGAAGATCCCGTCCAGCAGTCCCCGCTCGGCGGTCTCCGCGATCTGCACGAATACGTCGATGTCGGTCGACAAGCTCGCCGGGTCCTCGAGCGTCTTCCACGAGGCGTTGTGGCGCCCCGACGCCAGGAGATTGATGGCGAGGCGGATCTGCTTGGGCCTAGGCATCGGTGCGTTCCTTCGGGTAGCGGTTTTCCGGGACCGGCAGGCCGAGGTTGCCGCGCAGCGTGCCGGATTCGTACTCCTTGCGAACCACGCCGCGGTCCCGCAGGATCGGCAGCACGTCGTTGAGGAACCGGCGCCACTGGGCCGGGTGTCCGATATGGATGTTGAGCCCATCGAAGGCGCGGGCATCGAACCAGTGCTGGATCTGCGTCGCGACGGTCTCGGGGCTGCCCGCGAACGGCGTCGGCTTCGGTGCTGAGATGAACTCCACGGTCTGGCGGAGCGTGAAGTTCCTGTCCTTGGCGAGCCTGGCGATGTTCTCGGCGTTGGTGCGGAAGCCGCGCTCGGCGTACTTGAGCGCCTCCTGCGGGAATGGCGCGTCGAGGTCGTAGCCGCGGAAGTCGTGCCAGGCGAACGGGCGGCCCAGCTCGCCGAGCGCCCGCTCGAAGCTCTGGTCGGACAGTTGCAGATCATGCTCGATCTCGCGGGCGTCTTCATCGGTGTCGCCCACGAACACCCGCATGCCGGGCATGACCACGATGTGGTCGGGGTCGCGGCCCTTCGCCTTGGCCCGGCTCTTGATGTCGCTGTAGAACGCCTGGCCTTGCTCGATCGTGGCCGCGTGAGTGAAGATGCCCTCGCCGATGGTGGCGCCCAGGTCTCGGCCCTGCTCGGAGTCCCCCGCCTGGAAGATGACTGGCTGGCCCTGCGGAGACCTTTCGATGTTCAGCGGGCCGGCGACCTGGAAGTGCTCGCCCTTGTGATCCAGCGCGTGCTGCCGCGACCGGTCAAGGAACGTCTTCGTCGCGCGGTCGCGCGGGAACGCGCCTTCCTCGTAGGAATCCCAGAGGCCCTGGGCTACGCGGACGAACTCGAGGCCACGGCCGTAGCGGGTGTCGTAGTCGAAGTGCTCGTCGCGGCTGAAGTTCGCCGCCGCGCCCGCGTCGCCGCTGGTCACGACGTTCCAGCCGGAACGCCCGCCGCTGATCAGCTCCAGGCTGGCCAGGCGGCGCGCCAGGTTGAACGGGTCGTTGTAGGAGGTCGTCATCGTGGCGACGAGACCAAGATTCGTCGTGCTGACGGCGAGGGCCGACAGCAACGTCATCGGCTCGAGCCGGTTCAGGTAGTGCGGCGGCGAGTCGGGGGTGATGAACTGGCTGTCGACGATGAAGATCAGGTCGAACTTGGCTTCCTCCGCGAGGCGCGCCTGCTCGATGTACCAGTTGATGTTCACGCTCGCGTTGCCCGGGATCTCCTGGTCGAGCCACAGGTAATGCTGGCCGGGACCACCCGCGCCCATGGTGACGGCTCCGAGCTTAAGCTGCCTCACGTCGCCCGACCTCCTCGCGGACCAGCGGCAGCAGGTAACGGCCGTAGTCAATCGCGTCGTCGTAGGGGTCGTAGCCCCTGATCAGGATCGTCGTCACTCCGAGGTCGACGTAGTCGAGCAGTGCCTGCGCCACCGTCTCCGGCGTGCCGACCAGGGCGGTCGAGTTGCCCGCGGCACCGGTGGCCGCGGCCAGCGGGGTCCATAGCGCCCGGTCGTGCAATTCGCCCTTGGCGGCCGCGGCGAGCAGCCGCTGCGAGCCGCTGTTCTGCGGGTGGGCGCCACCGAGCACCGCGGCGTCCCGGCGGCGGCGAGCGCGGAACGTCTCGACGTTCTCCCTGGTGGTCGCGAGGATCTGATGCGCCCGTTCCCACGCCAGGTCCTCGGTGGGTCCGAGGATGGGACGGAAACTCACGCTGATGCCGGGGATGTCCGCCCGGCCCGCGGCCTTGGCGGCGGCGTTGACCGAGTCGATCTGCTGCTTGGTCTCGGCGAGCGGCTCACCCCACAGGGCGTAGGTGTCGGCGTGCTTGCCGCCAACCCGGTACGCCGCGTCCGAGGAGCCGCCGAAGTACAGCCTGATCCGCGGCTGCTGGGGCGAGCGGACTTCCGAGTAGAAGTCATCGACCTGGTAGTGGGTGCCGTCGTAGCTGAACGGCCCCTCCGAGGTCCAGGCCTGCTTCACGATGTCCAGGTACTCGTCGGTGCGGGCGTACCGCTCGTCCTTGGTCAGGTAGTCGCCGTCGCGGCGCTGCTCCGCGTCGCTGCCGCCGGTGATGATGTGCACGGCGATCCGGCCGCCGGTGAACTGGTCCAGGGTGGCGAACGTGCGCGCGGCCAGCGTGGGTGCCACGAAGCCTGGCCGGTGCGCCACCAGGAAGCTGAGCCGCTCGGTGTGGGCGGCGGCGTAGGCGGCTACCTGGGTGCCGTCGGGCCGGGACGAGCTGTAGCCGATCAGGACCCGGTCGAACCCGGCGTCCTCGTGTGCCCGGGCGAAGCGCCGCACGTAGCCGCGGTCGATGATCGGTCCCGGGGTGAGCCGGGTCTCCGACTCGTCTCTGGTGCCGATCATGCCGATGAACTCGACAGGCATGGACTTGGTTCCTTCCTTGGGGTTACGTGCGGGCGGCGGCCAGCGGTGGCCACTCTTCGTGGCGGTGGCAGGCCACGCTTCGCCGGCCGGCGGTGAGCGGCACGAGCTCGGGCTGGGCGGCGCAGACGCCGGTGGCGAACGGGCACCTGGCGGCGAACACGCAGGCCGCGTGGCCGGCCGGCGGCGGCGGATCGGCGGCCGTGCGCCGCAGCTGAGGCGCTGTCAGTTCCCGGGTATGGCGGACGCTCGGCGCCGATGCCATCAGCAGCGCCGTGTAGGGGTGCCGCGGGCTGGCGAACACCTCGCCGATCGGCCCCTCTTCCACGATCCGCCCGCGGTAGAGCACCGCGACCCGGTCGGCGATGCCGGCCAGTGAGCTGAGGTCGTGCGAGATGATCAGGATGGGCAGCCCGAGCGAGTCCCGCAGCTGCCCGAGCAGCCGGAGCACGTAGTTCCGGTTACTCGCGTCGAGGGCGCTCACCGGTTCGTCACAGATCAGCAACCGGGGGTCGGTGGCGAGCGCCCGCGCGATCGACACGCGCTGGCGCTGGCCACCGGATAGGTGGCCCGGCGTGCGCGGCAGCAGGCTGACGTCGAGGCCCACCTTTTCCAGAGCGGCGGTTACCCGGTCCCGGATCTCCGACTGGCTGAGGCCTCCCCTGATCTCCAGCCCTTCACCCACGATCTGGGCGACGGTCATGTCCGGGTCGAGCGAGCGGAGCGGGTCCTGGAAGACGAACTGCACACCGCCCGCGCGCCGCGCGGCCCGACGCCCGCGGCCGCGCAGCGCCGAGATGTCCTTGCCGTCGAAGACAACGCGGCCGCGTTTCGGCTTGATGAGCCCGACCACGGTCCTGGCCAGGGTGGTCTTTCCCGATCCGGTCTCGCCGACGAGGCCGACGATCTCGCCCGGCCAGACCCGGAGGCTCACGCCCGAGAGGATCGCGGCGGCCCGCCAGCCGCGGCCCAGTACGACGTCGGCCGACTCGA
>JBEKHI010000270.1:0-11782 GCA_050012355.1 Streptosporangiaceae bacterium | reverse complement strand
CGATGTCACAGCGGTGCCCCTAGAAGGGCCTCGCTGTGACATCGACGCCCTTCGTGCCGCCGGGAATCCCGGGGCGCCGCAGCCGCCGCGGAGCCGCAGCCGGGGTCGCAGTTAGCAGGCCGCTATTGACACCCTCGAAATGCAGAGTTAACGTCCAAATCGAAACAGATAGGAAACTTACCTATTAATAAATCATAAACACCCAGAGAGGACGAGCGCCATGCCCCCCGCGCGTCGAAGAGCCCACGAGCCGCCCGGCCCCCGAAGTTCGCGAAAAGGATGGTTCCGGCGCGGCCGGGCCGCGGCCATCGTGCTCGGCATCCTGCCGGTGATCGCGCTAGTCGTGTCCACCCAGCCAGCCGCGGCCCAATCGACTACCACCACCGCCGTAGCCCAGACGGCGACCAAGACAGCGACCGCCGCCCAGGCGGCCAAGGACACGGCCGGCGTCGCCGGAAGCGACATCTCGCCAGCTACCGTCCCGTCGCCGCCCTCCGGCTGGTCGACGGAATTCAGCGACGACTTCAACGGATCGGCCGGTTCAGGGGCCGACTCGCAGTGGATCTACGACACCGGTCCGGGCTCGGACTTCGGCACCGGCGAGATCGAGACGATGACCAGCTCGACCAGCAACGTCTACCTCGACGGCAACGGCGACCTGGACATCACCGCGCTCGGCAGCGGAAGCTCGTGGACCTCCGGGCGAATCCAGACGTCCACCGCCAACGTGGGCGCCCCGGCCGGCGGCGAGCTCGAGGTCACGGCGTCCATCGAGCAGCCAAGCGGCGGGCTCGGTTACTGGCCAGCGTTCTGGATGCTCGGTCCCGGTGAGTGGCCGGAAAACGGCGAGGTCGACATCATGGAGGACGTCAACTCGCTGTCCGAGCTTTCCGGAACCGTGCATTGCGGCACCGACCCCGACGGCCCGTGCAATGAGCCGGACGGCATCGGCTCGGGCCTGGTGGGCTGCAGTGGCTGCCAGAGCGGCTACAACACGTACACGATGATCCTCAACCGGGTGGACACGGCTGCCGAGTCGATCACGTTCTACCTGAACGGCAACGCTTACTTCACCGTCGACGAGAGCACGGTTGGCGCGTCGACCTGGGAGGCGGCCTTCGACCACAACATGTCGATCATCCTCGACCTGGCCATGGGCGGCAGCTACCCGGACGGCGTGTGCGACTGCACGTCGCCCACCAGTTCTACCGCTTCGGGCGGGACGATGAGCGTGGCCTACGTTGCCGCGTACACAACGTCAGGCTCGACGTCTACGGGCACCACCGGACCTATTACTGGTTACGAAGGCCTGTGTGTCGACGTCCGGGGCGCGAGCACCGCAGAGTTCACTCCGGTGCAGGTGTACACGTGCAACGGGACAGATGCCCAGGAGTGGACGGTCGTCGAGGCGGGCAGCACCCTGCAGGCACTCGGCATGTGCATGGATATCAACAGCGGTGGCACCACGGACGGAACCACCGTCGACCTCTACACCTGTAACGATACGGCGGCCCAGGTATTCATACCGCAGTCGAACGGAGAGTTGTATAACCCGCAATCCGGTAAATGCCTGGACGACACCGGCTACGGCGGTTCCGGTACCCAACTGCAGATCTGGGACTGCGCCGACACCTCGAACCAGATCTGGAACCTGCCATAACACCCCCCAGGCGCGTCCTGAGGTAAGCCTGAAGTGCTCGCCGGCGAGCCGCCCCGCCAGTTCGGGGTCGCCGGCGAGTACGGCTTCTACCAGAGCCTGGTGCTGCTGGCGGGCGGTCGCGCGCAGCCGCTCGGAATACGGTTCCGATGAGAACCCCAGGTTCACCCGGCTGGCGAGGTCGCGCCCGAGCTTGGCGAGATGCTCGTTGCCCGCGGCGGTGGCGATCGCGTCGTGCAGTGCCCGGTCGGCGAGCCGCGAGGCCGCCGCCCCGTCGGCCTCGGTGTAGGCGGCCAGCGCCTGCCTGATCGTCGCGTCGTGCGGGGGGGAGCGTCTAGCAGCTGCGGTGCGGGCGATCAATTCCTGTATCAGCGCACGATAGTCGTGCAGCGACTGGATTTCCCGCCGGATCGGCTCCAGGATCCGCTGCGTGGTGCCCGTGTCGACCGAGCCCCGGTCCGCGACGAACGTGCCCCCGGCCCGGCCCCGCCGGGACTCGATGATGCCGAGCGCGGCGAGCCGCGCCAGGGCCTGCCGGATCGTGGTGCGGCTGACCCCCAGCATCTCGGCCAGTTCCCGCTCGGCGGGAAGCTGCTCGCCTGGCTGGAGCACGCCCACGGCGACCGCCGCCAGGATGCGCTCCGAGATCGACTCGGCGGCGGTCCGCTGCCCGGGGCGGGAGTCACTCCAGCGTCCGGTCATCGTCGCTTCGGTCATGGTGATGCCGATCGTAGCCGTGTCGCGCCCCAGGCAAGGCCAAAAGGTTTCATCCACGTTAAAGGTCTACCCAAAATACCAATACGCTGCTACGCTCCGGTCAAAAGCGTTAGAACGTGCTGGAGTTGCTGATGATTACTGGTGAGCAGGCTGGTGAGCGCCGATCATTGCATGGTGGTGCGCTGCGCCCGGTCAACGTCCTGGCTATCGCCATTGCCGCGATATCCCCTACGACCTCTGTGTTCCTCGTTTACGGCACTGGCCTCGCCTCGGCGGGCACCGGCGTGATCTGGGCCTTCATCATCGGCGCGGTGATCGCCCTGGCGATGGCCTTCTGCTACGCCGAGGTCGGCGGCATGTTCCCGTCAGCGGGCGGCGCCTACACGATCGTCCGGCGCGCACTCGGGCCGGTGTTCGGCGGCGTCACCACCATCCTCTTCCTGGTGCTCGGGGTCGTGGTCACTGCCTCGATCCTGGTCGCCGCCGCGACCTACCTGGATCAGGTCACCGGCACGAGCATGTCGGTCGGCTGGCTGGCCTTCGGCATGATGGTGCTGATCACCATCTTGTCGATGGAGAAGATCTCGCCGACGAGCTGGGTCACCGGGCTGATGCTGGTGCTCGAGCTCACGGTGATCCTGGTCTTCACCGCGTTCTGCCTCGGGCACGTCTCACTCGGGTCCGACGCGTTCACCCACCCGTCGTTGCCCGCGTCGCACGGCGACGAGCTGATCGCCGTCGGGGCGTCCGGGATGATCGCGGCGATAGTGCCGGCGCTGTTCGCCTTCAACGGATACGACTGGCCGCTGTACTTCGCCGAGGAATCCCGCGGTTCGCGGCGGACGCTGCCCCGCGCGGTGATGCTCGCGGCCGTGATCTCCGTGGTGGTCGAGGTCCTCGCGGTGATCGCCGCCACCTATGCCATCAAGGACCTGTCCGCCACCACCGCCAGCGCCGCGCCGCTGTCGGACATCTCGTCCCGGGTGATGGGTTCCACCGGCGGCAAGATACTGCTGATCGGCGTGGTGATCGCGATGTTCGACACCGGGCTCGCGGGCAACCTCGCCTACGCCCGGATCTACTACGCCGCGGCGCGGGACGGCATGTGGCCCAAGCCGCTGAACCCGTTCTTCGGCCACCTGACAAAACGCACTCAGGTACCCGTCTGGGGATTCGCCGTCCTGTTCGTCGGCAACGCGGTGCTGTGCATATTCACCTCGCTGAACAACCTCATCACCTTCACCGGCGTGGTGATCGTCATCATCTACCTGCTGGTCGCCGTGTCCGCCCTGGTGTGCCGGGTGCGTGACAAGGGGCTGCCGCGCGCGTTCCGCATGCCGCTGTGGCCAGTGCCGCCGCTCATCGCCATCGCCGGGGTGATCGTCGCCCTCACCCAGCAGTCGGCCGAGGACCTGTGGATCGCCTTCGGCATCACCGGCGTGTCGCTCATCGGCTATTTCGCCGCGCGCCGCTGGCTGCCGCCAGCGGAAAAAGAGGCCGCGTGAGGTGCGTCATCGTCGGCGCGGGGCTGGTCGGCCTGTCCGTCGCCTGGTTCCTGCAAGAGCATGGCGAGCAGGTCACGGTCGTCGATCGGTCCGGGGTGGCGGCCGGAGCGTCCTGGGGTAACGCCGGCTGGCTGTCGCCGGGGCTGGCGACGCCGCTGCCCGAGCCCGCCGTGCTGCGCTACGGGCTGAAAACGCTGCTCGATCCGGGTGCCGCGCTGTCCGTGCCGGCCCGGCTGGACCCGTCGTTGTGGGGATTCCTGCTGCGCTTCGCGCGGAACTGCACGCCCGCCCGGTGGGATCGCGCGATGAACGCGCTCGCCGAGGTGAACGGTGCCGCCCTCGACGCCTATGACGAGCTGAGCCGGGCCGGGGTGACCGCGCCGGCCACCGAGGCGCCGATCATGGCCGCCTTCAACGGCCGCGCGGCCGCTCGCCCGTTGCTACACGAACTCGCCGCGGTAAATACACCACACCTTGTCCATAACGCCGCTTCCCATCCCAGCCTCACCCCCCGGATCGGCTGCGTGGTGGAGATCACCGGGCAGCGCTATATCGACCCGGGCGCGTACACGGCGGCGCTGGCCGAGGCGGTGACCGCCCGGGGCGGGATCATCCGCTCCGGGTTCGCGGTGGCGCGGCTGCGGCATACGGCGGACGAGATCATGGTGGAGCCGGCCGCCGGCGAGCCGGAGCCGGCCGACGCGGTGGTGCTCGCGACCGGGGCGTGGCTAGACAAGCTGGCCCGGCCCTATGGTGTCCGGCGGCGAGTCCGCGCCGGGCGCGGGTATTCCTTCGACGTGGCGACCAGCCAGCCGGTGACGACCCCGGTGTACTTCCCGGTCCAGCGGGTGGCCTGCACGCCTTACCGGGGTCGGCTGCGGGTGGCGGGCACCATGGAGTTCCGCGGACCCGATGAGCCGCCGGCCGCGGCGCGGTTCGATGCGATCGTGGGGTCGGTGCGGGAACTGCTGTCCGGGGTGAACTGGGAATCCGCGACCCGGCACTGGGTGGGGCCGCGCCCGGTCACCGCCGACGGGCTGCCGCTGATCGGTGCCACCTCCGACCCGCGGGTGTTCGTCGCCGGCGGGCATGGCATGTGGGGGATCACCCTGGGACCGGTCACCGGGATGCTGCTCGCCGAGCGGATCGTCACCGGCAAAGATCCGAAGGCGATCGGCCCGTTCAATCCGTTGCGCTGAGAGAGGACGTCAATGCGAGGCCTGATATCCGCCGACATGGAGGGTGCGACCGGGGTTACCTGCCCGGACGACTGCCGGCCAGGCTCCCCGCAGTGGGACAGGTTCCGCAAGCTGCTGACGGCGGACGTGGTCGCGGTCGCCGAGGGGTTGTTCGATGCCGGGGTGGACGAGATCGTCGTCAACGAGGCGCACTCCAGCATGCGGAACCTGCTGATCGAGGACCTGGATCCGCGGATCCGGCTGCTCACCGGCCACCACAAGCCGTACTCCATGATGGAGGGCATCACGGCTCGCCCGGAGGTGGTGGCGTTCGTCGGGTACCACGCCGGGCCGGGGGAGGAGGGCGTGCTGTCGCACACCTTCGTCGGGTACGAGATCTTCTCGGTGACGCTCAACGGCCGCCCGATGAGCGAGGGTTACCTGAATGCCCTGCTCGCCGCCGAATACGGTGCCCGGGTCGTCCTGGTCTCCGGCGACGACCTGACCTGCCAGGATGCCGCCGGGTACGCGCCGGGCGCGGCGCTGGTGGCGGTCAAGGAGGCGGTCGACCGGTATACGGCACTGTGCCTGCCGCCGTCACGTACCGGCCCGATGCTCCGCGAGGGGGCGCTGAAGGGGATGCGGGAGGCGGGCGAGGTCGCGCTTCCCGAGCCGCCGTACACCTGCGAGGTGACGTTCGTCGGGACGAGTTCGGCGGCGCTAGCCGCCATGGTCCCGACCGTACGACGTAACGGTCCTCGTGGTGTCGCCTTCGAGGCCGCGAGCGTGGACGCGCTCTATCGCTGCTTCCGGGTGGTGGCCAAGCTCGGCGCATCCGCGACCGAGCCCCGCTACGGCTGAAGCGGCCCGCGCGCGCAGGGCCGCGATGTCACATAGGTGCCCCTCTATGGGCAGCGATGTGACATCGCTGCCCGGGGGCTTAGAGCTCGAAGCGGGCGCTTTGCAGGTCGAGGCGGCGCAGCATGTCGTCGGCCGTCTTGGGGTCGGTACCCGGCTCGGAACGGGCGGCGACGATCGCCTGCCGCGCGGCGGACAGCATCTCCGCGTAGGTCCGCCCGGCGAGCCGGGCCCGCTGAGTCACCTCGGCCAGTTGCTCCCGCCGGTCGTCGTCGGACGGAGCGTCGCTCAGCGCCGGCACCAGCGCCCGCTGCCGGTCGCGCAGCCGGTCCACCAGGTCGTCCGGCAGGTCTTCGCTGGCTTCCAGCTCCCGGAGCCTGATCAGCGCGGCCTTGGCCGCTCGCTTGGCCAGCGGGCGGATCCGTGCCTGCTCCGCTTCGGCTGAGCCCTGCACGCCGAGAGCACGAGTGAGCATCGGGAGAGTCAGCCCTGGCAGCACCAGCGTGGCGGCGATAACGGCGAACGCGGTGAACAGCAGCTCACCCCGGGCCGGCGTGTCCGACGGGAGGGCCAGCGCCGTAGCGATGGTCGCGAGCCCCCGCATGCCAGCCCAGCCGAGGACGACGTCCTCGCGCCAGTTCCGCGGCGCGTCGTCGGGGGTGGCGGCCAGCCGTCGGCTGAGCGGGCCGCTGATCAGCAGCCAGGCGAAGCGCACGGCGATCACGATCAGGCAGACGATCACCATGTGGCCGAGGATGGACGTGATGTGCGGCGACGCGTCAAGCGCCGCTCGCAGCTCGAGGCCCATCAGCCCGAAGGCGATCCCGGTGACGATCAGCTCCAGCGTGTCCCAGAAGGCGCCGCCGATAAGCCGATCGGATACGCCGGTCTCCTCAGCCTCCGCCGACCCGAGTATCAGGCCGACGGTCAGCACCGCTAGCACCCCGGAGGCGTGCGCCGCGTCCGCCAGCAGATAGGTGCCGAACGGTACGACGAGCGTGAATCCGCTCCGCGCGTTGGGATCGGTCAGCCTGCCCATCAGCCACCGGCCCGCCCAGCCGATGAGCCAGCCGATCACGATGGCGACGGCGATCTCGTAGCAGAAGCTCCCCAGTATCCGTGGCACGGAGAACGTGTGGCCCCCGATCGCCCCCACGGCGACCGAGTAGACCACGAGCGCGGTCGCGTCGTTGCACAGCCCCTCGGTCTGCAGGATGGTCTCCAGCCTGCGGGGCAGGTGGATCTTGCCCGCCACCGCCTCGGCCGCCACCGGGTCCGGTGGCGACACCAGCGCGCCGAGCGCCAGCGCCGCCGCCAGCGTCACCCCGGGGATCAGTGCCTTGACCGCTGAGGCCACCGCCACGATCGTGACCACCACGAGGGCGATCGCCAGCGACAGGATCGTCCGGCGCCGCGCCCAGACCATCGGCCATGAGGACCGGCGCACGGCAGCGAAGACCAGCGGCGGCAGGAAGATGGGCAGGATGAGTTCGGGGTCGAGCTTTGGGGTCGGGATGCCCGGCGCGATCGCCATGGCCGCCCCCAGCAGCAGAACCAGCACCGGGTAGGGCAGGCCGAGCCGGTCACCCACGCCGACTAGCAGCACCGTGGCCAGCCCAAGGCCCACGATGACGGCCAGGATCACCACTCCCGAACTAGACACGAGGCCATTGTCACAGCCGGGGCAGGGCCGCTGGCATCGACACGCGGTCGCGTTAAGTTCGTGGCTGGTGCATAATCGGGCAACTCGCCACTAAGCTTCTTGCCGCGTGGGAGCACGGCGTGGAGGGCATGGCCGAGGAGGGCACATGAGAGCACCGGATGACTGGGTAGTCGTCGGCATCGACAACGGCGGCACCGCGAACAACGCGACGGTGCTCGACTCCGGCGGGCGGTTCCTGGTGGACGACCTCGCCGAAACCGCCAGCTACGTCAAGGAGGGACCGGACAAGGCCATCGCCGCGTTGCTCGAGTCCTTTACCAGCGTGCTGGCGCTGACCAGCGTCCCGACCGACAGCGTCAAGGCGATCGGGCTCGACACCCCCGGCCCGGCCAGCGCCGACGGCGTCATCTCATCGCTGGGGGCGACGAACTTCGTGCACCCCGGATGGCGCGGGTTCGACATCAGGGGAGCGCTCCAGGACCGGGTCGGCATACCGGTCGTCTACAACAACGACGGCAACTCGGCCGCGCTGTACGCACACCATGTGAACTTCGGCGCCGAGGCGCCGCAGCGGAGCTCGGTGTCCGCGATCGTCGGCACCGGCCTGGGCGGCGGCGTGGTGGAGTCCGGCCGCGTGGTCAGCGGCGCGGCGGGCATGGCCGGTGAGCTGGGGCACATCCCCATCCCGATGGAAGGCATCCTGGCCGATGATCAGCCGATCCCCGGCTGCAACTGCGGACTGCACGCCGACGTGGAGTCGGTGGCCTCGCTCACCGGCATCCAGAAGAACCTGCTGCCCTACTGGCTGACCCGGTACCCGGATCACCCGCTGCACGACGTGGACGTGGCCAAGGCGGCCAAGCTGGTCCGGAGCTATGGCGAGGATGGCGATCCGATGGCGCTGGCGATCTTCGGCCAGCAGGCCGCGGCGATCGGCGCGCTCTTCTCGATCGCCGCCGCGTTCACCGACCCGAACGCCTACTTCGTCGGCGGCGGCGTGGTGGAAGCGGCGCCGCACTTCCGCGACTGGTTCCTCGACCAGGTTCGAGAGCACACCCTGCTGCGGGTCGAGCAGCAGCGAGTCGTCCAGATCGCCCTAGTCCCCGACCTGGACATGGCGGGCGCCCGCGGTTCGGCCGTCGCCGCCCGCGAACAGTGGCTGGCCGAGGAGTCCTGACTTCCAGGGGCTCTGAGCCAATGCCGCTCAGCCGGCGTCGCGGCGGGTGGCCCGGGCCTACTGGCTGGCGGCGCATCTTCTCCCGGGTTCGTGTACCTTACCCGCCCGTGATGTCATGATATGTCGGGTGGCTGGGGTGCGTTAGCCCGGGAGAAGATGCCCCTGGCCGACGCCGCGCCCTCCCGGGGCGGCTTTGGGCTCTGAGCCCCGGAGGTCAGAACTTTCGCGGAGCAGGGGCGCTGCTGCCGCGCACGGTTAGCACCGGCGGCAGCAGCTGGACACCCCCGGCTTCCCCGTGATCGAGACGGCGCATCAGCAGCCGGACCGCCGACATGCCGAGTTCCCGTGCGGGCAGGTTCACCGAGGTCAGCCGGGGCGAGGCCTGCTCGGCTAGCTGATCAGGGCAGATCGCGACGATCGAGACATGCTCGGGTACGGTCCGTCCCGCCGCCCGCAAGAGTGACATGAGCGGGGGAATGATCGCTTCGTTCTGGACAATAAGGCCGGTGGTGTGCGGGCGCTCATCAAAGACGCGGGCCAGGACCCCGGCGGCGGCTTCGTAGCTGGCCTCGCACGGCCGGTGCACTATCGCCGCCCCCTCGGCCGCGGCAGCCGAGCGCACGCCGCGCAGCGTGCGCTCGGCGAAGCCGATGCGGCGTTCGTAGATCCCGGGGGCCTCGCCGATGAACGCGATGTCGCGATGCCCGAGGCCGGTCAGGTGCTCCACGCACAGCCGCCCGGCCGCCTCGAAGTCCAGGTCCACGCAGTCAAGTCCGTCGGGGTCGGCGGGGACACCGATCAGCATCGCCTCCACGCCCGCCTGGCGGATCGTGGGGATGCGGTCGTCGTCCAGCGCGATGTCGGTGAGGATGACCGCGTCCGCTCGCGCGCTGGAAGCGACCCGCAGGATGCCGTCAGGGCCCTCATCGTTGGTGAGTAGCAGCACGTCATACCCGAAGCCGCGGGCGGTGGTGGTCACCCCGATGGCGATCTCCATCATGACCGGCACGTACAGGTCACTGCGCAGCGGAACGACGAGCGCCAGCACATCGGTACGGCTGCTCGCCAGCGCACGGGCACCCGCGTGCGGGTGATAGCCAAGCTCGGCGATGGACGCGCGGACCCGGCGACGGGTTTCCTCCGATACGGACCGCTTGCCGCTGAGCACGTAAGACACCGTGCTGGCGGCGACGCCAGCGTGCTTGGCAACGTCAGCAAGCGTCGCCATCGTCCCCCCTCAAAGTACTGAGGGATCAAAATTATCGCTGGGCGGTCACCAGCGCCACACCGATACCCGCGAGGATAAGCCCAGCACGCTGTACCCATCGCATCCGCTCGCCGAACACGAACCGCGCCAGCAGCACGGTGATCCCCGGGTAGAGCGAGGTAATGACCACCGCGAGGCCGAACAGCCCGACCCGGGTCGCGAGCACATACGCCACGTTGGCGGCGGCATCAAGCGCACCCGACGCCACCGCGATGCCGAACAAGGCTCGGTCCGGCCGCCAGCCAACCGGGCGCACCCGGAGGGCGAGGCAGCAGGCAACCGCGACCAGGGTGCCCGTCACCCGGGCCACCGTCACCGGCCAGATGACCCCGGACGTGCCAGCCTCACGCAGGAACAGGAAGTACAGGCCGAACGACGCGCCCGCGGGTATCGCGTACATGAGGGCACGCAGCCGTCCTGTCTTTTTTTCGGTCTCTCCCTGCTCCATGCTCACGCAGATGACGGCCGCCACGCAGATGACCGCGCCGGCGGCCACCGCGAGGCTCGGGCGTTCGCCCTGCGCGACGGCGAACCCGACCGGCAGCACCGTCGCGACGAGCGCGGTGACCGGCGAGACGACGCTCATCGGTGCCGCCACAAAGCCCGCGTAGAAGGCGAGCAGCCCGGCCGAGCCCGCTACCCCACCAGCGATCGCCCATCCCGCGCTCGCCGCTGTCATGCCTCCCCAGCCCGTGCCGGTGGCCGCCGCGGCTACCAGCATCACCACCGCGCCGGCCGGCCCGGTGATCGCCAGCACGGCCAGTGGCTTGGCCCGCCTTGACGCCGCGCCGCCCATGAAGTCCGCGGTGCCGTAGAGCGCGGCGGCGATCAGCGCCAGGATCGTTACCATTGCCGGTGTCCCTATAGTTGAATCGGTCGGTTAGATGAACTACATGGTTCATCATAACGACCGGCGAGGCAGGATGGAAACCGTTAAATGACCGACATCGCCGACGAGGTCGCCCGAACGCTGCAAGCCCTGCGTACCGAACGTGGCTGGTCGCTCGATCAGCTGGTCGCCCGTTCTGGCGTCAGCAAGGGGGTCTTGGTCGCGATCGAGCAGGGGCGTTCCAACCCCAACCTGGCGACGCTCGCGCGGCTCAGCGACGCCTTCGGCGTGCCGGTGACGCGGCTGGTCGAGGTCGGCGACGAGCCGGAGGTGCGCATCACCGAGCCCGACGAGCGGCGGGTGCTGTGGCATGGCCCGTCCGGCGGGACGGGGACGATCCTCGGAGCCACCGAGCCGCCGTGGGCCACCGAGCTATGGCGGTGGCAACTCAAGCCAGGCGAAGCGTTCGGCGGTGACGCGCACATGCCCGGCACGCGGGAGATGGTGGCGGTGGAACGCGGCAGGCTGACGGTCATCGTAGCTGGCGAGACGTACCAGGTGACGCCGGGTCAGTCGGCCCGCTTTTCCGGCGCGCGCCCGCACCGGTACTCAAACACGGCTGAGGACGACGTGGTGCTGACGATGGTGGTCGTGATACCACCAGTAACCGGCTAGTCGTCGCCGCTTTGGTCCTTGAAGATCAGCCCGCAGACTTCAAGGTAAAGCTGCTCAGGGTACGGCAGGTGATCGAGGTGAGCCAGCGCTTGGTCCTTGGCCGCCGACTCGACGATGAACTCGCCATAGCCAAGGATCCGGCCGAGCGTCGAGCGCTGGAAGCTCATGTCCATGACCTTGTTCAGCGGCATCATGTTCACCTTTTTGGTGAGCACGCCGGTGGCCAGCAGCAACCGGGCCGAGGTGACCACGAAGT
>JBEKHI010000269.1:0-20418 GCA_050012355.1 Streptosporangiaceae bacterium | reverse complement strand
GTGAGTGCTGCACTACCCAGACAAGAGTGCGGGCAATGCAGCACTCACCAGGAACGCCCGGCGCGACAGCAGGGCGATATGGCACGGATGCCCGGTTCGCTACCCAATCCCGGGCCTCACGGTGCGCAGCAAACCACGATCAGGACCCGCAACATGCCGCAAACACACCTTAATTTGACATGTGTCCATCACGCCAGTGGTGGGCCATCGCTGGGAGCCGGTGCCGCGATCCGGACTTGGTTTTGTCGGGTGGCATTCCCTCGACGGCGGCTAGTCGTCAGCTCGCGTTGGCCGATTCCGCACCGATCCGGGCAGCGAGTTGGTCGCGGAGCGCGGTGAGGCGGCCGATCTCGGCGTCGAGTGCCGCGATCCGGCGCTGGGCGATGCCGGTCGGCCTGGCGCAGGCACCTGGCTCGCCGTAGGGCGGCAGTATGTCGCCTTCCATTAGGTCCAAGCGGTCCGCGCAGTCGCGAATGTCGGCGACGGTCAGGCCCAGGCTCAGCAGTTCGCGGATCGCACACAGACGGGCCACCTCCCGCGGGGCGTAGACCCGCTGGCCCGCCTGGGTCCGCCGTGGCGGGGGCAACAGACCGTTCGCCTCGTAGAAGCGCAGCGCGCGTGGTGTCGTGCCCGCGGCGGCCGCCGCGTCGCCGATCCGCATAGACCTCTCCCTTGTCAGACGGCCACTATCACGGTGCCCAAGTACCGCCCCGCCAGCATGTCGTGCAACGCCTGCGGTGCCTGTTCGATGCCCTCAACACATACATGCGGGAACTGGATGGCGCCAGATCGCAGCCAGTCAGCGAAGCGCCCGCCCCATTCGGCCCGCAGCTCGCCATCGCCTCCAGCGCTGTAGCCGACCATCGTGACCTGCTTGAGGATGAGCTGGTAGGAGTCGATTTCCACTGGTGCCGTGGTGCCGCTGCCGCGCCGCGCCAGTTGCCCGGATAGCGCCCCGACAAGCGCGAACCGGGCCGACGGCCGGGCCGCCGTGACCGCCGCCTGAAGATCCTCGCCGCCGACGTTGTCAACGAAGACGTCGATGCCGTCCGGTGCGGCCTTGGCCAATTGCCCGGCGACCGGTACCGTGCCCCGCACTACCGCCGCGTCGTAGCCGAGGTCGGCGGTCATCTGCCCGGCTTTCCATTCTGATCCGGTGCTGCCGATCACCCGTCCCGCACCCAGCAGCCGGGCGATCTGCCCGGCCATAGAACCCACCGACCCGGCGCCTCCAGAGACGAACACCGTATCGCCGGGCCGAACCCTCGCAGCCCTGGTAAGCGCGCCGTAGGCGGTCACGCCCTGCGCAAGGTGCGCGGCCGGGTCCGGCAGCGTACCGCCTACCGGTACGCATTCAGCCGCGGGTATAACCGCGTACTCACGCCATCCGAGCATGTGCCGCACAAGGTCGCCGGTGCGCAGCTTGCTGCCCTCGGGCGCTGACATGACCTCGCCTATAGCCGGGCCGAACAGTGTGTCACCCTGGCGCAAGCCAGGAAAAGGCGCTCCTGGCACGCCGCCGCCCAGCAGCGTCCGCAGCGCCGCGAACACGATGAAGAAACGGTTCCGGACCAGCACATCACCACGGCCGGGAGCCGGTACCGGTGTCACTGCGACGGACAGGTCGGCAGGCTCGGGCAGGCCATCCGGGACGGCGGCGACTCGTATCTCCCGCGATGTGGAGGCAACTACAGGCATCCAGACTCCTTGGATGTGACGAGCGAAAACCAGGGAGCCTCGACGGTAAACCCTGCCCCGCGCGTCAGCGGCAAGGCCGGCGGGACACCGGGTCCTCGCGGCCACGGCGCTGCAGGACACCGCACCCAAGGCCGGGGCATCAGAGTCTCGGCGCCCCGCCGCCCGCTGTCCGGCTGACACCAGGGAATCCCTCGGATTTTGTTTTGAGAGATAGTTGTGAGACGCTGCCCGCGTGACACCGGAGCAGGCCGCGTCGGCGGCAGAGAGCTTTGCCTGCCCCGCCTGCGGGTCCCCGGCAGGCAGCCCGTGCCGGACCCGCGGGGGTGATACCGCGTTCCGGTACCACACCGGCCGCTTCGTCCTCGTCCCGGAACTGGCCGGGGAGCCCGAGGTCGTCGTTCCCGGCGACCGCGAGCCCGGCCGCCCCTGGCAGCCGAGGCCGACGCCCCTCAACGCGCAGGCGCATGCCCTGGACACGCCCGCGCGGATCGGCTACGCGTGCAGCACGCCTGCCTCATCGGGGCTGCAAGACCAGCTCGACGCCCTGCGAGCGGCCGGCTGCGAGCAGGTTTTCCGCGAGAACGCCAGCGCGCGGGTGAAGGACCGCCCTGAGCGGGACAAGGCGCTGCGGCTGGCGGCCCGCACCAGGACGTCCGGCGACCGCCCGGTGATCTTGACAGTGCACGAGCTCGGGCGGCTGGCGCGCACTTCGGCCGAGCTGATGACGCTGGCCGCCGCATTGGAGGCTGACGGGATCCGGCTTGAGGTGCTCACCGGGCCGCTGACCGGGATCTGGGATCCGCGCGGCGAGGGCTCGGTGCTGTTCGGCGTGCTCGCCGGGGCCGCCGGGCTCGACCGAAACGACCGGCGGGAAAAGACCGTCGAAGGACAGCAGGCAGCAGCGGCCGGGGGGCGGCGCGGCGGGCGGCCCCGCGTCTTCGATGAGGAGATGACTGCCGCCGCCCTGGCCATGCGGGAACAGGGCATGGGCGTTCCCGAGATCGCCGCCAGTCTGGTCATCCCGGAAGGCAAGAACGCCGGCCAGCATCCCTCGCTCGCCTCGGTCTACCGGGCTCTCGCCGACGCGGACACAGGCGCGGACACCGCAGCCGCCCCGCGCCTCTCCTCCCGGTGAAGCCCGGCAGGAAACCACCCAGGAGACGGACGAATCACCGCGGACAAGGAAAGGAGGAACGGGAGCAGCCGCTGCTCCCTGACCGACCATGACATGGGGTAAGCAAGCCGCAAATTCGCTGGCCGAGACGCTCGGAAGCTGGTTCACCGCAGACGGGGTCGCCGCCGCGGCCGCGGCCGTCGACGCGTCGGGGACCGTCATCGCCGCCAGCCCGCCCGACCTGCCCGCCGACGGGCGGTTCGAGATCGGCTCGGTCACCAAGACCATGACCGCCATCGTGCTGGCATCGCTGGCCGCCGACGGCACGCTCGGTCTCGATGACCCCATCGGCCGGTGGCTGTCGGCCGGCCCGCACGGCGAGATCACCATCCGCCAGCTGGCCACACACACCTCCGGGCTGCCCGCCAAGGCCCCGAACCGGCAGGCCGCGCAGGACAACCCGGCCAACCCGTGGGCCGGGTACACCTTCGAGCGCGCCGAGGAAGGACTGCCCCTGGCCACCGTGACACCAGGCAACCCGTGGCGGTACTCCAACCTCGGCTACCAGCTGCTCGGCCTGATCCTGCAACGGGCAGCCGACACGGACTACCCGGCATTGATAACCGAGCGGCTGCTCGCCCCGCTGGCCATGACGCACTCCGGGGTCGGACAGCGCGGCGAGGGCGCCCTGCTCCCCGGTCACGCCGGCGACCGCCAGGTGCCTCGCTGGGAACATCCCTGGGGCGCCGGCGGCGTCGAGGCCACCATCGCGGACCTCGCCAGCTACGCGCGGGCCTGCCTGTTCCCCCCGGACACCCGGCTGGGCACGGCGATCAGGCTCGCCCAGACGCCGCTGCTGCCCCGCGAGGGCGGCTCCCGGCAGGCACTCGCCTGGATCGTCGAGGACGGGGAAACCTGCTGGCACACCGGCGGCACCGGCGGGTTCAGCTCCTGCGTCATGATCGACCACCGCCAGGGCCGGGCCGTCGCCGCCCTGCTCAGCTACGGCGGCAGCCCGGCCTACGCCTCCCGGCTCAAGCAAGCGGCGCAACTCGCCCTGGCAGGCGCAGATCCCCGCCAGGCCCCCGAGCCGGAGCCGTGGCCGTCATGGCGCGAGGACGCACAAGACGCCGTCCGCGCCCTGCTCGCCGGGGACATCACGGGGGTGCACGCCCGCCTAGTCCAGCAACGCCGGGAGAAAGTCAGCATCCAGCAACTCGAACGCGCCTGGAACAAGACCATGCCGCACGCCACCCAGCAGGCAGACATCACGATCGTGCACCACGAGATCGCCGCCACCGGCGCCGTCGTCGCCCACATCGCCATCACCACCCCAGACGCCTCCCGCAGCCTGCGAGTGGTAATCCTGCCCACCGGCGAACTCGGCGGATTCACCCCCGCGCCAGCGGCCTGAACCACCCGGCTCCCGGCCGCCAACCTCGATGAGGCACCCCACCCGCACCGGCCATATTCCGTCAGACAGCTAGCTGTAGGTTCCCGTTTCTGGTGTCCCCGCAGGAGCCTGTGAGCAGGAGCGAACCGGACGGTCCCGCGATATGGCCCCGGGCCCGTCCAGGTTTCCTGTCCCCTGCGCTGCTCGCGTCGGCACCAGTCGCGCCTGGGCGACCATCGCCACTGCCAGCACCCGCGGAAACGGCCCGCTAACTGCGGATTCTTGGCGTACGGCCACGGACGGGCCGCGCTGGCGTGCGTCCCGTCTTGCCGTGCGGCCGGTCCCGCGGCGAGTTCCTGGCGGGCGCGGTTACCGGATCTCGGTACCAGGAGTTCCGGGCAAGAGCAGGAGCTTGCCGCGGGCGTTCCCGGTCTGGCTGATCTCGAGCGCGGTCTTCCATTCATCCAGGGGAAAGGTGGCCGCGATCGGGACCGTGAACACCCCGTCGGCGGCGAGCTGCCCGAATTCCGCCAGCGCCTCCACGGGGTTGCTGCGGTCCTCGTGGAACGTGTCGCGGACACCGAGCTCAGCAGCAGCGGCGAAATCAGAGATGGTGAGCACCCGCTTCGGGTCACCCCCTGCGATCTGGACGAGATCCGGCAAAGAGCCACCGACGGGAGCGGTATTCAGGACAAGGTCGGCCGGGCCGCCGTTGATCTCCGTCACACGTTCGACCATGCCGTCTCCGTAGGCAGTGACCTGGGCGCCCAGAGCGCGCAACCGCTGCGCGTACGTCTCCCCGGCAGTGGCGATCACCCGCATCCCGCGCAGAAGCGCGATCTGCACCGCCGCGAACCCGATGGTGGTTCCCGCGCCGTGGATCAGGATCGTCTTCTCCGGGTCGAAGCCCAGGGCATTGAGGTGCCAGAAAGCGGTATCGACCGTCATCGGCAGCGCAGCCGCCTGCACGAGGTCAAGGCCGTCCGGGACCCGGAACCACCGGTTCATGACAGCCCGGTCGGACGCACCCGCGGATGAGCAGTGCGCCCAGTCCGCGGTCCCGAACACGGCGTCGCCGATCTTGACGTCGGTGACGCCGTCGCCGACGGCATCAATGGTGCCGGAGACATCGCACCCGATACCCCGGGGCAGGTCGCCGGGGAACAGGCCGCGGCACAGCGCCCAGTCGGCCGGGGCCAGCCCGCACGCGTGCACCGCGACGCGGATGCGGCCTGGCCCTGGATCCGGCACGGGCACGGTCTCCAGGTGCAGGACGTCGCCGGGGGCGCCGTACTCGTGGAAGCGCACGGTGCGCATGGTGCTGGTGGCAGGGTCGTGTTCAGTCATCTGTGCCTCTCTGAGCCACTTTTCGTCAGTCACTGGCGCTCGGTTGTGTCAGAAACTGACGGTACATCAAGTCAGTAGCTGACGCAAAGTAGTGTCAGTAACTGACGCTTGTGGTAACGTCGAGGCCATGCCACGGAACGGGGATGAAGCGCGGCTGCGGCTGCAGGAGGCCGCGCTCGAGCTGTATCTGGAGCGCGGCTACGACAAGACCACGACCGCGGACATCGCCGCCCGCGCCGGCGTCACCGAGCGGACCTTCTTCCGCCACTTCGCCGACAAGCGTGAGGTCTTCTTCGACGGCGAGGCGCAGCTACGGGACCTGCTGACCGGCGCGGTCGCGGCGGCGCCGGCCGGCACCAGGCCGCTGCCCGCCCTGCGGGCCGCGTTCCACCAGGCCGTGCCGCTGATCGAGCGCAACCTCCCGGTCACCGAGCGGCGGATGCCGGTCATCGTCGCCACGCCGGCCCTGCAGGAACGGGCGCTGGCCAAGAGCGCGGCCCTGGTCGCCGCGCTCACCGACGCCCTGCAGGCCCGCGGCGTCGCCGAGCCGCTCGCGGCCCTGTGCGCCCAGGTGGGCATGGACACCTACTCGATCGCCATCCGCCGGTGGGGGGCCGATCGCACCGACGACCTGCACACCCACCTCGACCGGGCCTTCACCGATCTGCGGCTCGCCGCGAACGCCCTGAAGTGAGCGGCATGAAGGCGGCCAGCCCGTCCTTGAAGTTCGGCGCCTTTCGCCTTGTCCCCGTCCTGCTGGCTGGCGTCGGCGATGTCCCACAGGTCCTCTTGCAGGGCGGCCAGCTGCGGAGTCCGGATCGGCACCCAGCACAGAACGGGTGACATCAGAAATGGGAACCTACACGTGCCAGGCGAGAATCACCGCGAACGCCCCGATGATCATGAAGGGGCCGAACGGGATCTGCTGCTTCCTGGTCGCGCGGCCTGATACCAGCAGCGCTACGCCGTAGAGGGCAGCCAGCAGGAACCCGGCGACCGCGCCGAAGAGCAGGGCGCCCCAGCCCAGCCAGGCCAGCAGGGTGCCCAGGCTCGCCGCCGCCTTGACATCCCCCAGGCCCATCCCGCCCGGGCTGATAATCACGAGTATGAGATAGAAGCCGGTGAGGGCGATGCCGCCGAGCACGGCCTGAACCAGAGTGTGCCAGTGCCCGCCGACCCCAGCGGCTAGCAGCAGTAGCACGAGGGTGCCCGCATAGGCGGGAGCGGTGAGCAAGTCGGGCAGCCGGCGGACGGCCACGTCGATGAACGCGAGCGGGACCGCGCAGGCAGCCAGCCAGCAGGCGGCGGCCAGGACCAAGCCGGGATGGATGCGGGCGGCGAGCGCTCCGAACAGGATCGCCGTGATGGCCTCGACGACCAAGGCGGGCGGCCCCGTGCGCTCACCGCACCGAGCGCAGCGGCCCGAGGGGGTCGGCAGCAGCCAGGGCCGCCACCGGGCTACCAGGGTCTGACTTTCGCAGCCGGGACAGCACTGGCGGGCTACTTCACCTGCGGGGATGGCGTAGCGGACGATGACGGCACGCAGTCCCCACCCGACGGCGATACCGGCGAGCGTCAGGAGGGTGATCAGCAGCGGGTTCATGGCACGGCGGCCTCGCGGCCCCAGCGCCGAGCCATCGCGATCTCCGTTCGCCGCTCGATCAGCACCGGGCTCGTATCTCCATCGTTCGCAGCCGGCCGCGCAGCGCGGCCGAGATCGTGTCGGCCGCGCGGGACGCCTCCTCGGGAGACGACGCCCGTATCTCGATGACCACATCCCTGCTCTCGGCCGGCGTCAGCGCGACCAACGGCGCCACCGCCTCTACCGCTTGGCGAACGTCAGGGTCCTCATGCGCCGGCGGAATCGGCTCCCCGCTGGCGATCGCCGCGAGCCGGGTGCCATCGAGAGCGATCGGCACCGGGCCGCCGACGTCCAGTACGAGCGCGCAGTTCTCGGCGAGCGCCGCCTCGCAGGCCTGCCGCAGCGGCATCGGCACCGGCCGGGCCGCCGGGTCCCACCGGCTCATCGTGTCCACGCTGGTGTAGGCCATCATGGCTTCTCGCCCGTCCCGGCCAACCAGCTTGGGCACCGCCATGTCGGTCTGCTTCTCGCTCTCCCCATCGGCCGCGACCGCCACGATCGGGACGAGCACGCGAGATTCGCGCAGGACCGCCAGCATCGAGTGTTCTATGAGCTGACCGCGATCGTAAGCGTCGATCGCCTCCATCACCCGGGGATCGGCTTGGCCTCGATCGGGTTGCACATCGCCGACTCTACCGCAGTGACCGAATGACTACTAAAAGTACTGGTTCTCATGAATGCCGGCCCTTTACCGGCGGAAGTCCGGTCTTACCGGCAGAATCACTTGAGAGCACATACCGGATATGGGAACCTCATGACCTGCTACATAAGCGATCATGGGGGCCAGCACGGGGGCAGCGGTACCGAACGGTAACGAGCGGGAAGGGAGGCCTGGGTGTGTTCCGCGGTTCGTGACTCCCGCGACCCCATGCAACCTGCGCGGATACAGCCCGGCACTCCTGTGCGCAAGGTCATTCCGCCCCGCATGGTCGGGCCGTACATGAGTGGCCAGCGCGGCGTGATCGCCGGTTATGTACACCGGGTCCGTGACGTTCAGTTGCGTTCCCCCGCCGAGGCGTACGCCGTCTTGGCCCTGGCTTACGAGGGATCTGAGTTCCGGCCTGACATGCCCGAGATGTTCTTTCTATGCTGGAATGCGCGTGAGATCGACGGGTACGTTCCGGTCAACTCGGGCACTCGGCTTGCCGAGTTCTACCTTGAGCCGATCCAGATCCCGGTCGGCACGACGCTGTGCAGGCTCACGCTGAACGGCGATGAGCCAGTCTCACGCTATGACGGGCTCGGGTGGCGCCGTCTTGGCGCCGCTCTAGGTCCTGGCAACCCCGCGGAAGGAGGGCAACGTCATGCGTTACCGGTTGATGGCGTCCTACCGCGGCACGCCTTACCAGGCCGGCGTCGGGCCATCCATCTCCGAGGTCACGCTGATCGCCGCTTGGCCGCCGCCAGAAGAGCACAACTTCATGTCGGCTGGCTCGGAATCCCGCCCGGTCGGCTCCTACCACGGCGAGCCGTGCCTAGTGCTCGACGATCTCGGGGACCGGCTGCACATCGCATACCTCGGGATGGACTCCACCCGCGCCGGCCAGCTTGGCTACTGGCAGGTCGACCGTGGGGTGTTCGAGGTGGTCATCCCGCGCGCCGAGGTAGCCGACCTGGCCGAGGAACGCCACGAGTTCCCGCTCGCCGCTCTGGGGGCGCCCGCGCTTGGTCCGGGTTCAGCGGGCGGGGGCGGCATGGGGCCAGCCGCCTTGCGGGCCGCGCCCGCCGACCGGCAGATCCTCCCGCCGGAACTTCCCCGCGCGCCGGAACTTCCCCGCGCGCCGGAACACGTACGCGCGCTTGAATCACCCCGTGCACCGGAACCGGCGCGCGCACCCGACTTCGGCCGAGCATTCGAGCCCGCTCACGTACCCGAGCCGGCCCGCGTGTTCGAGTCGCCCCGCGCCGCGGAGCCCCGGGCCCTAGAGTCCCCCCGCGCGCCGGAACTCCCCCGGGCCGCCGAGCCTGCCCGCGGCACGGAATCCGCCTGGTCCGCAGAACGCTCTCGCGCGGCGGAACCCGCCCGGGCGGCAGAGTTCTCCCGCGCGATCGAAGCCCCGCGCGCCGAGCAGCCCCGTACTCCAGAACCACCCCGTGCCCCGGAATCACCGCGTGCCTCCGGACCACAGCGCGCCCTCGATCCGTGGTCCCCCGCTCCCCGCGCCGAGACCCCGAGCGGCGCCACGGCCTGGCACGGCTCCCCCGCGACCGAGGACAGCGGCGGCTCATGGCTCAGCTACCCGCGACCGGCCGACAACGGGTTCAACGGGGCGAACGGATCCAACGGAAACGGTTCCCCAAACGAGCACACCTCGCCGAACGGCTATCCCGTCTCCAACGGCTACGCCGAGTCCAACGGCCACGGCGAACCCAATGGCTACGGCGGCCATAGCGGCTCCAACGGCCACGCCGACTCCGATACCCACGGCGAGTCCACCGGCTACCCCGAGTCCAATGGCTACGCCGGATTCAGCGGCTATGGCGGCGGCTCCAACGGGTCAACCACGCCCAACGGCTACGGCGGTTCCAATGGATCCGGATCAGCCGCGCCCGCCGATTTCGCCCCGCCCAGCTGGAGTGCTCCTAAGTCCGACTCCAGCGAATCCCGGCTCGACGCGTCGGCCGCCCCGGCGCTACCGCTGTCGGCTCCCCCGCTCTCCGAGCCGCGTGCCACGGACTACCCCGGCACTGACTACTCAGCCACCGACCACTCGTCGGTCGATTACTTCGGCACCAACCACTCCGGCACCGAAGCCCGCAGTACCGAGGTTCAGCAAGCCCCGGCTCAGCCGGCCCCCGCCGACGAGCACCCGCGAACTAACGGGACCGGTCAGCCTGATGCCGACCGACCGCACTCGGCCACCGTTGTCCGCGGCCGCCGCGCTGCCCGCAGGCCCAGGGTCTCTACCCAATCGGTCTTCGCTGAGCTCCTCGACCAGGCGAAGATCCCGAGTTCGTCGTACGCGGTCGACGAAGAGGTCGCTGGGGCGATGTGCCTGATCAAGACCAAGAGCGGCGGATTCGAGGTCTTCAGCTGCGCGGACGACGCCCGCCATGAAGTCCGGGCTTTTGAAGACGAAGAGGCCGCCTACTTCTACCTGTTTGGCGTGCTCGCGGCCGAAGCGGTCCGCAACGGGACCCTCTCCGCCGGATCCTCTTGACGGTCCCCCCGACTTCACGCACCAACTAGCCCCTCGGCAAACGCTTTCCTCGCCGAACTAGGGGCAACTTCATACGTGAAGTGCAGCCGCACCCCCCGCCAACCAGTGGCTGACGATGCAGCTGGTGCGCGTGATCACAGCGAGCCTCGGACGGCAGAGGCCTTTGCTGGTTAGTGTCGCACCAACCAGAGAAGAGTCTGGGTAGTGCAGCACCCACCAGCAAAGGGCCCTTAGCCGCGCGGATTTTTCTTGCTCGCGGTTACGGTGCGAAACCGCCCAAAGTAACCGATCGTGGTTATATGTTGCCTCAGAGTACTTTCGTGACTGCGTATCACGACTTCCCGGCTCATCATCACAGAACGCGACATTTCAAAAAACTTACGGGTGTAAGGGAAATGACGGACCTACTCGCACCCGACACTTAGATCACGCTAAGGTATAAATCGCCGGCGGGGCTGACGGTCCCCCGCTCCCCAAGCAGCCCCGTCGGCCCCTTCTTCGGCTAGCTGAGCCAATCGAGAATCACCTGAAACCGCAGGTAGAAGCCGATCTTAAGTTTTCTAAAATTCAACAGTGAACGCCGCAACACTGCTATCATCTTGTCCCATTTTCATCGGCAATTCGCCATCTGCGAGAACCGTGCCCTGTTGCGATCTACACGCTCTATTGTGATGATCATCGCATTCACCCCAAGGGGGGCATGTGCATGTTGAGCCAGCCGTCGCGAGCCTTGCCATCCGGGAGCTAATGCACGGACCACGGCGCGATGGGCGAGTGATCGGGACGGCCGATGGCATGGTCCTCGCTGAGTTCGGCGGCGTTACGAGCGAGCCACGAGTCATCGTGATCGCGGCGCCGGAGGCGGTACGGCTGCCAAACTCGGTCACAACTCCCGCCGTTCCGCTGAACGCCCCGCCCGGCACGCATGTCCGCGCGGGTGATGAGCGGCTCACGATCGCGGGCATCACCCTGGCGCCGTTGCGCTGGTGGGACCCGGTTCCGGTGCTCGGCCCGCTGTCGCGCGCTCGCCTCGATCACGGAGCCACCACGCTCGCCCGGATCTGCGGGCAGTCCCAGCACGCACCAGGCCTGCCTGGGCACAACGGACCCGCCGCGCTCGCCGCCTGCTGCGCCGAGGGCGACCTCGCCAGCGCCGCCGAGCACGCCGAGAGTCTGGTCGGGCTCGGCCCTGGCCTGGTGCCCGCCGGGGACAGCGTGCTGTGCGGCATGCTGCTCGCGCTGCGGCTGCTGGGCGGGGCGATCCCCGGCGGCACCAAGCCCGTGTGGCTGGCCGGCTGGCTCAGCGCGACCGTCACCGCGTACGCGCGGGAGAGAACGATCGGGCTCGGCGCGTCGGTGCTGCATTGCGCCGCTCGCGGCCAGGCTCCCGCCGAGGTGTCGGCGGTGCTGCACGGCCTGGCCGGCGACGAGCCCGTCGAACCCGCCGCCCGCAAGCTGCAAAGCACCGGCTCTTGGCTGGCGGACATCGCCTGGGGCATCGTGGCCGGCTGCCGCGCGGCCCAAGTGCTCTCCGTATCCTGATCTCCATGACGGATGCCCCTCTCACCGGATCTCAATACGAGATCTCAGCCGGCGCCTGGCGCGCCACCGTAACCGGGCTCGGCGCCGGGCTGCGCGAACTCACCCGCGACGGCACCGCGCTGATCACCAGCTACGACGCGGACGAGCTCCCACCGCACGCTTCCGGGCAGTTGCTCGCGCCCTGGCCGAACCGCGTCGACGGCGGCCGCTACAACTTCGGCGACCACGACCACCAGCTCGCGCTGTCCGAACCCGCCGCGGGTAACGCGATCCACGGCCTGACCCGCTGGGCAGCCTGGACGCTGGTCGCCGCCGAGCCCGACTCGGTGATCCTTCGTAACGAGGCGCACGGAAATCAGGGGTACCCGTTCTCCGTCGAGATCGACGTCACCTATTCGGTGGCGGACGCTACCGGGCTGACGGTCGAGACGACGGCACGCAACCGCGGCAGCCGCCCGGCGCCCTGGGGCACCGGCCAGCACCCGTACCTGATCATGAGCACCGAAGTCGACGAGTGGGAGCTGACGCTACCCGCACAGTCCTGGCTGCCGTCCAACGACCGCGGCATCCCGTCGGGTCCGCCCGAGGACGTGGCCGGAACCAGCTATGACTTCCGCAAGCCCCGGCGGATCGGCACGACACCGCTTGACACCGCGTTCACCGGGCTGTCCCGGGACGACAACGATCGCGCGTGGGTGAAAATGTCTGTTAGTCGCGAGGCCATCGGCCTGTGGGCCGACGCGACCTATCGCTGGCTGCAGGTGTTCACCGGCGACGCACTCGAGCCGGAACACCGCCGCACGGCGCTGGCCGTCGAGCCGATGAGCTGCCCGCCGAACGCGTTCGTCTCCGGCGACGACCTAGTCGCGCTGGACCCTGGGCAGAGCATCACCCACACCTGGGGCATCACTTCGCTTTAAAGAGGGCGATGAGCATCTCCAGCTCCTCGGGGGTGTCGATGTCGTCCGGGCGGCCGGTGTCACCGCATTCGACGCTGGTGACCAGATCGGGGTGCGCGCGCAGGAACGCGCGCGCCCCGACGTCGCCGCGGGCGGACTCGATGACCGAGGACCAGTGCTGGCGGGCGATCAGGACCGGATTGCGCGGCCGGCCGTCGTAGCTGGCGACCGCCACCGTGGCCCCGGCCTCGAACGCCGCGATCAGCCTGCGTACCGCCAACGCCCCGACGAGCGGCTGGTCCGCCAGCGCGATCACCGCGGCTTCGGAGCCGACGGCGGCGAGCCCGGCCACCAGCGAGGACCCCATGCCCGAACGCCATTCCGGATTGTGTACGACCGTAGCCCCCGGCACCTGCACGGCGGCGGCTCCGGTCACGACCAGCACCGGATCGGCGCCGCCCGCTCGCAACATCGCGACACCGCGCTCGGCGAGGGTCTGGCCGCCCAGCTCGATCAGCGCCTTAGGCCGCCCGAGCCGCGACCCTTCCCCCGCGGCCAGCAAGATCCCCGTCACACCGGTCATCCGCCCGCGCCTCCTCCCCCATCAAGGATGCCCCGGAAATGTCAGTGTCCCGGAGTATCTTGCCGAATACGCCAGGTAAGCCGACGAGGAGCGGAGCCACCGTGGTTGGTATGATAGATGGTATGACGCGCAAGAAGATCGCCATCACTCTGCCCGAGGAGCAGGTCAAGGCGGCGCGCCAGGCCGTCGCCGACGGACAGGCAGCCTCGGTGTCCGCGTACATATCCCAGGCGCTCGCGCGCCGCGACGCGGACGAAGACCTAGCCGACATGCTGGCCGAGATGAACGAGGAGTACGGTCCGCCGACTGAGGCCGACCGGGCATGGGCTCGACGCGCCCTAGGGATCGACCAATGACCGGTGCGACTCTCGACACTGGTGCGCTCATCGCGCTCGAGTCGGGAAGTAGCCGTATGAGGGCTCTGGTCGAACAGGTACTGGCGGATCGCGCCCAACTGGCGATCCCCGCTGGTGTGCTCGCGCAAGCCTGGCGCGGCGGAGCACGGCAAACGCGAATCGCCCGTCTGCTCAGCGCATCGATCACGCAGGTCGTCCCGCTAGACCGGAAACAGGCCCTGCGGGCCGGAGCGCGGTCCGCAGTCTGCGGCCACCGGGACATCGTCGACATCTCGGTCGCTCTCTGCGCCCGCGACCGGGGCCATCCGGTCATCACCAGCGATCCGGACGATATCCGCGCGATCGATCCGGAACTGACGCTGCTCTCACCCAGCTGACGCGATCTCGTGGTGGATGCGGCCCAGGGTGTCGGTGAGCGCCTGGCCGGTGCCGCCCCAGCGGAGCCTGATCAACTCGGCGGCGATGGACACCGCCGTCTCCTCCGGGGTACGAGCCCCGAGGTCGAGGCCGATCGGCGACCGCAGCCGGGACAGCTCGCTCTCGCTTAGCCCAGCCTCGCGTAGCCGGTCAAGCCGGTCCGCGTGCGTACGCCGGCTGCCCATCGCGCCCACGTAGCCAGCGGGGGTACGTAGCGCGACCTCGAGGACCGGGATATCGAACTTCGGGTCGTGGGTGAGAACGCAGATGACCGTGCGAGTGTCGACCGCCGTTTTGGCGAGAAAACGATGCGGCCAGTCCACGATCACCTCGTCGGCGTCGGGAAACCTGGCAGGGGTGGCGAAGACGCCGCGGGCGTCGCAGACGGTCACGCGGTAGCCGAGAAACTTGCCGACCCGCGCGACGGCGGCGGCGAAGTCGATCGCGCCGAATACCAGCATCCGCGGCGGCGGCGCGAAGGAATTCACGAACACGGCAAGTTCATCCCCGCGCCGTTCTCCATTTTTGCCATAACGACGAATTCCAGTCAGCCCCTGAGCGAGCATCCCCCGCGCGTCATCGTCGACGGCGGCATCGAGCCGGTCGCCAGCGCCGAGCGTCCCGGTGGAGCGGCCAGGCCCGGACCAGATCACTCGCCGGGCACCGATCGCACCCGGACCCGAGATCACGGTCGCGACGGCGACCGGCTCGCCGTGCTCCACCCCCGCGGCGATGTCACCGAGTTCGGGAAAGCTCTGCTGGTCGATCCGTTCGACAAACACGTCGATGGTGCCGCCGCAGGTCAGACCGACAGCGAACGCGTCGTGGTCGCTCACCCCGTAGGTCTCGAGCACCGGCCCGCCGGTCTCCCTGACGGACCGGCCGAGCTCGTAGACCGCGCCCTCGACACACCCGCCGGAGAGGCTTCCGGTTACCTCGTCGACAGCCGAAACGGCGAGTGCGGCACCCGGGTCGCGCGGGGCACTGTGAAACGTGCGCACCACAGTCGCCAAGGCGAACGGTTCATCATCCGCCCACCACTTGGCGATACTGCCGAGGATGTCACGCACGTATTCACGCTATATCCGGAAAATCTCGCCGACCAGCCCCTCAGCGGACGGCTGTGGTCGAGTACAAATTTCATTCCACGATTTTGGAAATCGGGATTTCCAGGATGTCCTGCGCACCCGCCGCCTTAAGCGCCGGGATCAGCGTGTTGACGCCACGCTTGGGCACCACGGTCTCCACCGCGTTCATCGAGCCGCTGGCCAGGGTGGTGATCGTCGGGGACGACATGGCGGGCAGCATCTCGGTAACGCCGGCCAGCTTGTCCGACGGCACGTTGAGCTTGAGCAGCACGTTGCCGCGGGCCTGGATCGCGCCGCGCAGCAGCAGCTGGATGTCCTCCATCGCGCCGCGCTTTTCCGGGTCCTCGTAGGCCGCGCGGGTCGCGATCAGCTCGGTGTAGCTGGTGAGCAGCGTCTCCAGGATGCGCAGCCCGTTCTTGCGCAGCGAGGAGCCAGTCTCGGTGAGGTCGACGATGGCGTCCACGATGTCCGGGACCTTCGCCTCGGTGGCGCCGTAGGACGGTACGACATCCGCCTTGACTCCGTGCTCGGCGAGGAAACGCGCGGTCAGCGACGGGAACTCGGTGGAGATGCGGATGCCCTCCGGCAGGTCGGCGGCCGACCGCCACGGGGCGTTCTCCGGCACGGCGAGCACCACCCGTACCGGGTTGGAGGTGGCTTTGGAGTACTGCAGCTCACCAAGCGAGACGACCTCGGACTCGGTCTCGCTGATCCAGTCCCGGCCGGTGATGCCGAGGTCGAACAGCCCGCGCTCGATGTAGGTGGGGATCTCCTGCGGACGCAGAAAACGCACCCGGTCGATCCGAGGGTCATCGATCGAGGCGTGGTAGTCGCGGTCGGATCGCCGCTGCACGGTCAGGTCAGCGGCGTCGAACAGGTCAAGGGTGGCTCGTTCCAGCGAGCCCTTGGGCAGGACAAGCGAAAGCATGGGGAATCCCATTCGTCAGTCGGAATGATCGGCTGGGGGCGGCGGCGACCGCACGCAAGTTGTCGATGTGACATTGACCGCGCTCTATGCCGGTCGATGTCACATCGACAGTTGGCGTGAGACGGGTCTTACCGGCGTGTGGAGGCCGCCGAGGTATGCGAGCTGGGATGCTGATGCGCCTTGCCGCAGCGGATGGAGTGCAGCAGCAGTGCGGTGTCGAGCGCCGCCACGGCCGCCTCCCATCCCTTGTCCTCGTTACTGCCGGGGAGCCCGCTTCGGTCACGAGCCTGCTCAATTGTGTCACAGGTCAGGACCCCGTTGCCCACCGGAGTGCCCGAGTCGAGCGCGGCCCGAGTCAGTCCCATCGTTATGGCATCGCAGACATACTCGAAGTGCGGCGTGCCACCCCTGATAACGGCGCCCACGCATGCTACGGCGTCGTAGTGCTTTGTCAGCTCGGCGGCGACAACCGGCAGCTCGATCGCGCCGGCGACCCGGACCACCAGCAGGTCATCGACCCCGCATTCCTTGGCAGCGGCCGCCGCGCGCTCCACCAGGGAGTCGGTGATCTCGGCGTGCCAGCGGGTACCTACGATGGCCAGCGTCAGGCCGGCCGCGTCGACGACTTCGGAGTCTGGCCGGCCTTCACCGCTCATGCCGTTTTCTCTCCCGCAAGATCAATGCTGTGTCCGAGGCGGTCCCTCTTGGCCGTAAGGTACCGCAGGTTGTGCGGCGTCGCCATGGGTGGCAGCGCGACACGCTCGACCCCGACGCCGTGCGCGACCAGTCCGTCCACCTTGGCCGGGTTGTTGGTCAGCAGCCGGACGGACTTGACGCCAAGGTCGCACAAGAGATGAGCCGCCACCGAGAAGTCCCGCGCGTCCACCGGCAGCCCGAGCTTGAGGTTCGCGTCCACCGTGTCGTCACCCTCGTCCTGCAGTTCGTATGCCCGCAGCTTGCTGAGCAGGCCGATGCCCCGGCCCTCGTGGCCGCGCAGGTAGAGGATCGCTCCCCTGCCCTCCTGAGCGATGGCCGACATCGCGGCGTCCAGCTGCGCCCCGCAATCGCAGCGCTGCGAGCCGAAGACGTCGCCGGTCAGGCACTCAGAATGCACCCGGGTGAGCACGTCGGTGCCGTCACCGAGGTCGCCGAGGACCAAAGCGATGTGTTCGGCGCCGTCGGGGTGAGAACGGTAACCGATCGCGCGCCACTGGCCGTGGGCGTTGGGCAGCCGGGTGTCAGCGACCCGGGTCACGAGCGTCTCGGTGCGGCGGCGGTATTCCACCAGCTGCTCGATGGAGATCAGCGCGAGGCCGTGGGTGTCAGCGAACTCGCGCAGCTGGGGAAGCCGGGCCATCGTGCCGTCCTCGTTGAGGATCTCGACCACGACACCGGCCGGCGGCAGCCCGGCCATCTTGGCTAGGTCCACGGCGGCCTCGGTGTGGCCGCGCCTGGCCAGCACCCCGCCGTCCCGGTACCGCAGCGGGAACAGGTGCCCAGGGCGAACCAGGTCGTCGGCGGTGGTTTCCTGGCTGGCGAGCAGGCGTATCGTCCGCGCCCGGTCGGCCGCCGAGATGCCGGTCGTGATGCCGTCAGCGGCGTCCACGCTTATCGTGAACGCGGTTCCCATGTGCTCCTGGTTGCGGCTGGTCATCTGGGGCAGGTTCAGCCGGTCCAGGTCCCCGCCGAGCATCGGCACGCAGATCAGGCCGCGCGCGTACCTGATGGCGAAGCTTAGGAGCTCGGGCGTGGCTTTGCTGGCGGCGAAGATGACGTCGCCTTCGTTCTCCCGGTCCTCGTCGTCCACTACTACAACCGGGCGGCCCGCGGCGATGTCCTCTATCGCGCGGCTGACCTCGTCCATCATCGCTGACCCTCCTTGCCCTCGCTGAGCAGGCGCTCCACGTACTTCCCGATGACGTCGACCTCTAGGTTCACAGCATCTCCTGGCTGTTTAACGCCCAGCGTGGTGCGTTTGAGGGTTTCTGGGATGAGACTGACCTCAAAACGATCGTCCGTGATGTTCGACACGGTCAGGCTGATGCCGTCGACGGAGATCGAGCCCTTCTCCACGACGTAGCGGCTGATGCTCTCCGGGAGCGTGATGGCGACGATCTCCCAGTGCTCGGCGGGAGTCCGTTGCTGGATGATGCCGGTGGCGTCGACGTGGCCCTGGACCAGATGCCCGCCGAGCCGGTCGCTGAGCCGGACGGAACGCTCCAGGTTGACCTGGTCTTTGGGGTGTGCCTTACTCAGGCTGGACCGGTCGAGCGTCTCGCGCATGACGTCCGCCGTGAAGGTGCCATCGGTGACCGATGTCACAGTGAGACAGACGCCGTTGACGGCGATCGAGTCGCCAAGTCTCGCGTCTTCGGTGACTACCGCGCTGCGGATCGTGATCCGCGCAGCTTCAGTGAGTTCTTCGACCTCAACGATCTCGCCAAGGTCCTCTACGATTCCCGTGAACACCCGCGCTCCTCCTTCGAGCCCGATGGCCGACACGGGCTCCGAGGGTTGCCACGGGGTCGCGTGTCGCGGGCACGCCCGTCATGGGCGAGCCGCGGCAGCGCGGGCCGCGCGCGTGCTACCTCCCATCCGGACTTTAACCGTCGGTCCCGGAATTTCACCGGGTCAGCCAGCCGCCTTGCTTGGCAGCCGGGTCGCGGACTATAACCGCCGGTTCGGAGTTTCACCGACCCCGGAGCACGCTTTGTCTTGCTTGAACCAGTGTGCCACACGAGGTATTCCTGGCGGAACGCCCGGTTGGCTCGATCCCCACCCCAGCGATGGGTCATCGATAGAGCTTTAACGCCAGCGGTGGGCCATCCATGGGCCGCTTGCTCAGTCCCTCCAGCGGTAGAGGTCGCGGAGCAGGGCGATCTCGGCACCGTGGTGGATCAGCTCGCGGTTGATGTGCAGCACGAGCTCGGACATCGGCGAGTCGGCGAACGGCCCCTCGGCCGGACCGATCGGCTTCGCCATGTCGGCCGATAGCACTCCTTCGATCCAGGCCTTGTAGGCCGTGTCGAGCTGCGCCAGCGCCTCCTGCGCCGTGCCCGCGTAGGCGTGCGTTTCATAACTGGTCGCCGGGCCGCCGAAGTGCGAGGCCGCTCTGGCTCCCAGGCACCCGACGGTGACGTGGGCCAGCCGCCAGGCAATCGTGGTGACCGGCGCCGGGTCCGGTGCGGGCCTGGCCCGGTCCATCGTGTACTCCCCCGCGCCATCCGAGATCGGCGCCGCCGAGGTGCCGCGCGGCCGGATGCTCCAGCAGCCGCGCACCGGCTCCCAGAAGTACTCCTCGTCGCTCAGCCCGTCCAGCCGTGGCCGCAAGTTCTCCCGCCAGTGCCAGTCCAGCTGCTCGGCCAGTTGCTCCCTTGTCATGGGGTTCACCGTAGGGGCTTTTGCGGACAGGATCGGTCCGCGATGATGGTGTCCGTGCCGGAAACCACAGCGAGCCGGCTGCTGCGGCTGCTGCCGTTGCTGTCCTCCCGCCCGTTCTGGCGCGGCGACGAACTGGCGGCCCGGCTCGACGTCACCAGCCGCACGATCCGGCGGGACATCGACCGGCTGCGCGAGCTCGGCTACCCGGTCACCGCGACTCCCGGCCCGCACGGCGGGTACGCGCTGGGCCCGTCGCGGTCGGGCCTTCCGCCGCTGCTGCTGGACGACGACTCCGCCGTGGCGGTCGCGATCGGGCTGCGCCTCGCCGCCGCGCGGGGTCTCGCGGACGCCGCCACCCGCGCCGCCGCCGCCATCGACCAGGTGCTGCCAGCTCGCCTCCGGCACCAAGTCGAAGCCTTTCTCAAAACGACGATCCCCATCCCCGGCTCCCCCGTCGCCCACGAGGACCTGTCCTCGCTGGCGCAGGCGTGTCATTCGGGCGAGCGACTGCGTTTCGGGTATCGCGACAGCGCCGGGAACGAGACCCGCCGCCACGTGGAGCCGTACCGGCTGGTGGCCACCGGGAACCGCTGGTACCTGGTGGCCTTCGATGTGGAGGAGTCCGCGCTGGACGCGACGCACGCGCAACTCACCACGCTGTACCCGGAGTACGGGATCCACCTGAAGTCGCAGCAGATCTGGCAGCGGCTCGGCGCGACGGTGATGATCGGCCAGAACGACATCCGCGACGAAGACTTCACCGTCTCCGACGCTTCCGGCCTGATGTCTTTCGTCGCCGCCAACCATCTGGGCCGGGTGTCCATGTGGTCGCTGAACCGGGACAGTCAGTGCGGCTCGTCGTTCGCCGA
>JBEKHI010000268.1:0-11792 GCA_050012355.1 Streptosporangiaceae bacterium | reverse complement strand
CAGCCATACAACGCCGACCCCGGCCAGCAGGCCGGGGTTTCTGCCCCATAGGTCGGTACCCACGATGTAGGCACCGAAAGGCAATCCCACGGACTCGGCCATGTTCCACCCGGCAGTCCAGATCAACCGGCGGGGGTGGGGGAGTTCCAGGTGCTCACATTCAGGTATGGGCGCTGGCATGGCGATGAGCATACGGGCAGCGGGACGGCTCTGTGGGCGCATTCCCACACGACGGCGTGTCGGATCGAGTTCGGGCTGTGATATCTCCACGGCTGTAACAACGTCTGTGCAGGCACGGAAGTTCAAACGGCCGAGATTAACAATTCGTAACGTAAGAACTACGTTATGGACTGGACCGGGCGTCGAGGAACGTCGGCACCGGCACTAGATTGAGACGGGGAGGGCAGACCAAATGGCAGCAGACATTCCGGCAGGCACCGCGACGGCATCGGCAGGCACCGACGGCCAGCCATCCGACGATGGCGCTGCCGAGCAGCGCTGGCGAGACGGTACCCGGTCATCCGTGATCTGGCCCGTGCTCCGCGAGGTAGTGGCCTCCCGGGGACTCGACACCGGTCGGCCGGTGCTGGACATCGTCGATGTCGGCGGCGGCACCGGCGGGCTGGCCGTGGCCTTCGCGGGGCTCGGGCACCGGGTAACCGTGGTGGACCCTAGCCCCGATGCCCTGGCCGCGGCGCAGCGCCGGGCGGCCGAGGCGCGGGTGCCGCTCACCGCCGTCCAGGGTGAGGCGGACGAGCTGGACGCGCTGATCGGCGCGGAAACGGCTGACCTGCTGATCTGCCACAGCGTCCTGGAATATGTGGACTCGCCCGCGGCGTCGATGGCCGTCATCGCCAGGGTGCTGCGGCCGGGTGCCACCGTCAGCGTGCTGGCGGCCAACGCGGCGGCGGCCGTGCTGCACAAGGCGCTCGCGGGCCGTTACGCCGAGGCGGCGGAACTGCTCGCCGGAATGGGGCAGGACGGCGGCGCCGGGGCGGCACCACCGCGACGGTTTACCCTCGACGGGCTGATCGCGGTGATCGAGGGCGCGGGACTGCGGGCGGGCGCCGCGCATGGCGTCCGGGTATTCGCCGGGCTGATCCAGCCGGCCGCTGGCGGGACGGACACCGGCGCGGCGGACGCGCTGCGCGCGCTTGAGCAGTCCGCCGCGGGCTACCCGGCGTTCCGCGACATCGCCGCCCGGCTGCACGTGCTCGGCCACCGCTGAGGACCGGCCATGGGGTCTCCTTCCGATAAGGGCTGCACCATCCTGCACGTCGACATGGACGCGTTCTACGCGAGCGTGGAGATACGGGACCGCCCCGAGCTAGCAAACCGTCCGGTCATCGTCGGCGCCGAAACGACCCGCAGCGTGGTGCTGTCCGCGACGTACCCGGCGCGTGCCTTCGGCGTCAGGTCGGCGATGCCGGTCGCCCGGGCCAAGCGGCTGTGCCCGCAGGCGGTGTTCATCCCGCCCCGGCACTCGTTGTACGCCGAGGTATCGCGCGGAGTGATGGAGATCTTCCGCTCGGTGACTCCGGAGATGGAGCCGCTCGCGCTGGACGAGGCGTTTCTCGACGTGTCGGGCGCGCTCCGGCGGCTGGGCTCGCCAACCGAGATCGCGGAGAAGATCCGGCGGGAAGTATGGGAGCAGCAGGGGATCACCTGCTCGGTGGGCGTGGCGTCGCGCAAGTTCGTGGCGAAGATCGCCTCGGCCGGATGCAAGCCCGACGGGCTGCTGGTCATCCCGGCCGACGAGATCCTGGACTTCCTGCACCCGCTGCCGGCCAGCGTGCTGTGGGGCGTCGGGGGCAAGACGGAAGAAGTGCTCACCCGGCTCGGGCTGCGGACGGTGGGCGATATCGCCCAGATACCCCTGGCCACCCTGCAGCGCGAGCTTGGCGCCGCCGCCGGTGAACACCTGCACGGGCTGGCCTGGGGCCGTGACGACCGCAAGGTGGTACCGCACTCGCCGGACAAGAGCGTGGGGGCCGAGGAGACCTTCGCCGCTGATGTCGACGATCCCGAGGTGATTCGCGAGGAACTGCTGCGCCTGTCTGGCCGCACCGCCCGGGCGCTGCGCTCATCCGGGCATCTCGCGAGAACCGTGACTGTAAAACTCCGGCTGGCGAACTTCAAGACCATCACCCGGTCGCGGACGCTCGCCCAGCCCACCGATGTCACGCAGGATATTTATACGGCTGCGTGCGAGCTTTACGAAGGTTCGGGTCTCGACCACCGGGCACGGCTGCGGCTGGTGGGGGTCCGCGCGACGGGGCTGCGGCCCGCCTCGGGTGCCGCCGTGCAGATGAGCTTCGATGACCGACCGGTCGGTTGGAGGGAGGCTGAGCAGGCGATGGACCGGATCGCCGGCAAATTCGGCACCGATACGATCCAGCCAGGTACGCTTTTGAGAGTTGCGAAACCACACCAACCGGGTAACGAGTTCACATGAGCCAGGTCACAATCAGCCGCGCAGATGCCTCTTCCACGCCGAGTACTCAGGCTCGTATCCTTGAAAGTGAACCAGGTATGGTGATGGTCACCGCACCCCAGGCGTTCCATGGGAGGCGTCGTGCCGCTCTCTGAGCATGAGCAGCGTCAGCTCGAGCAAATCGAGCAGGCGCTCTACCGGGACGATCGCAGGCTAGGGCGATTGGTGCGCTCGAGCGATCCGAGTGTGCATTACCGCCGTCGCCTGATCCAGGCCCTCGTCGGGTTCGTAGTCGGTGCCGGGCTTCTCGCGGCAGGTGTGGTCGTAACCTACATCTGGCACGTCGGGCTCATCGCCGCCGGGTTCGTCCTCATGCTGCTAAGTGCCGTGTGGGCGATCTCCAGCTGGCGTCATATGGCCCAGATCAGGCTCGGCATCGCCGATCCCGACGGGACGATCAGGGCGGCCAAGCGCCGCAAGGGTAAAAAGCGCTCCAAACAACCCCCGACAGGCATGATGGAGCGGCTCGACGAGCGCTGGCGCCGCCGCCAAGACGGCGAGCTGTAAGGCCACCTCACCCCGCGGTCGTGCGCGGCCGCCAGCGGCCGACGCGGGCTCCGAAGTCAAGGAATCTGGACGCTCGGGCCGTCGCCGGCCCGAGCACGGACATCGGCAGCAGCCATGCCTCCAGGCGGGTGCGCCGGCTCACGGCGGCCCTGATCGCCTGCCGGGCCACGACCGTATCCGCGCGCAATCCGGCCGAGGGCGCGGGCGCGGCGGAGTAGCGCGCTCGCTCGGCGGCCATCGCGATACGGCGCATCGCTTCCGCCGCGGCCGCCGAAACCGCCAGCTCGGCGGCTACCCGCGCCGCGATCGCACGCGGGGACTCGCTTGGCCTGCTGGCGATGTGATGGTCGGCGAGGTCGACGCGGAACTGCCGCCACGCCGTGTCGGCCGTGGCCATCGCCGCGGCACCGGTATCGCCGGTCACGGCTTCGGCGCGGGTAACGGACCGCCAGCGGAGCGATCGCGCCGTTACCCGCGCGAGCCCGGGAAGTACGAGTACCAGCAGGATGAGCGCGGCTCCGACCAGAATCCCGATGATCCACGGGTCGCCGGGGGCGAGCCGACTGCCGGCACCGCCGCCGCTGCCGGCGTCGCCAGCCGGCAGGGCATGCAGCCGTGAGCCGGTATCGTGCGAGTTCGAACCGGAGGCCGGAGCGGTGGCGGAGGACGTCGGCGTGGTCGTCGGCGCGGCGGCCGGGCCGCCAGGGAAGGCCGGCAGCGCGGCGTAGGCGGGGGCCGTCGCGGTGCCCTGCCCGCCGGAGCCCGCCGGCGTCGGCTCGAAGCGTATCCAGCCCACGCCGCTGAAGTACAGTTCCGGCCACGCGTGCGCGTCGGAGGTGCGCACCACCCACGAACCGTTGGACTGACGCTCTCCAGCCGTATAGCCGATGGCGTACCTCGCCGGGATGCCCAGCAGCCGCGACAGCACCGTCATCGCGTACGCGAACTGCTCGCAGTACCCGTGCTTGGTGTACTCGAGGAATGTGGTCAGCGACGCCGCGGTCGTCACCGACGGGGCGCTCAGAGTGTAGGTGAACCCGCCGGTCGTGCTCAGGTATGACTGCAGCGCGAGCGCCTTGTCCAGCTCCGTCTTATCGCCGCGGGTGATCTTCTCGGCGAGCGAGAGAAGCGAGTGATAACTCGCGGGTACCGTTTCGTAATCAGCCGCGATGTTCCTGGGCGCGGCCACGGCGGTTTCCAGCTCTTTCGAGGACGGCTCCAGGTTCAGGCTGGTCACCTTGTAGCTGAACCCCGCTAGGTTGACGTTTCGCGCCAGGACCATCAAGCTCTGCGGATCGACCGACCAGGTCCCGGCCGCCTTCAGCGTGACCGGCGGATACGGCAGCGGGAGGAAGGACGCCTCCGACGAGGAACTCAGGGCGGAACTGAACTTGATCGTCGTGGAAACGGTGCTGGCCGCCGTCTTCCCGCTGATAAGCCCGACGGCAGAAGGCAACCGCTGGCCCACTGGCTGGGTGGGGATGCTTTGCGCCCACGTCCAGCCGGAGTCCGTGAGGTCGCCGAGCACGTATTCCTGGAGGTACTGGGTAGCGGCGTCCGGGTTCGTGGTGGTGTACGTGAGCACGACCTGGCGCGTCTCGGTGAGCTGCTTGCTCAGCTGCGTGACCGGGCTGGGCAGCGTGACTGAGCCGCCGCCATCACCGGAGCCCCCGAACGTCCACGCCCCGGCGAACAGCCGGGTCGCGTGCAGGCCGGGCATTAGCAAAGGAATAATTAGCGCCAAAACGACGGATGCCAGTCCCACGCGCCTGCCCGCCGTGGCGAGCGCGGTGGTGTCCGGGGTGAAGTTCACCGGCCCGGCGAGCCGCCCCCAGGCGCGGATCCGTTGCCGTCCGTCCGCTGACAGCAGCCCCAGGTACCCGGCCGCGGCCAGGCAGAACACCATCCCGGTCCCGATACCGCTGCGGTGGACGCTGACCGCGAACGGCTCGGTGAAGAGCATCAGCAGCGGCAGCCCGGCCACCGCCGCGCTGCCCAACCGGACCGCGATGAAGTCGACGAAGATCGCGACTATTCCGACCCCGGCGGAGGCGAGCACCACCATCGCGGGGACCTGAGGGACCGGCGGCGCGTACGAGTTCACCGAGTCCAGGCCCTGGCCCGTGAGGTGCACGAGCGCGTCCAGCGAGCCTGGGGTGGGGATCAGGAAGGCCAGGGAGTGCGGCGCCTCGAACCTGACGTTCAAGTACAGCAGCAGGCCGGCGACGCCGCCCGCCAGGCAGACCAGCGGGGGGAGCCTGCGTATCCGGGTGAGCATGCCCGCGGCGCCGACCACGATGACCGCCATCGTGCTCGACCAGAACCACAGGGATCCGTTGAAGATCGGGTACAGCGCCAGCGACGCGAGGGTGGTCGCGATCGCGGCGGCGACGGTGAGCTTGCGGTCAGGCATGCGGATCACCCGGCCGGGGGTATGGGAGCGGCAGCGGGAAAGGAAGAGGCAGGGGGAGCGGGCGCGGCTGGCCGCCGCACCTGCCGCCAGGCCTCCGGCAAGTCGGCGGGCATCGGTGCGGACGCGACGCGCCATCCCGCCTGGGTGAGGATGGTCGTCACCCGGCCGGAAGTACTACCGAGCAGCAGCGCGAGCGTCGGCGCGCCGCCGCGTCTGGTCCCGGCCAGCTGCCGCGCCTCCTCGTCGGTCAGGTGCGCGAGCACCGCGATGATCTGTCCGCCGCCCGCCTTTCCTACCCCCTTGCCCGTCAGGGCCGTGATGGCGCCGCGCAGGCTGATCTGGCGCGATGGGCTTATCACCGCGAGCGTGTCAAGCAGGGTGTCCTGGAAGGTTCCCTGGTATCCGACTTCGCCTTCGGCGGTGACAAAACGCGCATCGAATCCCTCACCCGACAGGTGCACCCCGATGGACGCGGCGGCGCTGACGGCGAACTCAAACGTCGAGTCCGGCCCGGTGGAGGAGTACGAGGACCGGCGGGTGTCGAGGAACAGCGTCGCGCTGTTGCGCCAGTGCTGTTCCTCCCGGCGGACCATCAGCTCGCCGTACCGTGCGGTGGACCGCCAGTGCACTCGGTGCAGGCTGTCGCCATCCCGGTACGCGCGGGGCGCGACGTCGTCCTCGCCGCTGGCGGAGATCGTGCGGCGCCCTCGGTCGCCCTCGCCAGGCCAGTTGCCTGCCAGCGCCGGCTGGTCGAGCGGCACGATGCGGGGCGTGACCGTCAGCGTGGAGGTGGCCGCGAAGGCCCGGCCGATCTCGACCAGGCCGAAGGAGTCGGCCACCCGCAGCTGCAGCGGCCCGAGCGTGAACCTGCCTCTGCTGTCGGACCGCACCTGATAGCTGTAGTCGCGGTAACCGCTCGGCTCTATCCGGTCCAGCAGGAACCGCGGCCTGGTGCTGTTTCCCCCCGGCCAGCCGGCCCCGACCGTGCTTCCCGGCCTCCCGGTAAGGCCATAGGGAATCGTGTCCTCGGCGAGCAGCAGCCCGGTGCGCAGTCGCGACACGTTGGTCAGCCGCAAGGTCACCGTGACCGAGGCCCCGACCGGTACCCGGCGCGGATTCAGCGAGCGGGCGCAAGACAGCCGGTACCTGGCGCGGCTCGCGCCCATCGCGGATAGCAGCGGCAGCACGAGCAGCAGCGCGCCCACCCGGACAAGGTCGGGCTCCGGGATGCCGAGCCCGCACAAGGCGGCGGTGATCCCGGCGGCGATGAAGCACTTGCCCCGGGTGGTGAGTGCCCCGAAGACGGTCCGCATTGTCGTGACCGGTCAGCCGCGCGGAAGCGGGACCCGCTCGACGAGCCGCGCGACCACCTGATCGGGCTGGATGCGTTCCACCATCGCTTCCGCGGTCGGGAGCAGCCGGTGCGCGAGCACTGGACCCGCGAGTGACTGCACGTCGTCGGGAATCACGTAATCGCGGCCGTCCAGGGCCGCCCATGCCCGGCTGGCTCGCAGCAGGTGCAGGGTGGCCCGCGGCGAGGCGCCGAGCCGCAACTCGGGCGCTGACCGGGTGGCGCTGGTCAGCGCGATGATGTACTCCTTCACCGGCGCCGAGACGAGCACCCCGCGGACCGCGAGTACCAGCTCTTGTATCTCCTTGGCGTTCGCCACTGGCCGCAGCTGATCGAGCGGCGAGGCGGACCCGTGGGTATCCAGCATCTCCCGCTCCGCGGCGGCGGTGGGGTAGCCCACCGAGATCCGCGCGGTGAACCGGTCGCGCTGCGCTTCGGGCAGCGGGTAGGTGCCCTCCATCTCGACCGGGTTCTGCGTCGCGATCACCATGAAAGGCGCCTGCAGCGGATAGGTGGTGCCGTCCACCGTGACCTGGCGTTCCTCCATGCATTCCAGCAGCGCGGACTGCGTCTTCGGTGACGCCCGGTTGATCTCGTCGCCGACCACGATGTTGGCGAACACTGGCCCTGGCTTGAACTCGAAGTCGCGGCGCTCCTGGTTGTACGCGCTCACCCCGGTGATGTCGCTTGGCAGCAGGTCCGGTGTGAACTGCACCCGGCGTCCCGAACAGTCGATGGCGCGGGCCAGCGCCTTGGCGAGCATCGTCTTGCCGACCCCGGGCACGTCCTCGATCAGCAGGTGCCCCTCGGAGAGCAGGACGGCGAAGGTGAGCCGGACCACCTTCGGCTTACCGTCGATGACCGACTCGATGGCCCCGCAGACCCGCTGCGCCGTCGCCGCGAGATCGTCGAGCGCGAGAGTCTTACCGCGCCCCGTATCCAGTACCAACACGGCCTCCTTGTAAGGCAGGGCCCGATTTGCACTACTGACAGTACGTCGTCGCGCTGGCGCGCGCACACCCGTCTGGGTGGGGGTCTTGATCCCCCACTCGTCCCCCACTTCGCCCCACCGCCTGTGACCAGGGGTTTTATGGCCACGAAAGACGCCGCCGGAGTGTTTCTACCCTTGACGGTGGAGCGTTGTGGGGTACAGTGGGGGGCAGTGGAGGCGAATAGGTAGCCAAAGCTCGCCGGTGGCGGGAGGTGAGAACCAGATGTTTCTCGGTACTCACGCGCCCCGGCTTGATGAGAAGGGCCGCCTGTTTCTGCCGGCGAAATACCGCGAGGAACTGGCTGGGGGAGTGGTGATCACGAAGGGCCAGGAACGCTGCCTTTATGTGTTCCCCCATGCCGAGTTCGGCCGGATCACCGAGGCGCTGCGGACGGCGCCAGTGACGGCCAAGGCGGTGCGCGACTACAGCCGCGTCTTCTTCGCCAGCGCATCCGATGAAGTCCCCGACAAACAAGGCAGGATCACCGTCCCCACCGCGCTGCGCTCGTACGCGGGGCTGCAGAAGGAATGTGTGGTCATCGGGGCCAACACACGTCTGGAGATCTGGGACTCCCAGGCATGGGAGACCTACCTATCCGACCAAGAGGACACGTTTGCCGAAGCCGCCGAGGAGGTGCTGCCTGGGATCTTGTGACGCGCGGTTGCCCGGCGAGGTTTCCACCCGCGCCCGGTTCGCCCATGCTGGTGCCCCTTCCCCGGTGCCAGACGGCGGCAGCGGAGGAAACCCGGCCGGGGCAGCCTGATGAATTTCGGCGCTGATCTGGCATCGGCGCCACCACACGGCGCTGATGTGGCATCGGCGTCAAGCGAATGAGGGGGTCAGGTGGGCAGTTCTGCCTATGGTCACGTGCCGGTGATGGCCGCGCGCGTGACCGAGATCCTGACGCCCGCGATCAACGTTCCCGGCGCCGTGCTCGTCGACGCCACCCTTGGCCGCGGCGGGCACGCCCGCGCTCTGCTCGACGCGTGCCCGCAAGCCTCGCTGATCGGCATCGACGCGGACCCGGCGGCCATCGATAGCGCGGCGGCGCTGAGCGAAGATTTCCCCGGCCGGGTGCGGCTGGCCCGCACCTTCTATGACGACATCGCCGCGGTGGTGGCCGACGCGGGCTACACCGCGATCCAGGGCGTGCTGTTCGACCTTGGCGTGTCCTCACCGCAACTCGATGACCCAGAACGCGGGTTCGCCTACTCGCGGGACGCGCCGCTCGACATGCGGATGGACTCAGACGGACCGCGCACGGCCGCGGACATCGTCAACTCTTACCCGGTCGCCGAGCTCGCGCGCGTGCTCCGGGTCTACGGCGAGGAGCGTTTCGCTAACCGGATCGCCGAGGCGGTCGCCAGGGAGCGCGCCCGCGAGCCGCTGGCCACGACATCCCGGCTCGCGGGCATCGTCCGCGACGCCATCCCCGCTCCCGCGCGGCGCACCGGCGGCAACCCCGCCAAGCGCACCTTCCAGGCGCTGCGCATTGAGGTGAACGACGAACTGGGCAGGCTGGGCCGCGCGCTTCCGGCCGCCCTCGACCTGCTGGCCCCCAGTGGGCGGTTCGTCGCGCTCGCCTACCACTCGCTTGAGGACCGGCTGGTGAAACGCGCGCTAGCCGCCCGTACCGCCGATCCCGCGCCGCGCCGGCTCCCGGTGCGCGGGGCAACGGCGGAGTTCCGCTTGCTGACCAGAGGCGCTGAGCGACCTGACAGCGCAGAGATCGACGCTAACCCGCGCGCGGCATCGGCTCGCCTGCGTGCGGTGGAACGAACAGGCCACTCCCACGACCAGCCAGGAGGGCGATGATGGAAGGTGCCGGTTCGGGGGGACGCCCCCGCGGAACATCCCGAGGCAGCGGAGCCACGGGACGCTCGACGCCGCCGGGAACGGCGTTGCTCGATCCCCCGCCGCGACCACGTTCGGGTGTCCCACCCACCTCCCCTGCCCCCTACATTGCGCCAGCGGACCGTCCGGCTCCGCAGGTTCGCCCAGCGCCCAAGCCCGGCCCCGGCCCGCAGCCGCGCCCGGGTCCTCAGCCGCGGCCGAGCAAGAAGGCCCGGCCCAGTACTCAGGCTCGGCCGGCCCGGCCAGAAACCCAGCCGCGTCCGGGCATCGCGACGGCGGCACCCGGCGCGGTCGCGCCGGAGGCTGCCCGCCGGATGCCGTTCATCGTGCTGCTGTGCGGCCTGCTGGCCGGCGCGCTCGCGTCGCTCCTGGTGATCAGCACCACGCTCGCCGCCGGTTCCTACCGCATCACCAACCTGCAGCAGCAAGTCGACGCGCTGTCCCTGCAGCGTCAGCAACTGCAGGAAGAGGTCGCGTCTGACGAGTCCGCCTCGATCATCGGCGAGCGCGCCTATCAACTCGGGATGCGGCCACCAGGGATGCTCAGGTTCCTTAACCTCAAGACCGGCAAGGTCCGCACCGACGCCGGAACCGGCGCCACCGCACAGATCGACGTACCGGGCTACACACCGTGACATTCGGGGGCCGCGAACCCGGGCGACCGGGGTCAGGCGGAGCCAGCCGGCCCCCGGGCGCCACCCCTCATAACCAGGGACCGTACCGGCGGGCGCCGCGCCCGCGCCGTGCCCGCGGTGCCCCGCCGCCGGGCGCTGATCACCCGCGTTACACCCGCGACCGCCGGATAGCCGACGGGCGGGCCGAGGAGATGAAGCGCCGCCGTTCTGCTGAACTGCGACGTAAGGCGGTACGGCGGGTCAGCCTCGGGCGGGGCGATCCTGGACGGCGGCTGGGAATTTCCTTGCTGTGCATCATCTTCGTGCTCTCGCTGTTCGCCGGGCGGCTGGTCCAGCTCCAGGGTCTGGAGTCCGCCGCCTACAAGCAGCTGGTGAAGAAGGAGCAGATCACCACCATCCCGCTGACCGCGGTACGCGGATCGATCACCGCCGCGAACGGGCAGACGCTAGCGATGACCGTGCAGACCTACACGGTGGTAGCCGACCCGGGCGAGATGAGCGCGGCGCAGCAAGTCCAGGTGGCGCAGGCACTCGCCGGCCCGCTGAACACAACCGCGTCCGCCATCGAGTCCCAGCTGGCGAATCCGACCTCGCCGGACTACCAGGTGCTGGCGAAGGGCGTGCCCGCCGACACGGGTAACAAGATCAACGCGGAGAACCTGCCGGAGATCACGCTCGACTCCACCTACACGCGGGACGTGACGCCCGACGGCGAATCCGCCGCGGACGTCCTCGGGTTCACCAACTCCGCTGGCGACGGTGTCGGCGGCATCGAGCAGGAATTCAACGCGCTGCTGTCCGGGCACGACGGAAGCGAGCAGGTCGAGACCGGCATCAACGGGGAGCCGATCCCGCTGGCGGGGGAGAAGGTCACCCCCGCCGTGAACGGCGAGTCGGTCAAGCTGACCATCGTCCCGGCGCTGCAGTGGCAGGCCGAGCAGACCTGCAAGGAGCGGGTCGCGGAGACCCACGCCAAGAGCTGCACGGTCGTGATCATCCAGCCCAAGACCGGCTACATCCTCGCGATGGCGCAGTGGCCCACCTACACCGAGGCCACCTCCGCCTATCCGACGAACCTCGCGCTGCAGGACGTTTTCGAGCCCGGTTCCACGGCCAAGGTCATCACCGCGGCCGCCGCGTTCGAACATGGCGGGCAGACGCCGATGTCGGCGTACAACATCCCGTACGCGATCAACGAGGGCGGGCTGCTCATCCACGACGCGGAGTACTCGCCTGATGAGCGGTACACCATCGCGGGGATCATCGCGAACTCCTCCAACGTCGGGATGGCGCAGGTCGCCACGCATATCTCGGCGGCCCTCCAGCACCAGTACCTGAGCGCGTTCGGGCTCGGGCAGCTGACCGGGGTGGGCCTGCCGGGTGAGAGCCCGGGCATCCTGCACCCGCTGTCGCAGTACTGGGAGTCGCTGAAGTACACGCTGGCCTACGGCCAGGGCGTGGACGCGACCGCGCTGCAGATGGCCGAGGTGTACGCGACGCTGGCCAACGGCGGAGTGCACGTGACCCCGACGATTGTCGCGGGGGT
>JBEKHI010000267.1:0-11794 GCA_050012355.1 Streptosporangiaceae bacterium | reverse complement strand
GCGTGACCAGCGGGCTCAGCCCGACGGCCTCCGCCGCCGCGTCCAGTTCGGCCACGGACGGCTGGTCGTCGGCGTCGCGCAGGTACCGGATGTTCTCGGCGAGCGTGCCGGCGAAGACGTACGCCTCCTGGGGTATGAGGACGCGCTCGCCTGGCTGCAGCGGGGCCGCCTCCCCGTCCAGCAGTATCTCGCCGTCCGTGGGTCGCAGCATGCCCGCCAGCAGGCCTGCCAGGCTGGACTTCCCGACGCCGCTCGGGCCCACGATCGCGAGATGATCGCCAGGTGCGATGTCGAGGCTCAGGTCGCGGAGGACCGGTTCGGCGTGCTGACCGTAGCTGAACGCCACGTCCTTGAGCTTGATGTCACCGAATCGGGCGCGCTGGATTCCGGCGACGGACGGCGCCTCATCGGCCGGCTCGACGGTGCTCGCCTCGACGATGCGCTCCAGCGTCACCGTGAGCCGGACCATGCTGGCCCCGACGCCCTGGGAAAAGGTGTAGAGAGTCGCTCGCAGGGTGCCGCTGATGTAGGCGATGGCGCCGATGAGATGAGCCGGGCTGAGCCCGCCGTGCAGCAGCGACGGCGCGGCCACCAGCACGAGCACCAGTGGCAGCCAGCCGCCGGCCGTGATGAAGATCAGCCGCGCCGCTGAGATCCGCGCGACCGATCTGCTCGCGGCGGCCTGCCGCTCGATGACAGCGGTGAGTTCCCCGAGCACCGGGTCCTCGGCCCCGCAGGCGGTGACGTCCCGCAGGCCAGACACCGCCTTGGCGGCGACGCCGGCCACGGTCTCCTCGCCGATGACCGACCGGCGCTGCCGGACGGCGAACGGGCGCAGCATCAAGCGCAGGATCAGCAACGCGACCAGCATCGGCGGTATGACGTATGGGAGTGCCGCCGGGACGAGGGTGATCAGCCCGGCGAGCGAGCTTCCGGCCGTGCAGACGAACATGAAGGCCACCATGAGCACGCCCGCGTAGCAGTCCCTGACGATCTCGGCCTGGTGCGTCATCCGGCCCACCGCCCCGGTATCGGGCGCCTTACCGGGTTGGGTCGAGTGTGCGAGGGCGCCCCTGACGATGAGTTCCACCAGGTCGTCGCGGAGCGGCTCCACGATGGCGCCGAGCCTGAGGTAGGACTGCCTGGTCCCGAACGCACCCACGACGGCGGCGACCGCCAGCACGCCGAGCCACTCCGTACCCTTCGCCGGGTGCCCCGCCAGGAACGCGGCGGTGGCCTCCGCGACGACCCATCCGGAGGCGACCGACGGGAGTGCCTGCACACACGACCACACGATGAGCCAGACAGCGTTCCGCGGGTTGCGCCGCAGGCTGGCGATCAGCATGCCGCGTCCGCTTCGGTGTGCGTCTCGGTGCGGAAGATCGCGCGATAGTCAGCCTCGGCCCATAGCTCATGGTGCGGCGCCAGGGCACGGAGCCGTCCGTCATCCAGCCAGGCGACCAGATCCGCACGGGCCGCCGTTGTCGCGCGATGCGCCACGATCAGCCGGGTGCGATCGCTCATCTGCCCGGCGAGCGCCTGGCTGACCAGCATCTCGGTCGCGGTGTCCAGGCTCGAGGTGGCGTCGTCGAGTATCAGCAGCCTCGCGCGGCCGGCATGGGCGAACGCGCGTGCGAGTCCGAGCCGCTGAACCTCGCCGCCGGAAAGCGCCAGTTCATCCAGCGGGGACCGCCTGCCGTCCGGGAGACGCGCCAGGAAAGTCTCGGCGGTGCTGGCCTTGGTAGCGGACACCAGGTCGGCGTCCGATGGGGGCCAGGCGCCGAAGCTGATCGCCGCCTCCGGCGTATCGCCGAACAGCGCCGGACGCTCAAAGGCGTACACGACGGCGGTGCGCAGCGCGTTTCGCGTGAAGCGGCGCAGATCGCGTCCGTCCAGGATCACCTCGCCCTCGTCCGGGTCGGTCAGCCTCCCGGCGACGCTCGCCAGCGTCGACTTTCCAGTACCCGACCGGCCGACGATGGCGACCGCCGAGCCGCCGGGGATGGTGAGGTCGAGGTCGCGAAGCACCACGTCCTGGTCGCGCCGCACCGTCACCGAGCGGAATCGCATTTCCCCGGTGCCCGGCAGCAGGTGGCACATCCCGTACGCCGCGGGTTCCCGCGTGAGCAGCCCGGCGGCGCGCCTGCTACCGCCGCGCGCGCGACCGATCCGGTTGAGCTGGCCGAGAGCCGCGCCGACTCCCGCCGCGAGCGTGGCGTACTGGCTGGCAGCGATCAGCTCACCAGGCAAGATCCGGTGCTGTGCGAGTTGCAGGCCCGCCACCGCGAGCACGACCACCTGCATGACCGGCACGATGATCATCCCCTGAGCCGCGACTCGCGCCTGGATCCGCCACGAGGCATCGCCCTGGGCGCGCAAGTCGGTCAGCGGGATGAGTATCCGGCCGCGTTCGGCTTCCTGGGTGCCGGCGGCGGCGATGGTTCGCGCTCCGGTCAGGGCGTCAAACAAGCGGCCCGCGATCGCTCCCTGAGCGCGCCCGTAGGCCGCGCTGATGTCAGAGGAGTCGCGGACGAACCCGCGCAGCACCATGGCCAGCGGCGGGAAACCGGCGACGAAGGCAACCATTAGCCAGGGGCTGATCAGTCCGAGGGCGACGACGCTGGCGACGGGAGCGATCACCGAGGTCACCGCTAGGACCGCGCTCACCGGACCGATGCCCGCGTCAGAGGTTCCGCCCACGATGCGGCTGACGGTGTCCCCGGTACTGAAGGACCCGAGCAGTTCGGGACCGCGGCCGATGACGTGGCCGGCCAGTATGACGCGCAGCCGCGCCGTAGCACCCGCGGTGGACGTGCCGGTGGCTAGCGCGGTCGCGCCTTCGGCCACGACTATGACCAGGACCAGCGCCGCGCAGGCGGCCAGCCACTCCCGGGTCGGGCTTTTCGCGATGGCCGCGTCCACCGCGTAGCCGATCGCCGCGGGCAGCAGCACCTGCGCCGCGGCCATCGCGAGCGACGCGGCGGCCAGCAGGGCGAGCCACCAGCCGCCCCGCCGGGCGGTGCGCAGCAGCAGCCGGTCAGCATCACTGAGCTGCGGTGCTACGGACATGGCAGGTGCGTCCCCGGGTGTCATGGCGCATAATGGAGAGACAGGTGCTGGTACCGGCGGGGGGCGGGACTCGCGCTCCCCGCCGGTACCAGGTGCTTCAGAACTACACGCATAGAAGCGTGCTGAGGGTGCTGTCGCAGAGCAGCAGACTGAAGTCACTGCCGCCACCGGGGCCGCCGCCCCAGCGCTCGCGCGACTGCATGTCCTGCATGTCGAGAATTGCCATATCTTTCACCTCCTTACCTTGACTGGTTCTTTTATGGATCCCTGGACAACTTGCTCTCCAGGGAGGCTTATGGGGGGTCCGAGGAACGGAAGCGTCGGGGTTCTTCCCGGTGCTAGGGCGGCTCCGACGCTGAGCAGCACGCCGGCGGTACCGGTACCCAGGTCCATCGACAGCCGCAGCAGCATGTCGCCGGGGAAGGCCAGGCCGTCCCCGTAGTCGACCGCGTGCCACGCGAGCCTGCGCACCTGCGCGGCGACGTGGCTGTCCTGCCGGTCCCGGGAGGCTAGGTACAGGATCATCCCGGCGCGCCCGTTGAACAGGCCAGCCTGCACGTAGAAGGCGGACCGAGCGGCGATATGTATCGCGGCCGAAGCCTCGGCGAAGGCGTCGATCTGCCGGTGTGCGAGGAACAGGTCGGTAACCATGCCGATGCCCGCGCTCCCGGCGTTGAGATAGGGCAGCACTCGCCAGCCCTCGTCAACCTGGAGCGCCCCCTTCTCATCGGTGACGCACTGGCTCAGGTCGGAGCGGATGGCGGTCTCGGCGCTATCCAGATAGGCCGGGTCGCCGGTGCGCTCGTACAACCGGAGAAAGAGCAGCGCCCGCCCCGAGGCACCGCGCAGCAGCCCAGCGGGTCCGCGCTGTTCCTGCCTTCCGGCGCGGTCCGCGACGATCGCGGCGATCTTGAACCCGGCCTCACGCGCGGCTGGTTCGTCCAGCGAATCGGCGAGGTCCAGCATGGCCAGCGCGAATCCGGGCAGGCCGGTGAGCAGGTCAGAGCCCAGTCGTTCCCAGTGGTTGCCAAGACACAAGTCCGTCGTCTTGCGCGCCGCCTCGGTATGGCCCAGGCGGGAGAGCGTGTACGCGACGCCGGCCAGCCCGTCGTACAGTCCCAGCCCGGTGCTCCGAACTGGGGCGGCCGCCCGGGCGATGAGCCATTCCTCGTAGTCAGGTACTCGCACCCCGGCTGTCTCTGACAGCGCATAGAGCACCCCGGCCGCGCCGTTGGCGAGCCCCAGCCCGCCTCCCGGCCTCCTGAACTGCTCGATATCGCCGGGGAACAGCCTGTCCTCGCGATCCAGCGTGGCGCTGGCCAAGATGGCGCGGATGAGCGGCTCGCTAACCGAATCCCAGCTGAGCTCGTGCTCGCTAAGCGGCTTCGGGTCGCGGTGGCCGGGCGTTCTGGACTGGGTGATCTCTCGCACCGCGTCGTCGAGGAAGGCGGCGGGTACCGGGAACTGCTCCGCCGCGACGGCCGCGATCGATGCCGCCTTGTTGCGGTCAAGCGCGAACAGGGTCGTCAGCGGCATGAACATCGCCAGCCGGATACAGGCCGTGCTGTAGGTGTCGACCGCGCGGCCAGCGCGGTCACGCGGAGCGACGAATCCCGGATTGCCGACGGTCAGCCGTCTGCCCTCGTCGACCCGGCTAGCGGCCTCGAAGTCGATGAACGCGATGCTGTCATCAGGCCTAATCATTATATTGAACATGTGTAGATCGTTGAAGATCACGCCGCGCTCGTGCATCGCGGTCACGGCCTGCTCAACTGACGCGCATATCCGCAGCGCCCATGACGTGTATGAGGCGACCCGGCCGGGATCGGGGTCAGCGCCCGTGAGCGGGTAACGCCCGGCGTAGCACGAGTTGAGCGTGACTCCCTCGACGAACTCCTCGGCGAGGAAGTGATGCCCGCCGACCTCGAAGTAGCCGAGCGGCTCGGGCGCGATACCCAGGCCGGAGAGCCGGCTGAGGAACTCGTGCTCGCGCCGTAGCCGGTCCACCGCGTCGCTGCCATCGGCCGCCAGCCCCGCGTACGGCCTGGCCTCCTTGAGCACCACCCGCGCACCGGTTCGTTTGTCGGTTGCTTCGTAGACCCCGCCGCCGTTGGAGAAGTGCAGCGCGTGCTCAACCCGATAGGGGAGATCCTCGATGGTGGCCGAGTTCCGCGCGGCCAGCTGAGGTTCGAGGAATCCGGGCAGCCGCACCCACGACGGGACCTTGAACACCGGCGGTCGTAGGTCGGGCACGAGTTCCCCGCTAGCGTCCTCGATCGCCGGGACCAGCGTGCCGCGCGCATCCAGGCAGTGCCGCTCAACGAAACCGCCGTAGCGCACGTACAGCGGACCGTCGCCGTAGCGCAGGTCGCTCAGGATGTACGGTCCGGCCGCACCGCCGATTAGCTCGTCGAGTTCTACGAGAACACGCTCGAGCTCTGTCTCATCAGCCGGGTAAATCGTGACGACCTTCCCGCTTGAGCCGCGCGGAGCGTATTTGGCATTGTGCATTAGCACAGACATCTTGGCGGGGAGAAATTTAAAGTTAATACCCCGCGATACGCAGTAGTCCCACGCTTGGGTAATTGTGTCGTCGGAGTTCTCGAGGGTCGCGGATATGTGGATCTTCCACCCCTGTTGCGGGATCTCCGTCGTCATCTCCGTCGTCGGCGGCATCGCTGCCATCCAGTCGCCGACGCGCTCGTTGCGCCAGCCTGCGGGCAGTGCGCGGCTCGCGGCCGTAAAGATTTCGCGCCTTTTGCGGTCGTGAGATGGGTGATCGTAGAAGAGCGGGTCGGCTAGACAAAACTGTTCGTACTGCTTCTCCACGCGAACTCCGGTCTTCTCTCGACATATCTCAATATCGGCGTCGCGATATATCGAACTTTTACCGTTGTAACCGTCATTGGCTGACGAGTAGATACTGCCATCACTTGAGAATGGATGCATAGTGACTATTGTCATCATTTCACGATGCGTATAGCACATCCTAAAAGGACGATTTCGGGATAACTTATCGGTAATTTTGCGCAATACTGGGCAGATCGGCGCCCTGCGCAGGCTTTGCGAGCGTGCCGCGAAAGCCCTACGGGCGGGTAGCTAAAGGCGGCCCTGGCGCGTGGCGCGTGGCGCGGGGGGTGCGGGCTGCGTTCCTGGTGGGTGTGGCACTACCCGCACTCTTGGCTGGTAGGTGCAGCACTCACCAGGAACGCCGCGCCGCCGTGCTTCCACTTATCCCGGGTTCGTGCACCAAATGGAGTCTCAAACGTGGGCAAAACGACCGGGTTGAGTGCACGAACCCGGGATAAGTGCTCCGGGGCGGGCCGTCGGCCGCAGGCCGCGCCGCCGCGCCGACGCGGGCGGTTAGAGCCAGCCGCGCTCGTTGGCGATCCGGATGGCGTCGATCCGGTTGCGCGCGCCGGTTTTCGCGATCGCGCGCGACAAGTAGTTGCGCACGGTGCCCTCGGCGAGGGAGAGATACAGCGCGATCTCCGCGGTGGACGAGCCTTGCGCGGCCGCCAGCAGTGCCTCCGCTTCCCGGGCGGTCAGCGGGCACGAGTTGCGGTCGAGCGCGCTGAAGGTGAGGCTCGGATCGATCACCTTGTTCCCGGCGGCGAGCTGCCGGATCGCCTCGGTCAGGAACTCGGGCGGGCAGTCGTGCACAAGATAGCCGTCGAGGTTCGCCGCCATAGCGCCCTGAAGATCGCGCATGTTCCGGCCAGTGCTCAGGATCGCGCAACGGCATTCTGGCACGGCTGCCCGCAGCGCCCGCGCGAGCGGTATCCCCTCGAAATCGGGGAACGTGGTCGCGAGCAGAGCCACCCGCGGCCGCGATATGCGGGCCGCCGGGATGACTTCCCGTCCCTGCTGCACGACGGTGACGACGTCGATGTCGACCTCCCGGCCGAGGATCGCCACCAAGCCCTCGCGGATCAGCGCTGCCGGTTCCGCGACTAAAGTCCCTATCAAGCTCCCGCTCCCCTGACTGTACGTGTCCCCGTAGAATCGTAACGTGTTCGGACACCGCACCATTCCAACCGCTACCGCCCGAGCCAGTGCTCCAGGGGCGGTACCGCGGGCGGGTCTGACCGTTCAAGAGACCAGGCGACGTACCCGTCCGGCCGGATAAGCACCGCCGCGGTGTCTGACCAATCCCCGCCGAGGGCCGACGTGACGACGTCCAGCCGGTCCTCATAGCCCGCTACCTGCGCGCCGAGCAGGACGAACTTCCCCGATCGCAGCAGGCCGAAGACGCTGGATCTGTCGAGCGGCAGGTCGGGTATCCGCTGCCCGGTGTGACCAGGGCCATCACCGTAGCGGAGGGCAAGGCCGGACAGCCTGGTCGCGAGCTCGCGGTTAAGCGACGGGTGGGCGCCGAGGATCGCGTTGAACCTGTTCCGCAGGGCCGCGCCATCCCTGGTCGGATTGGCGATCAGTCCGCACTGCGCGCGCGAGTCCTCGATCACCTCCAGTCCAGCGGGCTCCCGTTCGGTGCGATAGCTGTCAAGCAGCCAGCGTGGGGCCCAGCCATGCACCGAGGCAGCGAGCTTCCACCCGAGGTTGGTCGCGTCCGCCAGCCCGAGGTTCAGGCCCTGGCCGCCGGCCGGGAAGTGGATGTGCGCGGCGTCCCCAGCCAGCAGCACCCTGCCGTCGCGGTAACTGACCGCCTGCCTCGTCTCATTGCCGACCCGGCTGAACCACGCGTCGCCGGTCTCCCGCATGCCGTAGTCGGTCCCGGTCAGCCGGAACACGCTCTCTCGAAGATCAGCGAACGTCACGGGCTTGCCGGGCGGTTCGTCCAGGGTGGCATAGTCAACCGTGGCGAGCCGGTACCGCGCGTCGCCGATGGAGAGCAGGAGGAAGGTCCCGCCGGGCTGGCTGAGGGTGAGCGCGCGCTCCGGCGGCGGGTCGGTCAGCTCGACATCGCCGAGAATGGAAGTCCAGCTGTCGGGCGTGCCGGCGAACTCGATCCCGGCCGACTCGCGGACGACACTGCCCGCACCATCGCAGCCGACCACGTAGCTGGCGCGGAACGTCTTCGGGCCATCCGGAGTGGTCACGTCCAGGTCCACCCCGGTGGCGTCCTGCCGCAAGCCAGTGACCTCGTGGTTGGTCAGGTACGGCACCCCGAGCTCGCCAAGGTGCTCGTGCAGCAGTTCCTCGGTGCGCCGTTGCGGCAGGAACAACGCGTAGGGGAACGCGGTCTTCGCCGCCAGGAAGGAGAAGTCGAGCCGATTGCTGAGCATGGCGAAATGCGACGAGGGAACCGCCGTGCCCTCCGCCAGCCAGCGGTCGTGGATGCCCCGCATGGCGAACAGTTCGACGGTGCGGGGGAGAATGGTCATGGCCTTGGAGTGCGGTGACCGCTGGGCGCGACGTTCGAGTACGACCGGCCGGACCCCGCCGCGACGCAGTTCCGCCGCGAGCCACATGCCCACCGGGCCGCCTCCCACGACGATGACGTCGATGGTCATGGCAGGTAGGAGTAATCGAACGCGGTCAGGTCGGCGCGCTGCCCGGAAGACAGCAGTGACTGCATGACGGCATCGGTCGCCGCCGGGCCGAAGCGCAGGCCGGCTGAGATAACCCCGTCGGCCGCGAGCGCCTGGCAGGCGCGTAGTGCGTACTGCTCGGCCGTCGAGGTTTCCGCCGCCGCGATCGCGGCGGACTCCGGGACGTTGCCGCGGAACCAGGCGGTCGCCTCGGCCAGGGCGCCCAGGAAATCTTTCAGCAGCCCGCGGTCGGTGCCGTCCCTGGCGCAGACGCCGCTGAACGCGAAATCCTCGGTCACGGCGCCCAGGTTGGTGAACCCGGCGTCGGTGGCCAGGTAGTCGTAGGGGATCATCTGCAGGGCCGCGTCGATGGTGCCCGCCCGCAGTGCTTCCCAGCGGGCCACGTGCGATCCCTCGATCGCGAAGTCGTAGTCGGCGGGGAACCGCAGGCCGTGCGCCGCGAGCATCCGCTCCGCGACGTGGCGGGTTCCTTCACGCAGCGACGAGGTTCCGACCTGTCCGCCGCGCAGGTCGGAGAACGTGCGGTGCCGGGGGAGCGCGATCAGCGACAGCGGCGGACGGTCGATCATGCCCGCGACCACGCGCAGCGGGCCGCCAGCAGCGGCATCGGCGATGCTGCCTTCCGGTGAGCTGAGCGCGATGTCGATATCGCGGGCGAGCAGGGCACGAGTGACGCCTTCCGTGCTTCCGATGACCACCTCGCGGGCGTCCAGCCCGCGTGTCTCCAGGAAACCGCGCCGTTGCGCCACCCAGAACGGGACGTTGACGTACGCGGGGGCGACGACCCCGACGGTCAGGCTGCTCACCAGCACCTCCACTTTTTTGGCCATAACGACGAGTTCAGTGCCCGCGGGACAAGCGTAACTTTCCTGGGTACGAGGACGGTATGCCCGATGTGATCCTCGTGGAGATAGCCGCCGCCCTGGCGGCGAAGGCGTCCGAGTCGCTGTACGACCTGGTGCGAGGCAAATTCAAGGGTCGCAAGAAAGCGCTCGAGGTGCTGGCCGCGGCGGACGGAGCGGCACCCGATTCCCCCCAGGTCGTCGCGCTCGCGGAGGAGCTTGAGATAGCAGAGGCTTACGACGAGCAGTTCGCCGAGCGGCTGCGCGCGGAGTGGGGGCGCGGCGGGGACGTCGTCAATAAGATCAGCGGCACCGTAAAGGGCAACGTCATCCAGGCCAGGGACATTCACGGAGACATCAGGCTTGGTCCGTGACGTGAAACAATCGCCGTTATGGCCAGTACTCATGTCGTTCTGAATCAGCCGCCACCGCTTGAGGATTACGACGTCGCCGACGATCTGACGCTGCTCGCCGCGCTGCGCCGGGAGGGCGCGGCCTGGGCGGAAGACGATGTCCGCGCTCTTGGCCGCCTGGCGGGTAGCAGTGCGTACATCGAGCACGGTCGGCTAGCGAACGAGGACCCGCCCCGGCTACGCAGCCACGATCGTTATGGCCACCGGATAGATGAGGTGGAGTTCCATCCATCCTGGCACGAACTGATGGCGGCCGCGGTGGGCAACGGCCTGCACGCTACGCCATGGAATTCAGAGCGACGCGGGGCTCATGTGGCGCGGGCCGCCAAGTTCTACCTGTGGGGCAGCACCGATGCGGGACACATGTGCCCGGTATCGATGACGTACGCCGTCGTGCCCGCGCTCCGGCACAACCCGGACCTGGCGAAGCAGTACGAGCCGCTGCTCGTCGCCACCAGCTACGATCCCGGCTTGCGGGTGCCGGAGACCAAGAGCGGCCTGCTCGCTGGCATGTCGATGACGGAGAAACAGGGCGGCTCTGACGTTCGCGCCAACACCACCCGCGCGGTGCCCGCGGCCGACGGCAGTTACCGGCTCACCGGTCATAAATGGTTCACGTCGGCGCCGATGAACGACCTGTTCCTGGTGCTCGCCCAGGCGCCTGGCGGCCTGTCGTGTTTCCTGCTGCCGAGGGTCTTGCCGGATGGCACGCGCAACGCGATGCAGCTTCAGCGGCTGAAGAACAAGCTCGGTAACCGTTCCAACGCGTCGGCGGAGGTCGAATACACCGATGCCGTCGCGTGGCTGGTGGGGGAGGAGGGCCGCGGAGTCCGCACCATCATCGAGATGGTGAACATGACGCGGCTGGACTGCGTGCTCGGCGCGGCCACCGCCATGCGGACCGCGGTCGTGGCGGCGGTGCACCATGCGAGCTACCGTTCCGCGTTTGGCGCCCGGCTGATCGAGGCGCCGCTGATGGAGAACGTGCTCGCGGACCTGGCCCTGGAGTCGGAAGCGACGACGACGGTGGCGTTCCGGCTGGCCGGGGCGACCGATCGCGCCGTCAGCGGTGACGTCGGCGAGACGGCGTTCCGCCGGCTGGCGCTGGCCGTCACCAAGTACTGGACATGCAAGCAGGTGGCGCCGCACGCCGCCGAGGCGCTTGAGTGTCTCGGCGGGAACGGCTACATCGAGGAATCCGGGATGCCGCGGCTGTACCGCGAGGCGCCACTCAACTCCATCTGGGAGGGGTCGGGGAACGTCGCCGCGCTAGACGTCGTGCGGGCCATCCTGCGCGACCCCGACTCGGTGGACGCGTTCTTCGCCGAGGTCGGGCTCGCGTCGGGTTCGGACCGGATCCTGGACAAGGCTGTTCAAGCGGTCAAGGACTCGCTTGCCGATACGGCCGAGCTGGAGGCCCGCGCGCGGTCGGTCGCCGAGCGGCTCGGGCTCCTCTTGCAGGCATCGTTGCTGGTCAGGCACGCTGGTCCGGCTGTCGTGGATGCGTTCTGCGCCTCGCGGCTGGGCGGTGACCATGGCCGGGCGTACGGCACCCTTCCGGCGGGCACGGACTTCAAGACGATCATCGAACGGGCGACGCCCAAGAACGGCTAGCCGTTTTCCGGCGCTCGCTCCAGCTCAGGAGCCGTCGAAAGTCAGCAGTGAGGTGTAGGACGCGGGCAGGTCTAGTTGCAGGCTGGTGGCGCCGTTGCTGGCCGGGTCCTGGAAATTGTCCAGCACGCCGGTCACCGGGTTTCTCCGCAGTCGCCCGAGAAGTCGCGCGGCGTGTCCACATCGAGACCAGCGACGGCTAATCGAGCGCCTCGTAGTCGAACCAGTCGAATCGGACCGTGCCGATGGTGGCGTACATGCCGATCACCCGGCCGGTGAAGCCTCCGGCAACCTCGGTCGACAGGTACCGGCCGTCAAGTTCGGCGAGTGCGGTGAACGTGCCGCC
>JBEKHI010000266.1:0-11799 GCA_050012355.1 Streptosporangiaceae bacterium | reverse complement strand
TGGGGCTGTGCAATTCGCCCGAGCACGCTGTCGAGGTCACCCTGCAGCCGATCCGCCGCTTCCCGCTCGATGCCGCCATTCTCTTCGCCGATCTTCCGCAGGTCGCCGCCGCGCTGGGCCAGACGCTGGAGTACCGGGCCGGTGACGGGCCGGTCCTGACGCCCCCCGTCCGCTCGCCGGCCGACATCGCGGACTTCCTGAGCGCTTCCCGCCTCCACGAGGAACTGGCCCCTGTCTACGAGACGGTACAGCAGCTCACCCGCGCCCTGCCTCCCGAAGTCGCGCTGATCGGCTATGCGGGCGCACCGTGGACCATCGCCACCTACATGGTCGAGGGACGCGGCGGCGGCGCGTCGGAGCACGCCGCCGTCAAGCAGTGGGCGCTGAGCGACCCCGACGGGTTCCAGCCCCTGATCGACGTGCTCACGACCGCCGTCACCCAGTTCCTGGAGCGCCAGATCGAGGCGGGCGCGGAAGCGGTCCAGCTGTTCGAGAGCTGGGCCGGGATACTCCCGGACGCCCTCTTCGAGCGTTGGTGCGTCAGGCCCGCCGCCGCCATCATCGCGGCGCTGAAGGCGACGCACCCGGACGTCCCCGTCATCGCCTTCCCCCGGGGCGCCGGGCTCGGCTACGACGGCTTCGCCGAGGCGACGGGCGCGGACTGCATCGGCCTGGACGCGACGGTCCCCCTCAAGTGGGCCGCGCGGAAGGTACAGCGCGACCTGGGCCGCTGCGTGCAGGGCAACCTCGATCCCCAGCTCCTGGTCGCCGGCGGCCCCGCGCTCCACGCCGAGACAGACCGCATCCTGCGCGCCCTGAGCGCAGGGCCGTTCGTGTTCAACCTGGGGCACGGCATCGTCAAGACCACGCCCCCGGAACATGTCACCGCCCTGACCGGGCAGGTGCGCTCCTGGACCACGCCCGTACCGCCGGGCCGGCCGGAATAATCAGCCGCTCAGCGAGCTGACCGCTTCGCGGAACTGGCGGCAACCATTTTGGCAACTCGCGGAACCGTGCCTGGATCTCGTCAGATGAAGTAGTGGCCCTGTTCGATGTCCTCGATGAGGCCGGGGTGGGTGGGCTTCCAGCCCAGGAGCTCCTGCGTGATGGTGCTGGAGGCGGGCATGTCGGTGCTGAGCAGGCGCACGAGCATGCCGTCGTATTCCCCGGCGGGCAGGGACCGGGCGGGCAGGTTCAGGTGCCGGCCGATGGCCTCGGCGATCTCGCGGACGGGTACGCCTTCGTCGCCGACGGCGTTGAGCACTGAGCCCGCGGGCGCCTGCTCAACGGCCAGCCGGTAGAGGGTGGCGGCGTCTTTCACGTGGACGGCCGGCCAGCGGCTGGCCCCGTCGCCGATGTAGCCGGCGACGCCCTTGGCCCCGGCCATGGCGATGAGCTGGGGGATGAAGCCGTGGCGTTCTCCCTGGCCGTGCACCGAGCGGGGCAGCATGACCAGGCAGGCCCGCACGTCCCGCTCGGCGGCCGCGAGGGCGGCCTGCATGTTGCTGATGCGGGCCGCGACGGGCCCGGCGGCGATTAGCTCGTCGCGTTCGGTCGAGGGACGGCCGGGCGTGACGATCGTTGCGCCGGAGATCAGCAGGGGCTTGCCGGAGCCGGCCAGGCTGGTGACAAACGTCTCGATGGCCTTGGCATCGGTCCGTGTCGCGGCCTCGGTCACGCTGGGCACGATGAAGGCGAGGTGGATGACGCCGTCGCTGTCGAGGGCGCCGACGCGCAGCACGTCGGTGTCGGTCAGGTCACCGCGCAGGACATCGGCGCCCATGTCGGCGATGACCCTGGCGGAGGCATCCGAGCGAGCTAGCCCGAGGACCTGGTGGCCGGCACTTATGAGTTCGGGGACGACGGCCGAGCCGATCCAGCCGGAAGCGCCGGTGACGAAGATGCGCATAGAAGGTCTCCCTTGGTTGTGCTGCCGGTGAAGAGGATGTGCGGCGCAGGCGCCGCGGCCGAACATGATGCGATTCAGTCGCATTGACTCTATCACGTCGATGCGACTGAGTCGCATCGACTTCTCAAGTGATGCGATCCGATCGCGTCGCTTAGGATGTGACAGTGAGCAGATGGGCGCCGAATGCGCGTGAGCGTCTGGTAAACGCCGCACTGGATCTGTTCGTGGAGAACGGCTACGAACAGACGACCGTCGCGCAGATCGCAGACCGCGCGGGAATGAACCGCGCTACGTTCTTCCGGCACTTCGCGGATAAGCGCGAGGTCCTCTTCGGCGGGGAAGACGTGCTGGCCGAGCTGTTCACCGGCGGCATCCGGGCTGCGCCCCCGGGGGCGACGCTCACCGAATGCCTGCGGGCGGCGCTCGCGGCGGCCGAGGTCGCGATGACCCCGCAACTGCGGGCCGCGGCCGCCCGGCGCATATTGGTGGTCGCGGCGAACAGCGAGTTGCAGGAGCGGGGACTACTCAAGCACGCTCGGATCATCAAGTCGATCACCGCTGCCCTGCGCGAGCGAGGCACAGAGGAACTTACCGCGCGGCTGGGGGCTGAGATGAGCATGCTCGCTTTCAGCGTCGCGTTCGAGCGCTGGATGAAGGCGAACGACGACGAACCGTTCCCGCCCTTCGCCGATGCGGCCTTGAGTGACCTGCAGGCGCGTGCCGCCGAGCTCGTCCTCCCGATGTCGCCTTTGCCCAGCATCGGGTAAAGGCGCATGATGGTTCGCGTGAAGACAACCGCTGCCGTGCTCACAGGTGTCGGCAAGGACTGGGAGGTTACCGAACTCGAGCTGGACCCGCCGCGGGCGGGCGAGGTCCTTGTCCGGTTCGCTGCCTCGGGCCTTTGTCACTCAGACCATCATCTCCGCACCGGTGACATCCCCGTCCGCTACCCGATCGTGGGCGGCCACGAGGGAGCGGGCGTCGTTGAGGAGACCGGCGAGGGTGTCACCCGGGTCCACCCTGGTGACCACATCGTCTGCTCCTTCCTCCCGGTCTGCGGGCACTGCCGGTTCTGCGCCCGTGGCATGACCAACCTCTGCGATCTCGGCAGGCTGCTGACGGCGAACTCACTGCCGGACGGCACGTTCCGGTTCCATGCCGACGGCGAGGACTTCGGCCAGATGTGCCTGGTCGGCAGCTTCGCGCAGCGTGCGGTGCTCTCCGAGTACTCCTGCGTCAAGATCGACGACGACATCCCGCTGGAGACCGCGGCACTCGTCGGGTGCGGAGTCCCCACCGGCTGGGGAACCGCGGTGAACGCGGGCCAGGTCAGGCCCGGTGACACGACAGTCGTCTACGGGACAGGCGGAGTCGGGATCAACGCCGTCCAGGCGGCGGCGATCGCCGGCGCGCGCCACGTGATCGCCGTCGATCCGGTGCCCTTCAAACGCGAGCTCGCGGCCCGGCTCGGCGCCACCCACACCGCCGCCGACGCCGACGCCGCGCAGCAGATCGTCCGCGACGTGACCAGCGGCGTCGGCGCCGACCAGTCGCTCATCACGGTCGGCGAGGTCACCCGAGAGGTGGTAGCGGACGCGTTCGCCATCGTCCGCAAGGGCGGCACCGTAGTCATCACCGGCCTGTCCGGCCCCGGCGACAACACGATCGTGCTGCCTGCCTTCGAGCTGACACTGCTGGAAAAGCGGCTGCAAGGCGCGCTCTTCGGCGGCGGGAACCCGTTCGACGACATCCCGCGCATGCTCGAGATGTACCGTGCGGGCAAGCTCAAGCTCGACGAGCTCATCACCAACCGGTATCGCCTCGACGACATCAACCAGGGTTACCGCGACATGCTCGCCGGCCGCAACGTCCGCGGCGTGCTGGTACACGAAGAACCGTAGTGGACTCAGTGGCGGCGGGCACCAGCCCCCGCGCTGCTGTCCGAGGCCCCGAGTTCCTCCCTGGAGGTTTGCTGGGCGGGGTTCGGCAGAATGCCGCCACGACTCACGAATTCTCGCTGGCAGGCGATGCAGTGCTTGAAGTGCTTCGTCGCCTCGACTAGGTCTTGCGTCTCGATGATCGTGTCCAGGCCGCCGCGCGGACATGCCTGCGGTGCGGGGTGTGGCCTGACGGGATGATCATGAAGGTCGCGGCGACGGCGGATGTCGTGACGGCTGATCATCCCGTCCAGTTCCTCCGCAGCCTCCACGTGGCCAGCGCCGTAAGCCTCGATGTACCAGCGGGCGGCGTCAGATACCAGCGCGAGCTCGTCACGTTGTGACGCGACGGGGCTGTCGCCGGGGCTGGCCACTCGCTGACCAGCACGCCGGTCAAGGACTCGCGCGAGCCGCAGGGCCGCGTCCCCGAGGTCCGCCGACGCGCACAGCCGGTACCAGCGCGCCGCGGCGGCCAGGTCACCAGCGTCGTCGTGGTGCCGGGCAAGCTCATAAGCCGCCCAGTCAAGTTCCGACTCGTCCAGCTCAGCCGCGTGCCGTGCGGCGTCACTTCGGGTACGAATGCGGCGACGCTCTTGCAGCTCATCCAGCCGCCGCTCGGTCTCGGCGGCGGGCATCGCCGAAATGCTCGCTGCCGCGGTCGCGAGACGGTCGTCCATCGTCATGTTGGCATCCTCCTTGAAGGCGCGGGGAGGCCGGGTGCGAGGTCCTCGTGCAGCAGGTCCTGAAGGCGCTCGCGGGCTCGCCTCAGGTGAGTCTTCGCGGTGGCCTCGCACATGCCGAGAATTTCGGCGGTCTCGGCAAGTGTGTAGTCGGCGAGGCTGTGCACGACGATCACCTCAGCTTGCCTGCGAGGCAGCGAACGTATCGCGGCGATGAGGTCGATGTGATCTCCCACCCAGCTATCGATCGCCGCCGCCACGCCGAGGTCCCCGACGGCGGATTCCTCGTCGGGAAGCAGGCACCGCTCACGGCCCTGAGCCTCCATCCGCCGCAGACGGCGGATAGCGACCTTGAACAGCCACGCATCCGGCCGGTCGTACGTAAGGAGCTGATCCCACTTCTCCATCGCGGCGAGCATCGCGTCTTGAGCGACGTCCTCAGCCCAGTGAGTGTCGGTGGCTTGCGCGATCAGGCAGCGGACAAGGCGCGGCCAGGACTGCCGGTAGAACTCGGGGAACGATGACAGGGCGAGTCGCGCATCGGACCCAGCCGGGTCTGTGCCCGGCGCGCCGGTCACCGGAGCGCCTCGCGCAGCCGTACCGGCGCCACGACACCGGCCGGGCCGATCACCCGTTCCCGGCCGAGCTCGTCCCGGTCGACGATGCAGCTACCCGCGGGCAGGCTGCCGATCATGATCGCGAGCGTGGCGCGACGTTCCCGTTCCATAAGGGCGTCGGTCCACCCTCGTGCCAGGACAGCCAGGGCGCCCGGCCGTTCCGGATCGCCTGACCGCCTGATAGATCCGGCCCAGGCCGGAACAACAAGAATCATGAATGATCCTCTCCATCACATTCACGAACAGGTTGGGTCTTTCGTAGATAAAGAGCCTCAAAGCACCTCGAAAAGATTACACAGGTGGCAACTTGTTGCCGCTTCAGTCACGGGACTGCGATCCGATTGATCATGCCGAACTATGCATACACCGACATATGCCTACATCTATCCCTAGCCGGGACTAGTCATCGAGACGCACCCGAGAACCGGACACCAAGGGGATCTACCAGCATAGATAGCTCAAGACGGGACGAAAGCCGCCATGAAGAGCATCGCGCACGTGCAAAGGAGATTGCATTCACACGTAACGGTGCACAGGAAATTGGTTCCCGCTCTAGTTTCTCGTAAGTAACTTGGCAGCCATTCTTACGATGGACTTAAGATTTCGTCACTAAGCGGCGGTACAAACGTTTACAGGGACGATTGCCCTGCGCTCTGGAGACGGCGCACAGTCGCGCCAAGCTGCTGTTAATCACCCCAGGGCCAGGCGATACGGGCACTGGGGTCCGCCGGTGGTCCGCGAACCGGTCATACGTGTCATTTCGCCTCGCTTCCGCACCCGACGATTGTGGTGGGTGCTGCATTACCGAGCCTCTTTGCTGGGTAATGCAGCACCCACCATGATCCCTCGAACCTAGAGACGGTCGGGACGGCCGGACCAAACGGTCGATACCAGACCAAATCGGTCAGCTGCGGCGTGCGGGACACCAGCGTCGTTCTGGAGAACTGCCGGGTTAGCCAGGTGCCTGCCTACTGCGGGATGCCAGCGACATCGAGGCCGGCCCCGCCCAGGCGGCAAGACACCCGCTCCGACCAGCGCCACCCCCACAGGGCGAGTGGCTTCGCCGGGGGCTCGGCTCACGTCGTTATGGCCAGAAAAAGCGGTGTGGGCCTCGCCCCGCGGCAGCGGCCAGGCCCACACCATCTAGCGGACAGTTACGGGACGTCCGGTCGGACCGGTGTCGTGGCCTGCGACGGCATGTCGTTGCTGGTCGGGTACGTGTAGTCGATGCCGACGTCCAGCGTGCCGGTCAGCGCGTTCAGCACCGCCTCTTCCACCAGCGTCGTGTCGCTGGCGATCGAGGTCGTCGGCAGCGTCGGAACCGTGGCGACCGGGGTGTTGGACAGCGCCAGCGCGCCGGTGAAGTCGCCGGTCACCGAACGGCGCCAGGCGGAGAGGTTCGGCACCGTGACCCCGAAGAGGGTCTCGATGAGCCGCAGCGTCGAGGTGTGGTCCAAGACACCGGAGTACTTGTACCCGCCGGCGGTGAACGGCGATACCACCAGGCACGGGGTGCGGAACCCGAGCCCGATCGGCCCGGCGATCCCGTCGGCCGACGAGGGCAGCGTGGAGACGGTGAGGTACTCCCCCGCTGTTCCGGCGGCGGGGACGGCTGGCGGAACGTGGTCGAAGAAGCCACCGTTCTCGTCGTAGATCACGATGAACACGGTCTTGGCCCACACGTCCGGGTTGGAGACCAGCGTGGACAGGATCTGGCTGACCAGGTACTCGCCCCACTCCGGCGGCGCGGCCGGGTGCTCGCACTCGGCCAGCGGCGGCACGATCCACGACACCGACGGCAGCGTGCCCGCCGCCACGTCGTCGGCGAACGTGCCCTGGTAGGTCGGCGTGATGCCCCGGGCGATCAGCTCGAGCCCGGTGAGCGACAGGACGTCGGTGTAGTTCTTGAAGTACGACAGCACGCCCAGGCCGAGCAGCCCGGTCGGGTCGTTGTAGACCTTCCAGCTCACCCCGGCCTCGAGCAGCGCCTCTGGCATGGTCTTCCAGGTAAGCGTGCCGGTCCTCGCCAGCCGGTCCGACGCGGTGGTGATCACCGGTCCGCCCGCGACGCCCGCCGGGTCGATCCACGCGGACATCGCCATCAGCCGGTTCGGGTCGGTGGGGCCGAGCACCGAGCAGTGGTAGCCGTCGCAGACGGTGAAGGCGTCGGCCAGCGCGTAGTAGAACGGCAGCTCGGAGCCGGTGAAATAGCCCATCGTGAGCGGCCCGTTGGCGTCGCCGTCGGTGTTGAGGTGCGACGTGATGAACGAGTTCATCGCGCCGTTGTTCCAGCTGGCGTGCTGGCCGCCCCAGCTGTGGTCGATGTCGTTGGTGTCCGACCCGTTCTCGGTCGGCGGGTTGTTGAGCAGGTTGAACGGGATCATGTACCCGCTGGACGTCACGCCGACTCCCGGCTGGTAGCCGTACTGGTCGAAGACACCGGCGAGCGCGTTCGGGTCGGAGAATCCGGCCACGCCCGACATCGTCCCGAAGTAGTGGTCGAACGAGCGGTTCTCCTGCATCAGGATCACCACGTGCTCAATGTCGCTCAGGCTGGCCCCGGCCGCCGCGGTGGTGGTCGCCGCCGTCTCGATCAGCTTCGCCTGCGCCGCCGTAGGCCTTGCGACACCAGCGCCGACGACGCCCGCCGCGCCAAGGGCCGCGGCACCCGCCATGAACGTCCGTCTCGTTGTGCTCTGCTCATTATCGTCAGCCACACCAGCACCTCCGGATTGCCGCTCCCGTTCACCAGAACGTACGGTCGGCGCCTGTCCGCTACCTGACACTTACGTTACGCGCCGGTAACCTCCGGCGGAACAGATCAGTTGTAGTGCCGCAGCCGCGGCCACAGCTGGCCCAGCGGCTCGTGCAGCCCGCTGCACAGGTACACGTGACCGCCGTCCTCGATGTTCTTGATGCCGTACGGATTGGTCAGCGTGGCCATCGTCCGGACGCTGGAGCAATACGGCGACACCTGCGCGGCCGAGACGCCGCCCTGCGCCACCATCAGCATCGTGGTGGCACGCGGGTTGCCCGGGCCCCACCACCAGTAGGTGTTATGCCCGCTCACCGCTGTCGGCAGCCCATGACCAAGCTCGTTGATCGCGGCCGCCTCGCTGTAATTCGCGGTGAAGATCACGGCGTTTGCGCGCGTTCCGGCCGGCAGCGACAGCCAGGCGGCGCGAACGGTACTGACGAGCTGCGGCCATCCGATGCTCTCAGCGTTGTCCGAATTGAGCTTCCCGCCGATCTTCGGCGGCAGCACCGGGAGTGTCACCATGGCGCCCACCAGCGCGGTGATGGCCGTCGCCCCTAGCGTCCGGCGCAGCCGGACCGGGTTCTCACGCAGCCATCCGTCAACCGACACCATGCCACCGGCGAGCAACGTCACGTACACCCCGCCCAGGTAGTAGAACTGCTTACCGGTGGTAAGCATGAACACCACGAACAGCAGGCCGTACGCCCACACCACCGCGCGCCAGGCCGGGTGCCCGGACCGCCACAGGAACCGCAGGCCGATCACCCACACCCACGCCAGGCCAAGGGCGGTCATGCCGAGTTGACCGGGGATCCAGGTCACGATGCCAGCGACACCGCCGTTGCGGGAGTTGAGCGCGTGCGTCATCGCCAGCGTGGCCCACCCGTGCGTCGCCTGCCACCAGATGTCCGGGATCAGCAGTACGACCGCGATCGCGGCGCCGCCCGCGAGCCAGCGGTCCGGCCGTACGCCCGAGATCAGCGCGCCGGCGACCAGCGCGATCGCGAGGACCCCGACGAGGTGGTTGTCCTCCGCGCCGACCCCGGCCACCGCCCCAGCCGCCAGCCACCAGCGGGTGTCCCCGGTCCGCCCCAGCCGTGCGACCACGAGGCCGAGGCTCGCCTCACCCAGCAGCATCAGCGCCGACGTGTTCGCGACGTGATCGCTGCCTAGCAGCACCGGCATCGTGCCCACCCCGATGGCCGTCAGTAGCTGCGTGCGCCGGCCCCCGCCGAACTCGCGCGCGGTCAGCCCGCCGACGACCACCGTGACCCACGCCGCGAGCGCCGCCCACCAGCGCAGCGCCGTCGTCGACAGCCCGAACATCGCGAACGACGCCCGCGCCAGCAGCGGCGCCAGTACCGGCTGGTCGACGTAACTAGCTTGCAGGTGCTGCCCGCACTGCAGCATGTACAGTTCGTCGCGCTGAAATCCGTACCGCCCGGACAGCGCCATCAGCACCGCGAACACCACCGCGCCGACAAGCAATACATATCGGCTGAACGGCGCTCTACATCCCTCGTCCATACCAGGCATCCTGACGCTCCCAGCAGCGCCGCGCATCAGTCCATGGAACCTGGTCTGGTACTACGTGCGTCAACCCGCGGACTGACGCACCGCGGCCGACGCGGATGGATACTGAACCTGTGTTTCCGCGCAAGCTGGACTGGTTTACCCGGTTCGCGATCTACGCGCTGGTCGGCGTGCTCACGTTCGTCACCCAGCCGCCGGGTGCCACCGCGATACGCGCTCAGTTCATCGGGTACCTGGTGGCCGGGGTCGCGCTGGTCACCGGTACCGTGCTCGGGGCGCTGCGTCCCGGGAGCCGGGCGCTGCCGGCGCTGACCACCGTCGTATCCGTGGCGGGCGGGTTCACCGCGGGCGCCGGGCAGCATGAGAACAACTGCGCCATCTTGATCACCGCCATGGCGGCCGCCGGCGCCGCGTACCATTTCTCCCCGCGCGTGGCGTGGGCGGTCCTCTCGGCCGGGATCGCGGCGTTCGAGGCCAACGTGCTCATCTACCAGGACGGCATGGCCCAGTTCTCAGCCTTCCTGACGCAGCCGCTCGGGCCAGTCTCCGCGCTGTTCTTCGGCATGCTGCTTCGCTCCCGCCGGGTGCAGGCCGAGCAGTCCCGGGCGCTGCTCGCGGAGCAGCACCGGGCCGACGTGCTCGGCGAGCGGACACGCATCGCCCGGGAGATCCACGACGTGCTCGCGCACTCCCTGGGCGCGCTCGGCATCCAGATCCAGACAGCTCGCGCGGTGCTGACCGACCAGGAAGACATCGCCAAGGCCGTCGAGATCCTGATGACCGCGCAGAAGATGGCCACCGAGGGCCTTAACGAGACGCGGCAGGCGGTGCACGCGCTGCGCGCGGACATCCGCTCGCTGAACGACGAACTCGACCGCGTCACCGGCACCTACGGCGAGCGGTATCACGTCGGCGTGACCTTCGACGTCGGCGGTGACCCGCGTCCGCTGTCACCCGAGGCGACGGTCACGCTGCTGCGGACGGCCCAGGAGGCGCTGGTCAACGCGGCCAAACACGCGGCCGGCCAGGACGTGGCGGTCCGGCTGGAATACGGCGACCACGACGTCCGGCTCACCGTGGTCAATTCGTTGTCCGCCTGCCCGGTGCCCATTGGCGGCACCGTGAACGGAGGCTACGGGCTGACCGGGATGCGGGAACGGGTGCGGCTGCTGAACGGCACTCTGGAGACCGGGCCACGCGACGGCCGGTGGACCGTGGCCGCGTCGATTCCGCTGGTGGCGGCATGACGGCGCTGCGGATCGTGATCGCCGACGACCAGGCCAGCGTAAGGGAGGGCCTGGTGCTGCTGCTCGGCGGGCTCGACGGCATCGAGGTGGTGGGCGCGGCGGCCGACGGCGAGCAGGCGCTGGCGCTGGTCGCCGAGCACCAGCCCGACGCCATCCTGCTCGACCTGCGGATGCCCGTGCTCGACGGGATCGGCGCCACCAAGCGGCTGGTGGTGGAGCATCCTCATGTCGCCGTCGTCGTCCTGACCACGTATGTCGACGAGCGCTTGGTGCTGGACGCGCTGCGGGCCGGTGCGCGCAGCTACATCACCAAGGACGCGGACCGCACCGATATCGCCCGGGCACTGCACGCGGCCGCGGGCGGCCTCATCGTCGTTGACCCGCGGGTCAACGACACGTTGCTCGTGGCGGCGGCCGGCGCGTCGCCGCCAGCGGCGCCACCGGACGGGCTTACCCAGCGAGAGACGGAGATCCTGGCGCTCATCGCGCGCGGCCGCACCAACACGGAGATCGCCGCAGAACTATTCCTGAGCATCCACACGATCAAGACCCACGTGAATCGCATCTTCGCCAAGACAGGCTCACGAGATCGCGCCGCCGCCATCTGCTACGCCCGCGACCACCGCATCTGGTAACCACGCCAGCAGCGCCCGCGCAATTCTGGTTGATGCCGCACCAGCCAGTAAAGAGTCGGGGTAGTGCAACACCCACCAGCAAAGGGTTTCGGCACTCGCCAGTGAGGTAGCTGGATACACAATACGATGGGCCACTTAACCGGCAAGATTGAGAGAGGTACACACAGATGGCCGATAGCGCCCAGGGAATCGATGTCAGTAGCTACCAGGCGGTGCTGACAGCCGCCGATCTGGATGGGCTGACCTTTTGCTTCGCCAAGGCCACGGAGGGATCATCAGACACTGACTCGAACTTCGCCGCCAACTGGAAGGTGATGAAGTCCGTCGGCATTCACCGCGGCGCCTACCACGAGTTGCAGTCCCCGTCCTCGGCCTCGGCGGCATCGCAGGCCGATCACTTCCTTTCCGTCGTGAAGGCGGCCGGCCTCGAGGCGGGCGACATGCTCGCCGTTGTCGCCAGCGACTACACCGGCGTCACGGACG
>JBEKHI010000265.1:0-13721 GCA_050012355.1 Streptosporangiaceae bacterium | reverse complement strand
ACTCCCGGCCGACCGGACCAGCCCCTGACCGGCAAGGATCGGAACCTAGGAGCGGCCCATCGCGACAGCGAAGGGTCCGCGGGCTGGTTCTGGGTGGGCTTGCGAGGGCGACAGGCCCCCGAGAGCGACCAGCTCGAAGCCAGCTACCTGGCACCTAGCGAGGGAGGAAAGCAACACAAATACCAGCTCATCGAAAGCGTGCAAGACGGCAACGTTCTGCGAGTCCGGGTCGGTGAACACGCACCGACAGACGGTCTCTTTCTATGGGTACCTGGCCGGGCGCCAGGGTTCCTTGAGCAGTCGCTCGTGGACTGTTTGTCGTCAATCGAGCGCTTCGATCTGGTGAATCGCTTCGGAACGGGGATACCCGATCCCCTACCGCCCCGAAACGACGACGAACAGGAGTGGGCTCGGAAAGCGTGCCAGGCGCCTGGCTTAAACCTCGTATGGGGACCGCCCGGAACGGGGAAAACCCGGGTCATCGCGATGGCGCTCCAGGACATCGTCGCGGACAGGAAGAGCGCCCTGCTCGTTTCCGGTACGAACATCGCGGTGGACAACGCTCTCCAGCGAGCCGCTGAGGCCATCGGGCCTGAGCCCGGCGTTATGGTCAGGGCAGGGAAGATTGAGCTGCCCGCGGTCGCGGAAAACCCCGCGGTCTGCCTGGACCGGCTGGTCCGTGATCTGCAGGAAGAGTTGGAGGCCCGGCGCCGCGACCTCGAGGAACAGATCGAGGCGCTCAGAGAGCAGCCAACCGTCGTTAAGTTGGAAAAGGCACGCGCAGTGCTGGATGAATTCGACGTGGCTGCTTACCGCGCCGCACTGCGGCGCGTGACGGATGCCGATCGGCTCCAGCAGACGGAGGCTGATCTCCTCGCGCTGCACAACAGAGACGAGGAAGTGGCACGGGCCACGCGAATCGCCGCGTCGGAGCTCCAGAAGTGGCAGCAGGAAGCCACCGGTGCAGAGCCCGCGCGTCGTCACCTGGATGCCGCTAAGAAGCTATGGAAAAGCGAAGTTGAGGACCGGCAAGTCGCGCTGGATAGGGCCACAGCGGACGTGCTCCGGCTCCAGGGACAGTTCCAGCTCCGCACCGAGGAGCTGGAGCTGGCTCGGAAACGGAAACGATTCGGGCACACTCACCTCAAGACCCTGGTTCAGGAGGCGCAACGCCAGGTCAGCGAGGCCACCACCCGGCGCGATGAGCTGGCGCGCCTGACCCCGGGCCTCATCGAGCACGCCCGCGCGCAAATTCAGGATCACCTTGACGCCGCGCTCCCCTACACACCGGAGTCGATCGGGCGGCTCGACGAGAACCTAGGTCTCGTCCAGGAGACGTTGTTCACCGCGCAAGCGGCTCAGCGCAGTCACCAGGCGCAGGTGACCGGGCTTGCCTCGCAAGTTGAGAAGGCACGGCAAGCACCGGAGCCGGAACCCGGTGATCACGAGCTCGTCGCCCGTGGCCGCTCGTCGGACCTGCCTCGCTTGCTCTCCGAACTGCCTGAGCTGGAGCGGCAGGCGACGAACACGCTGCGCGAGCTCAGCAGGCTGGAAGACGAGCACGAGCGGATCGTGGGCCGGATGCGCAAGGAGGGGTCGGCGATACGCAAGGAGATCGTCGCCCGGGCACAGGTTGTTGCGACGACACTGGCAATGCTGCGGCTCCGACCCGAACTCCGCGAGCGCGAATATGACTACGTGATCGTCGATGAGGTTGGGTTCGCGTCGCCGCCCGAGGTTGTGTACGCGGCGAGCCGGGCGAGCACCGGGGTGACGTTGCTCGGGGACTTCCTGCAGAACAGCCCGATCACACCCACGCAGTTCAAGGGCGACAAGGCGACTGCCACTGCGAAACGCTGGTACCAGCAGGACTGTTTCTCGATCTTCGGCGTCCGTGACCCCGGGGAAGCCGAGCGGAGCCGCGTCACATTGACACGGCAGCGCCGTTTCGGCCGCGCAATCAATGACCTAGCCAACGCTGTCGCCTACCGCGGGCTGCTGCAGGCTGTGCATCCCGAGCGAGCGGATCAGGAGATCGTGCTCATAGACGTCGATGGGCTAGGTTCAGAACTCGCGTCAGTGCGATGGGTGTCCAAGGCCACGGGCTGGTGGCCCGTGGGAGCCTTGCTCGCTCGCGCCCTCGCCGAAGCGGCCATTCAGGAGGGGGCCGCGCAGGCGGGAATCGTCGTGCCGTACAAGGTCCAGTTCGAGTTGGTCCAGGACTACCTCAATGAGTCGAACTCACACCCTCAGGTCGAGGTGGGTACCTCACACCGGTTCCAGGGACGCGAGTTCGACACGGTCGTCTTCGACCTAGTCGAGGACGGCAGCCAGCCCGGTTGGATCGCGCAAGGGAACCTGTACGGCTCTTCCTGGGCAGCCGACGGCGTCCGGCTGTTCAACGTCGGAATCACCCGCGCACGGCACAAGCTGTACCTCATCGCCAACCTGGCAGCCGTGGAGAAGGCGAGATCCGGGCCGCTCCACGCTGTTCGGCTGCTTCGCGATAGCGGGAGCATCCATGTCGTCCGCGCCGCCGACATCCTCGGGCTGCCGAACGCCCCTGAGAATGATCCGGTTGCGGGAGACATATGGCACGCGTTGCGCAATCACGCGACGCTGATCGACCTATTCGACGAGGACGTGCTGCCCGAGGAACTGTGCCGCCGGTTCGACGAGGCCACCGAACGCATCTGGCTGTGGAGCCCGTGGGTGGGCCGCCGAGCCGAGCAACTCCTCCCGCATCTGATCGATGCGCAGGACCGTGACGTCCGGGTCCACCCGGTGGTGCTACCTCCCGACCAGGTGAACCGTCACCTGAAATCCCGGCACCAGGAGATCGGGACGCAGGTACCTAAGACCGTGTACTTCGCTGACGAACATCAAAAACTCGTCGTCATCGACCGCGGCCTGACCTTCATCGGCAGCATGAACGTGCTTGCTCACGTACCTGGCGGGCGGCACGAGATCATGGCGCTGTTCCAGAGCAGCACGCTGGCCGACCGGATACTCGAACACGAGCGTGCCGCCGAGATCGCTAACCCGCCGCGCTGCCAGCAGTGCGGCGCCCAGGTCCGGATGCTGCAGACGCGCACCGGGCCGGGCCGGGCACGGCGCCTGTACTGGGTATGCTCCCCGAGGTTGAACGGTTGCGGTTGGATGCGGCCCTTCCCTGACAAGACTGGGACTCGCAACCAGCCTCCTCGACGCAGACACGGGACCACCTAGCCGGATGGCGAGTCCTCGAACGCCCGCCCCAGCCGCCCATACTCTGCTCGCGTCAGAAGGGATACTGTTGCGGTCCGGTGGTGTAGGTTCGGCCGCTGGGGGTGTGCCAGGTGGTGTAGCCGCCGATCTGGATGGCTTCCCAATCCTTGCGCTGCTTGATCCCGTGCCCGCGGCGGCACTTACTGTTCCCGTTACACAAGCACGTCCGTCCACCTTTTTCGAACGGAATCGAATGCTCGAAGTCGCACCGCACCGCAGACCGTGCGCAACCGGGCTCGACACACGATCCGTCCCGGATATGCACGAGGTGGCGGAGCAGCGGGGAGGGGTCGTGACCGGAGACCTCGAACCGGTGGTCGCAGTCGCCGTCCAGCGGGATCGGGTGCATCTGGAAGGTGATCTTCCGACCGTCGGCATCTTCTCCTTCCCCGGGAAGGCTAATCGTGACCGGGATGCCCGCCTTGCCCGGGTTCATCCCGGCGGCACCGTCCTGACATCCGTGACCCACCGGGCGGCCCAGGTCATCCACCAAGGTCAGGTGCCACCGGCTCCCGTCCCCGGCGGCCGCCGAGGCGGCGAGCTGGCGGACGAGATCGGGGTCGGCAATCCCGGCCCTGCCCGCTTCGCCCGGGTTGTCCGCCAGGCCCAGTACGGTCAGAAGCGGCAGCATGAACACCGGAAGGGTGAGGTTCACGTCCGCGCGTAGCCCCGCGGCCTGCTCGCCGAGCGGGTCGCGGCCGAGGACTTTGTCGAGGAGAGCTTGCAGCCGGAGCCGGTCTAGCCGAGTGCCCAGTCCTGCCTTCTTGTAGACCCTCGCGGTCTCGTCCAGGATCTGCTCAGCCGCGGCCGCCTCGGCCGGGTTCACACCCCGGGCGGCCAGCGTCACCGTCCCGTCCGGGTCGTTCCACGATTCCACTCGCCCCTCGGCCTCCGACCTCTCACGGCGCCGGGTCGCCGACTCCGGGTCCGCCGCCGCGGCGGCGCGGGCGATGATCTTCTCCAGCTCGCCCGGCGTCTTGCCCGCGAAGCTGCCCCCGCATCGCTTCAGGGCGAGCTTCTCGGCCTTGACCGCCCGCTCGTCGTCGAGGGTGCAGGTGGTGTCGCTGATGATCCGGGCCTTGATGAAATCCAGGTTCCCGGCGAGCATCTGTTCATACGTGGCGTCGAGGCGGCCGGTGAGGTTGAGGGAGAAGTCCACCAGCCGCTGCGCCTGACGGCGGCTGATCCCCAGCGCTGGCATGAGTTCCTCGGTGACGGAGTCATCGAACAGCTCCGGCAGCCCGTGCCGCCGCTCCCCGGTCCCGGTCCTCCGCCGCTTGACCAGTTCGGCGACGGCATCGGCCTTGCGTGCCGCCAGCCACGGCTCGCACGCCGCGATCCGCCCCACCACCCCCGCCAGCTCCTCATCACTGCACCCGGCGTACGACCCGTCGGTCCCCCGGGCGGCCTCGAACTGCGCCACCAGCTCCGCCGACGGCGCCATCACGTCCAGGGCACCGCCCTGCGCCCAGTCCTCGTGGAAGTAACCCATGATCCCCGCCCCTTCCCTGACCCCGACCAGCCAGGATAGATCGGCTACATGTTCGAATTATAGTACGCAGTTACCGTTCTTAAGGAATAACGCGAGACGTGTCGAACACACATTTCCTTCAGGTGGCATCGCGCCGTAATGTCCGCACGTACCCCCGGCCGATAACCGGGCAAACATCCCCATAGTGATACCAACCGCCCGGTCCGCCACGCCGACGTCCCCGACGAACGCTTCCCGTACTCGGGCACCCGCGCCCGAGTGCAACACGGGCACAGGCTAGTGACCATAAGCAGGCACCAGCACGATCATCTTTTAGCAACTTAACGACGAATCCCATCCGCCCCATCCGCACGACGCCCCTGCACCCGGCCGAGTACATCTCATCCCAGCGGGAACTTAGCCCGAGAAGGGCGCTCTCGCCCGCTCACATCGTCACCCTCGTCAGAACCCTGCCATGAGAACTCGACTCCCGGCCGCCCGCCGCGATCCGCATCGCGGTAGTCGAGATCACCCATGACCGCGATGAAACCCAGCGCGCCAAGCTCATCCTCATCGAATTCGATGAGGCCCGGCTGGACGAGGTCGATCGCACTCTCCCGAATGGGCTACATCCGGGACGAACCGGAATGCGTTCCGATGCCGACGTAGTAGCCGACGCCGTCGAGCCACGCGCGCGCCCTGCCTAGCTGACGTTCGGCGGAGAACTCATCCCACCGCCCGCGTTCGCCTGGCCACTCCTGGATGGTCTCCCGGAAACGCCGGAACGCTCCCCTTCCCTGAATGGCGAGCTCCAGATGGTCGGCACGCACCGGGTTGCGCATGGTCGCGATGAACACCTCCATATCCCGGTATCCATCCCGTGACCCCTCAGGGTGAATGTACAGCCACTTGTCATCCTCTCCCTCTTCTTCCTCTTGGGCGAGGCCCCACGTGCCGTAGCTGTCATACGGCCAGACATCCCCGGTTTCGAGGTTCAGCCGCCCGCCCCCCTGCATCGGGTCACCCTCGAGAACGTCCGCTATCTGACCGAGTTTCGCAGGCGCTGGTTGCAGGTCCGGGATTGCGCCAGTGGCGAGCATCGACTCCAGCTGGCTAGCGAGGAGATCGTCGCCTTCCCACTCACGTTCCCGCAGAGCCGCGATCAACGGCGGAGCCGCCCGCCGGGCACCCTCATCGCACTGCGAGAGCGCAGCCAGCATCACGTCACCGAGAGCCTGCAATCCCCGCAAAACCCCAGCCGGGATGCCGACGTTCAGGACCGAGTCATCCGTACCACTGACCCTGACCCGAACCGGTGTATCCAACGTCAGCCGCGGCAACGCCGGCTTGCGAGTGCGGCCGACGACGAGGCGGAACTCGTTCCCTTCGGGGTCACTGAACGCGACGTCCTCGTCGTTGCCGTAAGTGATCGTCGCGCCGAGCCCGCGCATCCGCTTGATCTCCCCCTCCAGGTCCGCGACCGCGAGGGTGAGGCGAACAACGTCCGTGGCCTCGTCTCCCTTGATGAACAACAGGTCAGGCGATCCGTCCGGCGCGATCAGCAGCGCCGCCCGGTCGCCGGGACGGTTCGGATCGTCGGGATCCTCCTGGTATCCGGTGACCTGCGACCAGAAGCTAGCCAACTCATACGGGTCATCGCACTCGAAGACGATGGAACTGATCGGTGTGAGCATCACAGATTCCTCAATGGCTAGTCCGGGGACCGCTAACGACAATAGTGTCGGTAGCGGCCCCGGACGCTGAAGCTTCCTCTTCAACATGTTGCTGGTGCAGAATGTCGGCATGCGGGGCTACGTCGGCGTGACGGACCAGGACTGGTATGAGTTCCTCGCGGCGCGGCCGGAGATTGGCGAGGCGGAAGTCAACTTCTGGCGGCCTGGCGGTGGCCGGGAGTTCCGGGCGCTCGCCGTCGGGGAACCGTTCTTCTTCAAGACGCACGCATCAAGGAGGAGCGCCCAGCCGAACCGGGTCGTGGGCGGTGGGTTCTTCAGCGGCTTCGCGGCGTTGCGGGTATCCGAGGCATGGCAGATGTTCGGCTACGCCAACGGCGTGGCTAGCCTGGAGGAAATGCGCACCCGGATCGCCCACTACCGCCGCGAGCCACTCAATCCGGGTGACGATCCGGTGATCGGCTGCGTGTTCGTCCGCAACGTCGCCTTCTTCCCGGAAGGCATGTCGGTCGAGCCGCCGCCTGCCTTCGCCTCCAACATTGTCCAGGGCAAGGGCTACGACATGGGCGAGGCCCATGTCCAGGCGTATTTCGCGGACCTTATGCAGCGCGTGCTGGGGCGCCAGGTGGAAATCGATCTGGGGGCACCATGGCACGACACGGGACCCGTGTTCGGTGATCCAAGGCTGGCACCGAACCGGCTGGCGCAAGACACGTTCAGGGCCGTTGTGCTCAGCGCCTACAACGGGCACTGCGCGATCACCGGGACCAAGATCAGGCCGGTGCTGGAGGCCGCCCACATCAGGCCAGTGACCGAGGGCGGAGAGAACCGGCTGGACAACGGGCTACTCTTGCGGTCGGATGTGCACACCATGTTCGACAACGGGTATCTGGGCGTGAATCCGAAGCACCGCCTGCTGGTCAGCCCTCGGCTCCGGGCGGAGTTCGGCAACGGCGAGCAGTTCTACTCGCGGGCGGGTACGGTGATCGCGTTGCCGGGACGACCCGCCGACCGGCCACAGCGCGAGTTCCTCGAGTGGCACATGGACACGGTCTTCAAGGCGTCCTGACTCAGGGTTGTCCTGGCCCGGATCGGAACGGTCTTAGCTAAGCGTGCGTGGCCTGCGGTGCGGATGTCAGCCGTGCTTCTGTCTGGACGGCTTGACCAGCGTGATCTGGTCGGCCGGAATGCGACCCGGGTAGTAGAAGTATCCGCTCCCGTTGCCGACAAGCTGGTCCTCATCGATACCGGACACCTCCCAGACGTCCACCGGAGTGCCAGCGTTGTTCATACCGACGAACCAGTCCGCCTCGAACTCGTCGCTGGCGAGGAAAACGCCCTCTGCTTCTGGCGCCCTGCTGCCAGCGATACCCGGTGCCGCTCCCATCCGCGACCAATCCAGGCCGTGCCGGAGGATAGAGTCCCGGTTCGCCACCGAGGTCACATGGAACATCTTGCTCACGTCGCGAGGGTAACGGTCACAGAGGTTTCCACGCGAGCGAATATCGGCGGCCAACCAGGCCCCCTGCCTCTCCGCCCAGTCGATTGTGACCTGGCCGCCGCTCCAGAGTCCTGGCAACCGCTGAGCGCAAACGTTCCTCGTCCGATCGCAGACCCGGAATCAGGTCGACGCGTCGTTATGGAGGAATCTGATTTTCATAACGACGGTTGGTTACTGTAGCGGCGCCTGGGTTTTAGTAGCACGGGAGGGCTCGCACTGATTATTACAGCTCATGATTGTGTCATCCAGTCCAGTAGATCAGGCGTCGAATCTTCGGGATAATTCTTGCTGGCAAGCAGGTTCGTCGGTGAGATATGCACCCAGGGAGCATGAGCAGACGGAGGGGCCTGATGACCGGGGAAATCGGCGCCAAAGCACGAGTCGACCAGGACGACTCAATCCGCGCGGCCATCGGCACGTGGCGGGACGGGCTCATCAACCTGACTCGGCGTAACCCACTGGTGAACTTCAAGGCCTCCCGAACCGGAACGATAGCGATTATGCGACCATCCCAGATGGACGTCCTGGCCAGGCTCAGAGCCAACAAGGAATTCATCTTCCGCTCTATCGCTCCCACCGAAACAGAGGAAGGCGAACCGGTGCCGGACCCGCCGCCGGAGCCGGGCGTGCTGGACACGGAAAAGAACGTGACCGACATGACCGCCGCACTGCACTCTCTGATGCGGAGATCGACCCAGGAGTTCCTCGATAAGGGACTGTCCGTCCTGTACCTGGCATTCGGCACCTTGCGCTGGACAGACGTCGACAAAACCAGCCAGACTAGCCCGCTGCTGCTCGTGCCGGTGCAACTCCAGAGCGTGGGTCCCCGCCAGCTCCCCCGGTTGGTCCCCGGCGACGACGACCCGGTGATGAACCCGGCCTTGGCGCTGAAGCTCTCCGAGTTCAGCATCGAGCTGCCGCGGGTCGGCGACCTGGACGAGGTCGACCTCGCATCGCTCTTCCGTTCGGTGGAATCGGCGGTCCGCGATCAGCCCGGCTGGCGAGTCGACGAGGGCCTCGCGCTGTCCGCTTTCTCCTTTGCCAAGGAGGCGATGTACCGGGATCTGCTGGACAACGAGGATGTGATCGCGGCCCACGCAGGTGTGCGCGCTCTCGCCAGTACCGGCGGCCAAGAGGAACAGGACGCGTCGTTCTACTTCGACGAGATCCCCGAAGACCAGATCGATCGGCAGGCCCCGCCGGAGAAGACACCGGTGATCCTCGACGCGGACTCCTCCCAGCGGGCGTGCATCGCGGCGGCGCTGTCCGGCCGGTCGTTCGTCATGGACGGTCCGCCTGGCACAGGTAAGAGCCAGACCATCGCAAATATGATCGCGGCCCTCCTGCATTCAGGCAAGACGGTGCTGTTTGTCTCGGAGAAGGCGGCAGCCCTGGACGTGGTACGGGACCGGCTGACCGGCGCGGGGCTGGGTGCGTACCTGCTTGAATTGCACTCGCACAAGGCAACCCGCAAAGAGGTAGCGACGGCGCTCGGGCAGGCGCTCGATAGCAAGCCCGTTCCGCCGCCACCCATGCCGAACATCAACATGGACACGGTGCGCAAGCACCGGGAGCAACTCAACGCCTACGCCGACGCGATGAGTATGCCTCGTCTGCCTCTCGACTCCACCCTGCACGACGTCCTCGGCATCATCGCGAATCTCAACGATGTCCCCGCCGCGCCTGCTACCGGGACCGCGCCGACGGGTCTTACAGTCGAGGCGTTCAACAACATCCTTGCAGCCGCCCGGACCTTGTCGGGTGCCTGGCGTCCGGCGGCCCAGGGCAGATCTTTCGTATGGCGCGGACTAACCGCGACTGGTTCGATGGACGCCCTGCTCTACCAGGCGCAGTCCGCGATCGAAACCCTCACCGGCATGGTCCGGGTCAACACCGAACTCCGCGACGTCACGGGCCTCACCCGGCCGTCTCAGTCACTCGCCCTAGCCGCGATCCTCGGTCACCAAGTCACCAGGCCGGCCGGTCTTCCGGAGGCGTGGCTGACGACGTCCGACCTCACCGTGATCGAGCAGCAAGTGACCTGGCTCGCCGCAACCCTTGCCAGCATCGAGACACGAACCGCCGAGGCCACCCAGGCCGCGGGGGCTGAGTGGTCCCTCATCCCTCGCCTGGATAACGTCGCCCTCGGCGCCATCGGGATCGACAACCTGACCGCTGGCCAGATCACCAACCTGGCGCAGCGAATCGCCAACGACGCCGCGATGCTGGAACTCCGGACCCAGACACTGAGCGGCGTGGCCGCGATGCTCGGGATGGCTTCACCGCGCACCTTCGCGGAGGCCGACAACCTGTTGTCCATTGCTGCCTTGTCTCAGGCGGCTGAGCGGCCTGAACGTGCATGGCTGTCGGCCGATGGGCTCACTGTGGCGGAGGAAGCCGCGCGGACGCTGCGCTCAGCGATCGACAGACTGGCCCAGGCGGAAGAACACGCGACTGCCTACTTCACTCAGTCGGTGATGCGGGAAGACGTGGGAGAACTGGCGCGTCGTTATGAAAATCATCATGGCCTTGGGAAGTTGTCCGGCGAGTACCGAGCCGACAAGCGCATCCTCGCCTCGATCACCAGAGAAGGAGTAACCGCAGATGCGGCGCGGCGGCATTTGCCGCTCGCCGTGGCCTGGAAGGAGGCGGCGACCACCTTCGACGACGCGGCAGCGATGTCCGGCGAATTCCTTGGCACCTATTATTCGGGGCGATCCACCGACTTCACGCGGCTCGTCGCAGCTCTTGGCCACGCCGCGACGGCCGTCCGAGCCGCCCAAGGCCAAGACCTGAGCACGGCGGCACGGTACATAGCCCGAGACGCGAGGCCTGACCTTCAACTGGTCGGCATGGTAGAGGACACGAGCCGCGATCTCAGCGCCTGGCGTGACTCCCCAGGCGCCACGGTCAGGCCAGAGTTGCTGGCCGGCACGATCGCGGACGCCATCGCCTGGCTCCGGGAGCAGGACGGCCCGCTGAGCGCGGCGACCGACTACGCCGGTCAGGTGCGTTCCGCAGTGAACCAGGAGATCACGTTCGGACAAGCGAGGTACCTGGTTTCGCTGCGAACAGCCGCCGATGAAGCGCACGCTCGCCTGACGGAGCACGCGGCCCAGCTGACGGACAGCCTCGGCGACCTGTTTGAGGGCACCGTGACCGAGATCCCCGCACTCCAGTCGTCAATCGCCTGGGTCCGCCGGCTACGCGAACTGGTCACCGGCGGGGACCTGCCCCTGACTCCGGGGCAGGCGAAGGCCGTCGCGCATGCGATCCCGTCGCCTCAGCTCGCCTCGGCATCGGAGCAGTGGTCAATGGCAGCCGACGCACTGCTCGCGAACTTCGATGAGACCCGCCGCGGCTCGCTGACCGTTGAGCTGGACGACTACGAGGAGGCCAGGGACATCCTCGAGTCCCTGCGGGAAGACACCAGCGGCCCGGACGAATGGCGTACCTTCCAGGCCTGCCGAACGACGCTAGCGAGTTACGGGCTGTCGGTCGCCATCGAGTTCTGTATCGGCGAGCGGGTGCCACCCGAGCAGGTGCCTGATGTCATCAAGCGAGCGCTGCTCCAAGAGTGGGCGGATCATCAGCTGCGAACCGATCCCGCGCTCGCGACCGTGCGCGCCATCGACCGCGACGATCTGGTCGCGTCGTACCGGAGACTGGACCGTGAACTGATCGCGGCGGCCACCGGGGAGATCATCCGGGCCTGCAACGGGCGCCGCCCGCGCAGTGACTTCGGCCAGGCCGCCACCATCCGGCACGAGGCAGAAAAGAAACGGCGGCACATGCCGGTGCGACGGCTCATCGAGCAGACGCGGAATGTCACGCAGCAGATCAAACCGTGTTTCATGATGTCGCCCCTGGCGGTCAGCCAGTTCCTGCCGCCCGGCATGCGCTTCGACGTGGTTATCTTCGACGAGGCCAGCCAGGTTAGCCCGGGCGACGCCATCAACTGCGTCTACCGGGGCAATGCCCTGATCCTGTCCGGCGACCAGAAACAGCTGCCGCCCACGGACTTCTTTGCGACGTCCAAGACCGACCTGGGAGATGAGTGGTCGGAGGACATCGATGACACCACGGACTTCCAGTCCGTGCTTGACCTGGCGAAGGCGTCGGGTGCTTACCGGTCGCTGACCCTGCGCTGGCACTACCGGTCGAAGCATGAGGCACTGATCGCCTTCTCCAACGTGCGGTTCTACCAGGGCAAGCTCGTGACGTTCCCCGGACAGCACAGCGAGGGCCCCGATGTCGGGGTCGAGATGTTCAAGGTCAACGGGACCTACCGGCGCGGCACGTCCCGCGACAACCCGGACGAGGCCGAGGCGGTCGCCAAGCGGGTCATCCATCACTTCGACACCAGGCCTCAGATGACACTGGGGGTCGTGGCGTTCAGTGAGGCACAGGCTTCGGCGATTGACGCGGCGGTGTTGAGGGCTCGGGAGAGCCGACCGGACCTGGAGAGGTTTTTCACCAACGACCGGCTGAACGGATTCTTCGTCAAGAACCTCGAGTCCGTCCAGGGCGACGAGCGCGACGTCATGATCTTCTCGATCGGCTACGGCCCCGATGAGAACGGCAAGGTTCTCATGACCTTCGGCCCGCTGACCAAGAAAGAGGGCTGGAAGCGGCTCAACGTCGCCGTCACCCGCGCCCGGTACCGGAACGAGATCGTCGCCAGTATCGACGCCGGTGATATCCCAGGATCGATCCCGAACGAGAGCGTCCGTCAGCTGCGCAACTACCTTGACTACGCCGCGCGGGGCATGGTGGCACTCGCGTTGGACGACGGCACCGGCGCTGGTGGCGACCCCGAGTCGCCGTTCGAGGAGTCGGTGATCGACGTCATCCGATCCTGGGGGTACGACGTGATTCCGCAGGTCGGCACTGCCGGGTACCGGATCGACATCGGCGTCCGGCACCCGTCCTATCCCGGGGCTTATGCCCTCGGCGTCGAGTGTGACGGGTACCAGTACCACTCTTCACGGGTAGCCCGTGACCGCGACCGGCTCAGGGAGCAGGTGCTGCGCGACAAGGGCTGGGAGCTGCACCGCATCTGGGGCACCGCCTGGTACCGGGATCGCCGCGGCGAGGAGGACCGGCTACGGACCGCCATCGAACGCGCGGTCGCCGCGCCGGTTCATGGCCTGCTTGGCGCTGGTTCCGACGAGGTGACACGGCCAGTCGTCGAGACCGAGGCCGCCGTCTTCGATCCGACGCCTCTCTGGACTGTTTCCTACACCACAGCGAACGTACGGCCGCTCCCCCACTGGATCGATCCTGGCGACCCAGGCAGTCGGTTCGAGATGCAGGACGCCATCCGTGACGTGGCCGTGGTTGAGGCACCCCTCCACGTCTCGCTCCTGCACCAGCGACTCCGCGCGGCCTGGAACATCGGCCGGGTGGGTGCCAACATCCGGGAGAACATCGACGCCGCGATCAGGCTCACAGGCGTCCGGCGGGCTGGAGACTTCATCCTGCCGGAGTCGGACGACTTGGTCCGTGTACGGACTCCTACTAAGGAGTGCGCGCGCACCATTGAACAGGTGCACAACGCTGAGCTTGCCCGTGCTCTCGTCAACGTTGTCCACGACAACGCGGGTATCAGCCGGGACGCGCTGACCACGCGGGTCGCCCAGATCTACGGATGGGGGCGACGCGGGTCCGACATCAGCCGCAAGCTCGAAACGGTGATCGCGGCGGCGATCGGTGCTGGCGTGCTAAGCGAGGAGAACGGCAGTCTCTTCGTGACTGCCCAAGGTAACGGATGAGATTTGATGCCGCCGCT
>JBEKHI010000264.1:0-16618 GCA_050012355.1 Streptosporangiaceae bacterium | reverse complement strand
TGGAAGAGCTCGCCTACGGCATCATCCTGCGCATAGGCCCCGCCAGTAACCTGGAACTAGCTGCTGCGGCGCGGACCGGACTCGCCGCGGGCCTCGGTCTGCTCGGGATAACCGCGCCTGACCGGCTGTTAGGCGCACTAGAAGGGATCCACCCCATGAGCCGTGTCGCTCACCCGGCGGGGCCGCGTTATGCGGACGTGCTTCCGGCGGACCATCCGCCGGCGCCCCCTGCGGACCTGAACGCGCTGCACCCGGACATCTGGCCACGCGGTGCGCATCGTCGTGACGGCGTACTCACGATCGGTGATGTGGACGTGCGTGATCTCGCCACTGAGTTCGGCACCCCGGTGTACGTCATGGACGAGGCGGACGTGCGCAGCCGGTGCCGGGATTACGTCGGGGCCTTTGGCGACGGCGTGTTCTACGCGTCCAAGGCGTTCTGCTCGCGCGCGGTGCTTCGCTGGGTGTCCCAGGAGGGACTCGGCGTCGACGTCTGTACCGGTGGCGAGCTCAAGGTCGCGCTGTTGGCCGGCGTGGCCCCCGAGATGATCACGCTGCACGGCAACAACAAGCTGCTGTCCGAGATCACCAGCGCCATCGAAGCCGGGGTCGGGCACGTCGTGGCCGACTCCTTCGCGGAGATCGCCCGGCTCGCTTATGTGGCCGCGGAGCAGAAGACCCAGATCCGGGTCCTCGTCCGGGTCACCACCGGCGTCGAGGCGCACACCCACGAGTTCATGGCGACGGCGCACGATGACCAGAAGTTCGGGTTCTCGCTCGGCTCGGGCGACGCGGACGAGGCGGTGCGCCGGGTGCTTGCCTGTCCGGACCTGACGTTCGCCGGGCTGCACTCGCATATCGGATCGCAGATCTTCGACACCGCGGGTTTCGAGGTCGCGGCGCACCGGGTGCTAGAGCTCGCCAAGCGCATCCAGGCCGAGCATGGCGTCGCGATCGAGGAGCTTGACCTAGGCGGCGGCTTCGGCATCGCCTACACCCCGGAAGACGACGCTCCCGACGTGCAATCGCTGGCCAAGTCGCTCCGGTCGATCGTGTCACGGCAGTGCGCCGAGGCAGGCCTCCCTGAGCCGAGGCTGACGATCGAACCGGGCCGCGCCATCGTCGGGGCGTCCACCGCGACCCTGTACGAGGTCGGCACCATCAAGGACGTCGACGGGCTGCGCACCTACGTGAGCGTGGACGGCGGCATGTCCGACAACATCAGGACCGCGCTGTACGACGCCTCCTACACCTGCGTGCTCGCCTCGCGTGCCTCGGACGCGCCGCCGATGTTGTCCCGGGTGGTCGGGCGGCACTGTGAGAGCGGCGACATAGTCGTCAAGGACTGCTACCTGCCGTCAGACCTGGCCACCGGAGACCTGCTCGCCGTCGCGGGCACCGGAGCCTACTGCTGGTCGCTCGCCTCCAACTACAACCACCTGCCACGCCCGGGCGTCGTCGCCGTGCGCGACGGCGCCGCCCGCGAGATCGTTCGCCGCGAGTCGCTGGATGACCTGCTAAAACTGGATGTCGGATGAACGATGGGCCGAAAAAGCTTAAGGTAGCCCTGCTCGGCTGCGGTTCGGTCGGGTCCGAGGTGGCGCGGCTGCTGCTTGATCAGGCCGACGATCTCGCCAACCGGGTAGGCGCACGCGTCGAACTGGCCGGGATCGCGGTGCGTCGGCTCAACCACCGCCGTTCGGGGGACTTGGACCCCGCGCTGTTCACCGCGGACGCGATGGGACTGGCCACCAGGCCGGACATCGACATGGTGGTCGAGGTGATCGGGGGGATCGAGCCCGCTCGTTCTGTCATATTGGCAGCAATGAAGGCGGGCAAGCCGGTCATTACGGCGAACAAGGCGCTGCTCGCGGAGAACGGCGTGGAGATACACGGCGCGTCGGCTGAGTACGGCGTGGACCTGTACTACGAGGCGGCGGTGGCGGGCGGTATACCGCTGCTGCGGCCGCTGCGCGAGTCGCTGGCCGGGGACCGGGTACGGCGGGTGCTCGGGATCGTCAACGGGACCACGAACTTCATCCTGGACCAGATGGACTCCGCGGGCGCCGACTTCACCGAGACGCTGGAAGAGGCGCAGTCACTCGGCTACGCCGAGGCGGACCCCACCGCCGACGTCGAGGGGTTCGACGCCGCCGCCAAGGCCGCGATACTTGCCAGGCTGGCCTTCCACACCGAGGTGACCGCCGCTGACGTGTACCGCGAAGGCATCACCGAGGTCAGCGCCGCGGACATCGCGTCCGCCCGTGGGCTGGGACGCGTCGTTAAGCTGCTGGCGATCTGCGAGCGGTCCGACCGAGGGGTCTCGGTGCGGGTCCACCCGGCGATGATCCCGCGGACGCATCCGCTCGCGTCGGTCGGCGGAGCCTATAACGCGGTGTTCGTCGAGGCTGACTCCGCTGGGTCACTGATGTTCTACGGTGCGGGGGCCGGGGGCACTCCGACGGCCTCGGCGGTGCTCGGTGACATCGTCGCCGTCGCCCGGAACAAACTCGACGGATCGCTCGGACCGGTACTTTCTACCTATGCCGGGCTGCCGGTACTGCCCATGGGCGATACTCTGACCAGGTATCACGTCTCGCTAGACGTGGCCGACCGGCCCGGCGTCCTGGCGACCGTGGCCGACGCATTCGCGCGGCACGGCGTCTCGATCCGGGCGGTGCGCCAGGAAGGTCGCGGCGACGAGGCCCAGCTCGTGCTCGTGACCCATGAGGCGCGGGATGCCGCGTTGTCCGCGACCGTGCGTGAGCTGGAGTCGCTGCCGTCGGTCCGGGCCGTGGTCAGCGTCATGCGGGTTGAAGGGGAGGAGGCCCCGTGATGACAGCGTCGGTCGCCACACGTGCGTGGCGAGGCGTCATCGAGGAGTACAGGTCGCGGCTGCCGGTAACCGCCGAGACTCCGGTGATCACATTGCGCGAGGGTGGCACGCCATTGCTGCCAGCCCCGGTGCTGTCCGCGCGGACCGACTGTGACGTGTATCTCAAAGTCGAGGGGCTGAACCCGACCGGGTCGTTCAAGGACCGCGGCATGACCGTCGCGCTGTCCATGGCGGCTGGCGCGGGTGCCAAGGCCGTCATCTGCGCGTCCACCGGCAACACGTCGGCGTCCGCCGCCGCGTACGCCGCGCGGGCCGGGCTGACCTGCGCCGTCCTCGTGCCACGGGGGAAGATCGCGATCGGCAAGCTGGCCCAGGCGCTGGTACACGGTGCCCGGCTGCTGCAGGTGGAAGGATCGTTCGACGATTGCCTGGAACTGGCGCGCAAGCTGTCGGCGTCGTTCCCGGTAGCGCTGGTGAACTCGGTGAACCCCGACCGGATACAGGGGCAGAAGACCGCGGCTTTCGAGGTCGTCGACGCGCTCGGCGACGCGCCGGACATCCACTGCCTGCCGGTTGGCAACGCCGGCAACATCACCGCGTACTGGATGGGTTACCAGGAGTACTTTGAGGCTGGCGCGTCGACCCGGCTGCCCCGGATGTTCGGCTTCCAGGCGTCCGGCGCCGCTCCGATCGTGCGCGGCGAGCCGGTGACGCATCCACAGACGATCGCCACCGCGATCCGGATCGGTAACCCTGCCTCGTGGTCCCTGGCCGAGCAGGCGCGGGATGCTTCCGGCGGGCTTATCGCGGCCGTGACTGACCGGGAGATCCTGGCGGCGTACCGACTGCTGGCCCGGGAGGAGGCCGTGTTCGGCGAACTCGGGTCGTCGGCGTCCGTCGCGGGGCTGCTCGCGTCGCGGGAATCGGGCGCGATCCCGGCTGGCTCGCGCGTCGTGTGCACCATCACCGGCAACGGGCTCAAGGACCCCGACTGGGCGCTGTCCGGCGCTCCCGCCCCGAAGACCATCCCGGTCGAGGTGGGCGCCGCCGCCGAGGCCCTCGGCCTGGCTTGACCGTTATGACCACACCCCATGAATGTCCCACCCATGGGCCTATAACCCCATCGATGGGCCATCGATGGGGTGCGCCCGTCCGGATACGGGTACCGGCGACGAGCGCGAACCTGGGGCCGGGCTTCGACGCGCTCGGGCTGGCGCTGACGCTTTATGACGAGGTGGAGGCGCGGGTTACCGAGGGCGGCCTGACCATCGAGGTGACCGGCGAAGGCGCCGACCTGGCGGATGCGGGGGAGAACCACCTCGTGGTGCGGGCCATGCGCGCGGCCTTCGGTGAACTCGGGAGGCAGCCGCCAGGCCTCGCGCTGCGCTGTGTGAACCGGATACCGCACGGCCGTGGCCTTGGCTCCTCCGCGGCGGCGATCGTCGCGGGCATTCTCGCGGCCCGGGCACTCGCGGCCAGTGGCCCTGCGGGCGAGGCCACCAGCCCCGCTGCCGCGCTGCCGCTAGCGACCCGCCTGGAGGGCCACCCGGACAACGTGGCGGCCGCTCTGCTCGGCGGGCTGACGATCGCCTGGGACACCCGCGCCGTGCGCCTAGAGCCGCTTGAGGCGATCCGGCCGGTCGCGATCATCGCCCAGGACCCGGTGCGTACCGATGTCGCACGCGGGCTGCTGCCTGATCAGGTGCCGCATCAGGACGCCGCGTTCAACAGCGGACGGAGCGCCCTGCTCGTCGCGGCCCTCACCAGCAGCCCGGAAGCGCTGCTGGACGCGACCGCGGACCGGTTGCACCAGGATTACCGTGCGAAGGCGATGCCGGCCACTTACGATCTGGTGACCCGGTTGCGGGCGGCCGGCGTCCCGGCCGTAGTCTCGGGTGCTGGTCCTTCCGTTCTGGCCTTTACCGGTGCGGTGGATCAGGTCACCGCGATCGTGGATTCAACCGTAGAAGAAACGGGTACCGCATGGAGCATAAGCCCGCTTGATGTCGCGAGACACGGGGCTAGCATCATGTCCGCGTCCCCCACGCGAGGATCTGACTGCGATGCTGGCACGTCCTCATCGGGCCGCTAATTTCACCGTGCGACACGGATGGCAGCGAAGGAATGCTGTGGGTTCAACCGGTGTTAGGCTTGGTACAGCATCCGATGCCCCGATTCGGGGCGGGTGCTGGTGCGGTGCGTCCCTGTTGGGCGGTAACGTATACCAACCCAGACAGTGGCTTCTCGGTATCATGCACCGGCAGCTTTCCGTTTCTGGTCCGTGCGTTATGCACGGTCGCAGGCGGGGGTCCGGATATCAGGCAGGCAAATATTGCGGTCTGAGGCTACCCGGGGCACGCTCGACGCGCAGTGCGCGGCGATGCGTGGTCGGTCGTGGCGGTGTTGGCCGAGTGATAGCAGGTCATGGAAATCATGCGGATATCGCAGGCAACACCGAACCAGGCGGGGTCCAAGTGGACCACTGTCCTGGCTCGCAGACCTCACCCAAGCGGCCGAGGATCGTAATGGAAGGACCATTAGTGAGCGATACCACCGAACTCCTCAGTGGCGCGTCCCCAGCGCTAGATGAGGGAACCCCCATCGGTAACCCTGCGTCCGATGGCGCTTCTTCCCGGCCGCGAGGCCGAGCCGGCGAAGCCGGCGGTGGCCTTTCCTCCCTCCCCGTAACCCAGCTCCGGCAGATTGCCCAGCAACTGGGCATCACTGGGTCAGGACGGATGAAGAAGGCAGACCTGGTAGCGGCGATCGGGCAGCGCCAGGGCGGGGGCAGCGGTCAGCCGGATCGCTCCCGGTCCGCGAAGGAACAATCAGCTACGCGGGGAACGTCTGCGGGAGCCGGCGCGACCCGCCCCCTGAAGCAGGATGCCATGGAAACAGATAGTTCGCTTGGAGCGGGCATCGGCGACTCAACGCGCGCAGCTGGCATCGGCGATGGCGCGCGGGCCGACGGCGTCGGCGCGGCCCCAGCCTCGGTGGGCACTGCCTCGGCGGGGACCGCCGTAGCGCAGGCAGCACCGGCGCAGGCAAGCCACCCGCAGCAGGCCGAGCAGCAAGCCAGCGACGACACCCGGCAGCGCGACACCCGGCGGCGTAACAACAACAACCGGGATGACCGGCGCAGCCGCGACACCAGCGGCAGTCGCGAGTCGAACAACAATCGCGAGTCGAACAACAACCGTGACGGCGGCAACCGTGACGGCGGCAACCGTGACAGTGGTAACCGCGATGGCGGGAACCGCAATTCTGACCAGCGCAACAGCGGCCCGGCGCAGTCCGGTGACTACGACGACGACGGTTCGGGCCGCCGCCGTTCCCGCGACCGGTTCCGCAACCGCAACCGGCGCCGGGAGCGCCCGGGCGGCGGCGGCAACGAGAACGAGCCGGTCATCGCCGAGGACGACGTGCTCATTCCGATCGCCGGAATCCTCGACGTCCTGGACAACTATGCGTTCGTCCGCACCACCGGGTACCTCCCCGGCCCGAACGACGTGTACGTCTCGCTCAGCCAGGTCAAGCGGCACGGGCTGCGCAAGGGTGACGTGATCGAGGGCGCGGTGCGCCAGCCTCGTGACGGCGAGCGCCGCGAGAAGTTCAACGCCCTGGTCGGGCTGGACAAGGTGAACGGCCTTGACCCCGAGCAGTCAGTTACGCGTCCCGACTTCTCCAAGCTGGTCCCGCTGTACCCGCAGGACCGGCTGCGTCTTGAGACCGACCCGACGAACATAACGACGCGCATCATCGACCTGGTATCCCCGATCGGCAAGGGGCAGCGCGGGCTGATCGTCTCCCCGTCCAAGGCGGGCAAGACCATGATCATGCAGGCGATCGCCAAGGCGATCGCCCAGAACAACCCGGAAGTCCACCTGATGGTCGTGCTGGTGGACGAGCGGCCTGAAGAGGTCACCGACATGCAGCGCGCGGTCAAGGGCGAGGTGATCTCCTCGACCTTCGACCGGCCCGCCGACGACCACACCACGGTGGCGGAACTGGCCATCGAGCGAGCCAAGCGGCTCGTGGAGATGGGACACGACGTTGTGGTCCTGCTTGATGGCATCACTCGTCTTGGCCGCGCCTACAACCTCGCCGCTCCGGCGAGCGGGCGCATCTTGTCCGGTGGTGTCGACTCCGCGGCGCTGTACCCGCCGAAGAAGTTCTTCGGTGCGGCGCGCAACATCGAGAACGGCGGCTCGCTGACCATCCTCGCGACCGCCCTGGTGGAGACCGGCTCCCGGATGGACGAGGTCATCTTCGAGGAGTTCAAGGGCACCGGCAACATGGAGCTTCGGCTCCGCCGTGACCTGGCCGAGAAGCGGCTGTTCCCCGCGGTTGACGTGGACGCCTCCAGCACCCGCAAGGAAGACATCCTGCTGGGTCCCGATGAGCTCAAGATCATCTGGCAGCTCCGCCGGGTGCTGCACGCGCTGGACTCCCAGCAGGCGCTGGAACTGCTCATGGAGCAGATGCGCAAGACCAAGTCGAACGCGGAGTTCCTGCTCCAGGTGCAGAAGACCACCATCGGCTCGAACTAGCGCTCGTAGCCACAACTGTCGATGTGTCAACGACCGGGCTCTATGCCGGTCGATGTCACATCGACAGCGAGGCCTGGCGGAATTCCCGGGCGCCCGAGCACGTTGACGCGTCTGGCACACTTGATACGCAACGCGGTACCGGTTCACGCCAGCTGGCGACCCGGCGACCGCTCGAAGGCAGGAGCCACATTCATGAAGCCTGAAATTCACCCGGAGTACCACGTCACCACCGTGACTTGTGGTTGCGGGAACACGTTTGTGACCCGGTCGACCGCGCCGAACGGCACGATCCACACCGACGTCTGCTCGAACTGCCACCCGTTCTACACGGGCAAGCAGAAGATCCTCGACACTGGCGGCCGGGTGGCCCGGTTCGAGAAGCGGTTCGGCAAGTCGGGCGTTGGCCAGGCCAAGAAGTAGCTCAAGCGTCCAGCGGCGCCCGCGGTACTGACCCGGGCGCCGTTTCGGTACGTTATCGTTAATCAGAGGAGAAATTGTGTTCGACCGGCTCGGTGAGCTGGCGGGTGAGCACGCTGAGCTTGAGCGCGCCCTCGCCGATCCCGGCGTGCACGCTGATCCTGATCAGGCGCGCAAGTTCGCTAAGCGTTACTCAGAGCTGACGCCCATCGTCGCCACCTGGCACGAGCTGCGGCAGGCTCAAGATGACGAGCAGGCGGCCCGCGAGCTGGCACCGGAAGACGCGACATTCGCCGTCGAGGCCGAAGCCCTGTCGCGCAAGCAGGGGGAGCTGGAGGCTCGGCTCCGCAAGCTGCTGGTCCCCAGGGACCCCAACGACGACAAGGACACCATCCTCGAGGTCAAGGCGGGCGAGGGCGGGGACGAGTCCGCGCTTTTCGCCTCCGACCTGCTGCGCATGTACCTGCGCTACGCGGAACGGCACGGCTGGAAGACCGAGGTCCTGGACCGAACCGACACCGGCCTCGGCGGGATCAAGGACGCGACCGTGGCGTTCCACGGCGATAAGCCGTGGTCCCGCCTCAAGTGGGAGGGCGGCGTGCACCGCGTGCAGCGAGTGCCAGTCACCGAGTCGCAGGGCCGCATCCACACCTCCGCCGCCGGCGTGCTGGTGCTGCCAGAGGCCGACCAGGTGGACGTGCAGATCAACGACAACGACCTCAAGGTCGACGTTTTCCGGTCCTCCGGGCCCGGCGGGCAGTCCGTCAACACCACGGACAGCGCCGTACGGATCACTCATCTCCCCACCGGCATTGTTGTCTCGTGCCAGAACGAGAAGTCCCAGCTCCAGAACAAGGAGCAGGCCATGCGCGTCCTTCGCGCCAGGCTGCTGGCTCAGGCCGAGGCCGACGCGGATGCCAAGGCCTCGGCGGAACGCAAGGCGCAGGTCCGCACGGTTGACAGGTCCGAGCGTGTCCGCACCTACAACTTCCCGGAAAACCGCATCTCCGATCACCGGGTCGGATACAAGGCGTACAACCTTGACCAGGTGATAGACGGCGACCTCGATGGGGTCATCGATGCACTCGCCGCCGCGGACCTGGAAGAGAGGCTGGCGCAAGCTCAGTGAGCCTCCTGCTGGACGAGATCGCGCTGGCGACCGCCCGGCTAGCCGAAGCCGGGGTGGAGTCCCCGCGCGCCGACGCAGAGCTCATAGCGGCAAATATCCACCATGTCCGGCGGGCCGAGCTGCACTCGGTGCCGGATAGCGCGTTCGACGCCCGGTTCTGGGTGGACATCTCCCGGCGCGAGGCGCGAGAGCCCCTGCAGCACATCATCGGGAAGGCCTACTTCCGCTACCTGGAGCTCGAGGTCGGCCCCGGCGTCTTCGTGCCGCGTCCGGAGACCGAGGTGATGACCGGCTGGGCGATCGACCGGCTCCGGGATATGGATGTCGCTGAGCCGGTTGTGGTCGACTTCGGCACCGGTTCTGGTGCCATCGCGCTCGCCATCGCCCAGGAAGTGCCGCGGGCCAGGGTGCATGCCGTCGAGGCGGACCCGATGGCGTTCGCCTGGGCGGACCGGAACATCACCCGCTACGTGGACAACTACACCGCGGGCCGCGTGCTGCTGCACGAGGGCGACTTCATGAAGCCGGAGACACTCGACGCTCTGTCGCCCGAGATGGCCGGCCCCGTCGATCTGGTGATCAGCAACCCGCCATACATCCCCATCGGCTCGATCGTGCCGCCTGAGGTCGCCGAATACGACCCGCCGCGCGCCCTCTGGAGCGGCGACGACGGCCTGGACGCCATCCGCGCCCTGGAGGGCCTGGCACGTGACCTGCTCCGCCCAGGCGGGTACGTGGTCGTCGAGCACGCCGACGTGCAGGGCGCGCCTGTCTACTGGGTGTTCGCCGAAGAGGCCGGCTGGCGGGACACCCGCAACCACAAGGATCTGACCCGCCGCGACCGGTTCGTGACCGCGATGTGGTCCGGACCGGATTCTCCACCTCCGTCGCAGTGGCAGGATGAGACACATGAGCACGCGTTATGACTGCAACGATCCCGCTGAGCGCGAAGCCGGGATCGCGGCGGCTGTTGAAACGGTGCGCGGCGGCGGCTTGGTCGTGCTGCCCACCGACACCGTCTACGGGATCGGTGCGGACGCCTTTACCCCGCGCGCAGTGGGGATGCTGCTGGCCGCCAAGGGACGCGGCCGCAACATGCCGCCCCCGGTGCTGGTCGGAACCGTGCGAGCCGCGGCGGCCCTAGTGGATGGCCTAGGGTCCTTCGGGCAGGACCTGATCGACGAGTTCTGGCCGGGGCCGCTCACCCTGGTGTTCCGCGCCGCCACGACCCTGAAGTGGGACCTCGGCGACACCAAGGGCACCGTGGCGGTACGCATGCCGCTGCACCCGATCACGCTCGAGGTGCTCAAGCAGGTCGGCCCGATGGCCGTGTCCAGCGCGAACCTGACCGGTAGCCCGTCGGCGACCACCGCCGCCGAAGCCGAGCGCCAGCTTGGCGCGTCCGTGTCGGTGTACCTCGACGGCGGGCCGTGTCATTCCGACGTTCCGTCGACCATTCTTGACCTCACCGGCACGATTCCCAAGCTGCTGCGGGCCGGGGCGATCCCGGTGGACCGGCTTCGCAAGGTCTCGGCGATCATCGATGAGCCTGGTTACGTGGAGCCCGAATCCGAGGCTGCCGAGGTCAGTGGTGCTGAGGTTAACGGTGCTGGGGTCAATGGCACCGAGGTGAACGGCGCCGAGGCCGACGCCGTTGGCCAAACCGAAAGCGACGAACAGCCCGAGGACAACGGCTAAGCAGCGTTCGGTGTCGTAGAGTGGCACTGATGTCCGCGTCTGATCCCGGGTCCGGGTGGTACCGGCATGCGTGAGTATCTCCTCGTGATGCTGGTCGCCGCTGCGGTGACCTATCTCCTCACTCCACTGGTACGCCGTTTCGCGGTGGCCGTGGGGGCACAGAGCATGCCGCGTAGCCGCGACGTGCACACCACGCCGACCCCGCGGCTCGGCGGGATCGCCATGTACATCGGGCTGGCCGCCGGACTGCTGGTCACCACGCGGCTCACGTACCTTCAGCAGGCGTTCCCAACCGGTCGTTATGTCGAGGGTCTGCTGCTGGCCGGAGGGCTGCTCGCCGTCGTCGGCTTCATTGACGACCGGTGGGAGATGGGCGCCATCACCAAGCTGGCCGGCCAGGTGGCCGCCGGGGGAGTGGTGGTCTGGAGCGGCGTCGAGGTCCCCTGGATACCGCTGCCTAACGGCGGCGACTTCCTGTTCACCCCGCAGGAGTCCACCGCGCTCACGATCCTCTTGATCGTCGTCACGATCAACGCGGTGAACTTCATCGATGGACTCGACGGGCTCGCCGCCGGTGTGGTCGCGGTGGCCGCGCTGTCGTTCCTGTTCTACTCCTACACGCTGAACAAGTCGCTGGGGTTGCCCTCGCAGTCGCTGGCGGCGGTCTCGTCGGCACTGCTCGGCGGGATGTGCCTCGGTTTCCTGCCGCACAACTTTCACCCGGCGAAAATATTCATGGGCGACACCGGCTCGATGCTGCTCGGCCTGCTGCTCGCCTACGGGCCGATCGCGTCGCTGCAGAACCTCGACCCGTCGCTGCTGAGCGGTGACAGTGGCTATATACATCACCCGCTGAACCGGTTCCCCTTCTTGCTGCCGCTGATCCTGCCGGTCGCGATCCTGATCATCCCGTACACGGACATGATGCTCGCGGTCGTGCGGCGCACCAGGGCGGGCAAGTCGCCATGGACCGCGGACAAAGAGCACCTGCACCACCGGCTGATGAACATCGGCCACTCGCAGCGGCATCGCCCTGTTGCCCGCGACGATGCCGCGAATGCGCCCTGGCTTCAAACGCGAAGCCCTCGAACGAGAGGCCCGCGCGGTACGGAACGAGCGCGCCGAACGGGTGACCCGCGCCCATCGCCCGCCATCCGGCCCATCCGGCGCCCGGGAGCCATCCGACTACGGCTCCCGTGCGCCGTCGCCCGCCTCTCGTGGCGCGTCGCCCGCGTCGGACGCCCGCGCCCCGTCAGCACCCTCCGACCCGCGCGTCCCACAGGCCCCGTCTGCCCCGCAGATCCGGTCCGGCCAGCAGGTTCCCTTCCCGTCGCTCGAGCCATTCCCCGGTGAGGACCGGTTGCCGCCCGCTGGCGGCCCGTACCCGCCCGCCGAACTGTTCCCGACAGCAGGCGCCCCCAACGGCCGTCACCAGCCGTCGCCACAGCAGCAGTCACTCTGGCCACAGCCGACCCGATCGCGAGCCCCGTGGGAACACGACCCCGCGGAGTTAGCCGCGTCCGCTCTTTGATCCGCGCCTCGATCAGCCCTGGCAGGCCCGCAACCGGTCCGCAACCGGGTCTGCGAACCGGACATTAACCCCATATCTTCCTGCTGTCGCGCGCGATGATCATGGTCAGTGCTGCACTAACCACACTCTTTGCTGGTTGGTGCAGCATTCACCAGAATCGTTCGTCCCCAGAGGGGGCGGTGCAGCCCGCCGTAACCGGCTGATACCGTACCAAACCGACCATGCGAGGCCCGCGGCTGCCGACCGCGAGGCCCGCGCCGACGGTCGCTCGCTACCGCCGCCCGCGGCAAGCGCCCAAGGGCCTCCGCCCGCGGCAAGCGCCGGCCGCCCGCGCCAAGCGAGCGCCCAAGCGCCCGCGCCCGCGACCTCGAAGTCCCGCGCCGGCCGCCCGCCCCAAGCACCCCAAGCGCCCCAAGTGCCCACCGCGCACGCCGCTCATCAAGCCCGCACACCTCGCCAACGCGCTACCAACGTGCCGCAAACAGCCTTGAACTTAGCCGGGGGCCGGCCCGTGCATTGAGCCCAAAGGTCATGTAAAGTGAGCTAGAAGGTAAAGCCAAGGTCAAGAAGTTTGTGATACGCTTCACAAGCACCCCCTCTATGGCGAGTGAGAGGCACATGGTACGTTTCGTGGATCAACCTGGTCACACCGTCGCGGTGGACCAATATGGCTGGTCTACGAGCGTGAACCAGCCAGCTCGGTCCGCGACGCCGGACCGGCGAGCAGCACTCGCCGACTGGAGGACCACCCTCATCACCGTTGCCGGGGGAGCATGATGGCCGCCTACGCGAGTGTCATAAAGCGCTCAGCCGTGATCACTCTCGCGGTCGCGATAATCATGGTCGCGATCTGCGCCAGTGTCACCGGTATCAAGGGCCTGATCGGCTCGCTGATCGGTATCGGCGTGGTCGTGGTGTTCTTCGGGATCAGCGTGCTCGTCGTAGGTAAAGCGGCGAAGATCAATCCGCAGGTGATGATGATCGCCGCGATGGGCAGCTACCTCATCAAGTTCATCGCCCTCGCGGCCCTGATGATCTGGCTGGGCAAGTCCACCGCCTTCAGCGGCAAGGAACTCGGCCTCACCGCGATCGTTTGCATCCTCACCTGGAGCGCGGCGCAGGTGATCACCGTCATGAAGCTCAAGGTTCCCTACGTCGAGCCTGAGTTGGAGCGCTGAATTCGCCATGCGCTTGCCCACCCCGAACGACCGCCAGCGAGCGCTGGCGGGTCAGAACACGTCCGCTAACGGCGGAGCCGCCGGCCTGGAGACCGGGCTGAGCGTTGCCAGCTACCCGATCGGCGGCGTGGTCGCCTACGGACTCATCGGCTGGCTGGTCGGCAGGGCGATTCACGCGGGCTGGCCAACCCCGGCCGGGATGATCCTGGGCCTGATGATCGGCACCGCGTACGTCATCTACCGCTACGGCACCAAGACCGGAACCGAGCGCGCCGCCGAGGCCCTGGCAAAGGCAAACGCGAAGGCAAACGCGAAGGCAAATGCAAAGGCAGATGCAAAAGCCAAGGCAAAGTCCAGGCAAAGACTTCAAGAGCAGTACACCAGCATCAACAACCCCCCGAAGGGAGACTGACCGGTGACCCGTGCCATCGCGGCCGCCGCGGGAGGCTGTCATCTTTTCAGCGGGTGCGGTTATCCCGCGCCCGGCCTGAATAGCTTCGACTTCAGGACGCTCAGCATCGGCTCGTGGCACTTCACCAAGCCCGAGCTGATCGCCGTGCTGTGTGCGGTCGCGGTGATCGCCTTCTTCTGGGCGGCGTTCGCCAAGCCGAAGCTGATCCCCGGCAAGATGCAGAACCTCGGCGAGATCGCTCTCCTCCAGGTGCGCGACCAGATCCTGCGGCCGAGCCTGGGCAGCAAAGGCGACAAGTACCTCGGCCTCCTCGCGAGCCTGTTCTTCTACATCTTCCTGATGAACCTGATGGAACTGATCCCGGTCCTGCAGTTCCCGTCGATGTCTCGCATCGGGTTCGTCTGGCCGATGGTCTTCATCGTCTACATCCTGTACTTGTACCTCGGGTTCAGGCACCAGGGCTTCCTGGGCTACTTCAAGAACATGGTGCCTGGCGACGTACCGCTGTTCATCCTGCCGCTGCTGTGGCCGATCGAGCTACTGAAGTTCTTCATCATCCAGCCGTTCACCCTCGGCGTCCGGCTGTTCGGGAACATGTTCGCCGGTCACCTGCTGCTGACGATCTTCATGCTCGCCACCTGGTACCTGATGAGCTTCTGGACCGTCGGGCTGCTGTACTCGGCGGGCTCCTTCGCGATGACGGTGTTCGTCTTCCTGCTGGAGGTCCTGGTCGACCTGCTGCAGGCGTTCATCTTCACCACGCTGACCGCCACCTACATCGCCGCGTCTCTGGACCCGGCCCATTAGAGGCAAACACCTAAGACCACCCCGCAAGCCAGCCCGGCGCACCGCAACGAGCGCCGGACCGACCGAAAAGGAAGAAAGAAATGTCTGCAATCGCTGCTGCCGCCAGCACGCTGAACATCAACATCGGCGCTGTCGGCTACGGTCTCGCGGCCATTGGCCCGGGCATCGGCATCGGCCTGATCTTTGGTCACGCGATCGAGGCCATGGCCCGCCAGCCTGAGGCCAGCGGTCGTATCTCCCTGAACATGTGGGTCGGCTTCGCGCTGACTGAGGCGCTCGCGCTGATCGGTCTCGTGGCGCCGTTCATCTTCAAGTACAGCTGACCAAGGGATGCCGACCATGCACTACCTGGCCGATTCCGGATCGCAGAACCCCCTGTTCCCGACCTGGCCTGAGTTCATCATCGGGCTGATCTGCTTCGTCGGCGTCTTCGGCGTGCTCGGGAAGATGCTCATCCCGCGTGTCACCAAGACGCTGGAGGAGCGGACCGACAAGATCGAGGGCGGCCTCGCCCGCGCCGAAGAGGCGCAGGCAGAGGCGAACAAGACCCTCAAGCAGTACCAGGACCAGCTCGCCAATGCCCGGCACGAGGCCGCGCGGCTGCGCGAGGAGGCCAAGGAGCAGGGCGCCCAGATCATCGCCGAGATGCGCGAGCAGGCTCAGGCCGAGGCGCGCCGCATCACCGAGGCCGCCCAGTCGCAGATCGAGGCCGAGCGCCAGCAGGCGCTTATCTCCCTGCGGCAGCAGGTGGGTACGCTCTCCACCGACCTGGCCAGCCGGATCGTGGGCGAGTCGCTCACCGACGATGCCCGGCAGGAACGGATGGTCGACCGGTTCCTCGATGACCTTGAGAGGACCAATGCGCGGAGTTAGCAGGGCGTCCCAGGCAACGCTCCGCGAGAGCCTGGACTCGACGCTCCAAGGCCGCGTGTCAGCGACGAGGCTCGGCGACGAATTGTTCAGCGTCGTTATGGTCCTCGACGAAGAGCACGGGCTACGGCGCGCGCTCGCTGACCCGGCCAAGCCGGGCGAGGAGAAGGCGGCCATCACCAGGCAACTGCTGCATGGCAAGGTGACCAGGTCCGCCGAGGATCTCGTGGCCGAGGCCGCGGGAGCCAAGTGGGCTAGCCCAAGTGAGTTCACCGACGCGGTGGAGCAGCTCGCGATCGAGTCCTATGTGATCGCGGCGCAGAACGACGGCACGCTCGACGACCTCGAGGATGACCTGTTCCGCTTCGCGAGGGTTATCAGCGGGCAGCCGGACCTGCGCGCCGCGCTGGCGGGCACCGCCCCGGAGCCTGGCAAGCAACAGCTGGTGCAAGCCCTCCTGAAGAACAAGGTCACCAAGACGGCGGACGACCTGCTTACCCAGGTGGCCACGCACCCGCGCGGCCGCACGCCGCAGGACGCACTGGACGTGGCCGCCCAGGTCGCGGCCCGCCGACGCCAGGAGTTCCTTGCCACCGTACGCGTCGCCACCCCGCTGAGCGCGCAGCAAAGCCAGCGGCTCAAGAGGGCGCTACAGACGGCCTACGGGAACGCTGTTCACCTGAACGTTGTCCTCGATCCATCGGTCATCGGTGGCATGTCGGTGCAAATCGGGGACGAACTAATCGACGGAACCGCCGCCAGCCGCCTGGCTGACGTCAGGCGCAGGCTGACAAGCTGAGGACAAGGAAGAAGAGATGGCGGAGCTGACAATCCGACCGGATGAGATCCGCGACGCGCTGGCGCGGTTCGTGGACGAATACGAGCCCGAAGGCGCCGCGCGGGAAGAGGTCGGCACGGTCACCGAGTGTGGCGACGGCATCGCACGGGTCGAGGGACTTCCGAGCGCGATGGCGAACGAACTCCTTGAGTTCGAGGACGGGACCCGCGGCATCGCGCTGAACCTCGATGTTCGCGAGATCGGTGTCGTGATCCTCGGCGAGTTCAGCGGCATCGAGGAGGGCCAGCAGGTCCGCCGGACCGGCGAGGTGCTGTCCGTGCCGGTCGGGGACAACTTCCTCGGCCGTGTGGTCGACCCGCTCGGGCGGCCGCTTGACGGTCTCGGCGAGATC
>JBEKHI010000263.1:0-11818 GCA_050012355.1 Streptosporangiaceae bacterium | reverse complement strand
CTGCCGCCATTGTCACCGGCTCAAGCAGCACAAAGGCTGGAAGGTAGAAAAGACCAGCCCCACCGAAACCCGGTGGACCGGACCCTCAGGACGAACCCGCATCGTCCGACCCACCAGGTACACCGTGTAAGGCAGGCCGGCACGCGGCGGAAGAATCCGTCACGCCGTCAAGCCCTAACCTCGGCTGGCTCACCCCTTGGTCGACCCGGCCAGCAGTCCGCGCACGTAGTAACGCTGCAGGAACAGGAACAGCACCAGGCAGGGGATCATCGCGAGCACCGCCCCGGCCTCGAGAACACCGGAGTTGACCTGCCCGAACGTGCCTAGTTCGACGTTCACTAGCGCGACCGGCAGCGTGTAGCGGGTGTTCGTGGTGATGAACGTCACTCCTGGTTCTCGTGTTGTGCCGTTGGTAATGCCGCCGCGGCGCCGCAGGAGTCACGCACGATGAGCTCGACCGGCAGCCGGGTCGCCCGCTCGGGCGGAGGCTGTCCGGCGATGCTGCCGAGCAGCAACTCGACGGACTGCTCACCGGTTTCCTCGAACGGGACCCGCAGCGAGGTGACGGCCGGGACCAGGTACTGCGCGAACGGCATGTCGTCGCAGCTGACCACGGCGATGTCGGCCGGTACCCGCCGCCCGGCCGCCGCGAGCGCGCTGAGCACCCCGATGGCCATCGCGTCGCTGTGCACGAAGATGGCCGTCAGCCCCGGATGCCGCATGAGCAGCAACCGGGTGGCCGCTTGCGCGGAGGCCGGCGTCCAGTCCGATTCCACGGTGAGGTCCTCGTCCGGCTCGATCCCGGCGCTGCGGAGCGCGTCCTCGTAGCCGTGCAGGCGGCTACGTACGACCTGGCGGCGGAACGGGCCGGTGATGGTCCCGATCAAGGTGTGCCCGAGCCCGATCAGGTGCTTGGTCGCGATCCTGGCGCCCTCGCGGTGATTGGACCCGACGAGTTGCACGCCGCCCCCAGGCACGTGATACAAGCTCACCGCGGGAACGTAACGGCGCAGCGTGTCGGCCACCTCCGGGTCGCCTTCCAACTGCGGCGCCGCCACGATGAGGCCGTCAACCCGTCGCTCGATGAGCATCCGGACCACCGCCGCGCCGTCCTCCTCCCGGTCGCCGAGGTTGCCGACCACGAAGGCGTTGCCGTGCCGCCGAGCGGTCCGCGCGGCGGTGCCGGGGGCCACCCGGATGTTGCCGCCGTTGAGCACCTTGCTCGCGGTCTGGAAGCTGACCCCGGCGCGCGCGGCGACGTCTTTAACCGACACATAGCGTCGAGCCATGCCAGCCTGCCTCCTGACCTACGTTTTTATGAGCGAACGTTCGGTCACGATATAGGTGTGTTTTTGGCCAAACAATGTGTTTTTTGATCCTCAAGCGGGCTAAAAGCGATCGAACGTTCGCCCACTTCCCAGGGCCAGTCATCCCAGTATTTCGGTGCAAATAGGGCATTTCGCCAGAGATAAGGACGGCCCAGCCCGGCCGGTTCGCTCCGGGTGACGACCGCCCGAGCGGCCGTCACGGGACTGGTACGAGGCCTGGAACGCGCCAGGCGAGACCCCGGTCACCCGCTTGAACGCCTTGAGGAAGTAGTAGTAGTCGCTGAAGCCGACCTCGCGCGCGATGTCCTTGATGGTCTTCCCCATCTGCAGCCCGTGCGCCGCCGCCTGGATGCGGGTACGCAGCAGCTCTTGATGGATGCTGCGGTCGTAGGCGGCGCGGAACACCCGCTCCAGGTAGGCGTAGCTGTAACCAAGCCGGGCGGAGATAGCGGCGCCGCTGAGCTCCGCCGGGTACTCGGTGTGCAATAGCTCGAGCACGCTCTTGGCCACCGTGCTCGCCGAGTCCGCGGGCGCCGTCGGCCGCCGCCGGTGCAGTACCGCGAACTGACCGGCGATGGCCAGCAGCTGCATGCCGAGCTCGTCGCCATCGAGCAGGCCGGTCCGGTACTGGCTCTCCAGCAGCCGGAACAGCGGGAAGTAATCGACCAGTGGAGACGTCGGCCCGGTGAGCGGCAGTTCGACAGCCGGCAGGCCGTCGCGGGACGGCTCGTTCGGCAGGAAGTGGAAGAAGACAACGTCAAAACGAGACGTGCCATGGCCCTGGTGCGGGACCAAGGCCGGCAGCAGATAGTAACTGCCCGCTTCCACCGTCATCGTGGCCGAGCTGGTCTCGATGCCGACCTGGCCGGAAGTGACGATGCCAAGCACCGAGAAGTCGAGCAGCCTGGTCGCGTGCCCGGGGATGTTCTGTACGTACCCGAGATCGATCACGCGGGGCACGCCCCGGAACTCGAAGGCCGGGGCTCGTAGTTCAGGTTTCGACATGACACCCTCCCCTGGCGTCATCGCCTGCAAGCGGGGATCACTTGTGAATCGTCAGCGTATATCAGGATAGTGCTCAGGCCCAAGGAATTAATCGATGTGTTTTTCGCGCCTGAACTGACGCGTTTTTCGCATCATGTGTCCGCGATCACGCATTCCGTGGCGCGCCGGAGGGCTCCTACCGTAGCCGGATGGGATCGGCTACGACCGGCATCGATTACTGGACGAACGTTCTCTCACCGCACGCCGCCGAACGGGCGATCGCCACGCTTGTCGAAACCGGAATCAAAGGAGCCAAGTGAAGACCACACTGCCGATCGAGTCCTCCGCCGGACCGCTCACCGGGCTCGGCTACACGGGGGGCGTGCAGCTGGCCGCGGGCCGGATGGCCGACCGGCTGAACGACGCCGCCGAAACCTACGGCGGACTGCCGGTCGACAACGTGCTCAAGGGGTTCCGGGAGCGCGCCGGACTGCCCGCCCCCGGCCAGGGGCTCGGCGGCTGGTCCAGCCAGACCAGCGAACCGACGTTCGGCCAATGGGTTAGTGGTCTGGCCCGGCTGTCCAAGGTGCTCGACGACCCCAGCCTGGCGGCCCGCGCGGTCGAGCTGGTGGACGGCTACGCGGAGACGCTGCCGGGCAGCGGCCAGACCGGGATGGGTATCTACGGCTGGGAGAAACTGGTCTGCGGTCTGGTGGACACCGCGGTGTACGCGGGTTACCAGCCGGCGCTCGATCTGCTGTCGAAGATCATCAGGGCGGACACCTTCGACCTGACCCGCCGGGTGCCGACTGCCAACGACTTCGGCGGGGCCGGGCCCGCTTTCACGCCCGAGTGGTACACCCTGCCGGAGAACCTGTACCGCGGCTTCCTGATCAGCGGCGACGACGCGCTCGCCGAGTTCGCCCGGCAGTGGCACTACGACGCCTACTGGGACCGGTTCCTCACCGGTCCCGCCGAAGGTAAGCCGTGGGACGTCCCGGTCTGGCTGCACGCCTACAGCCACGTCAACACGCTGGCCAGCGCGGCAGCGGTGTACGACGTCTACCACGACCCCAGATACCCGACCATCTTGCGTAACGCGCACGACTGGTTCACCCAGACCCAGTGCTACGCGACCGGCGGCTACGGGCCCTGCGAGCTGACCGTGCCCGACGACGGGACGCTCGGGCGGGCACTGGAGGTGCGCAACGACACCGCCGAGATCGTCTGCGGGACCTGGGCGGTATTCAAGCTGACCGCCAAGCTGATGGCCGAGACCGGGGAGGCACGCTTCCTGCGCTGGGCGGAAACCATGCTGTACAACGGCCTGGACGCGGTCGCGCCGGTGCGGCCGGACGGCTTGTCTCCCTACTACGCCGACTACCGGCTCGGCTGGGCGCGGAAGCTGCCGTACTGGGAGCAGTGGCCGTGCTGCTCGGGCACCTACGTGCAGGCCGTCTCGAAGATCCCGGATCTCATCTACCAGGCCTCGCCCGACGGCCTGGCCGTATCGCTGTTCATCTCCTCGCGGGTGACCTGGCAGGCGGGCGAGCAGACAGTGACGGTGGAGCAGAGCAGCGACCTGCCCGCGGGCAGCGAGTCGGTGCTGAAGGTCAGTACCCAGCAGCCGCACGAGTTCACGCTCCGGGTCCGCATCCCGGGCTGGGCCGACTCGGTCGCCGTCGTGGTCAACGGCTCCCCCGCCGGACAGGCGACCGAGGTGGAGCAGTGGGTGGCGATACGCCGCACCTGGAACACGGGCGACACGGTGAAGCTGCGGTTCGAATGCGGTCTTCGCGCCATTCCGGTCGACCGGTTCCATCCGAACCGGGTGGCCATGGCGTACGGGCCCGTGGTGCTCGCGCAGGACGCGTCGTGGTCCGCGCCATTCAGCGCGCCGGTACCGCACGAAATGAACGTATGGGATAACTTCCTGGTCCGTAAGGACGACGCGCTTGTCTTCGATCCGGTCGCGCCCGGTACAGCCCGCATGGAAACCGGGCCGTTCAGACCGCTCTACGATATTCCGGAGAGCGTTCCTTACCGCGTTTATCACGACTTGGACCAGACGTCGATTATCTGAAGTCACATTCTCGCGAAGGTGGGAGGAAATAGCTATGAAGCGCAGCATATGGCGAAGAAAGATATCGGTGATGGCCTGCGCGCTAGCGCTCGTCGGGGTGTGCGCGGCCTGCGGGTCGAGCGGCTCCAGTTCCGGCGGTAGCGGCGGCGATGAGACACTCCAGATGTGGGCAAGGGCCGACGACGCGGGGTTCCTTCCCCAGCTCGTCAAGGCGTTCAACGCCTCCCACAAAACGCTGAAGATCCAGCTCACCCTGGTCCCGGACGCCGAACTCGTGCAGAAGTACACGCTGGCCGCCAACAGCGGAAGCGGCCCGGATCTGGTATCCACCGAGATCGGCACGATCGCGACGTTCACCCCGACCGGGTGGTACCAGAACCTCACCTCGCTGGTTAACGGACTGCCGTACAAGAAGTACTTCAGCCCGGCCCACCTGAGCCAGGGGAGCTACGACGGTAATGTCTACGCCATTCCGTTCACCGCGGACGTGTCCGTCCTTTACTGGAACAAGACGCTTTTCTCCAAAGCGGGCCTGAACCCCAACGATCCGCCACAGAACTGGGCGCAGATCCAGGCCGACGCCACGAAGATCCGCGCCCTTGGCGGCAAGGATTACGGCTATTTCTTCTCCGGCGCCTGTGCTGGCTGCATGGCGTTTACCATGCTGCCTTATGTCTGGGCGGACGGCGGTAGTATTCTCACCGAGAACAGTGCCGTCGGCACCCCGACGCTTTACCCGAACACGGCGCTCGAGAACACCCTCAGTTACCTCAGAAAGATGTGGCAGAGCGGCGTCGTGGCACCCAGCGCTAAGACCGAAAACGGCACGAATCAGTTCGGCCTGTTCTACAGCGGGACGATCGGCATGTTCGTTCAAGGTACGTATCCGTATTCTGTGCTGAAGAACCAGTACAAGAACGTGAACTTCGGCGTTGAGCTGGTGCCGAGTACCGATGGCTCCGCCCACGCCTCCTACGTGGGCGGCGACGACCTCGCGATCACCAAGTACGCGCAGCCGGGCGCCAAGACCGCGCTGCTATGGTTCGCCACCACCGGCGAGCAAATGCTGTCGTCGCTCGGCGTCATGCCCGCCCGTACCGACATCGCCGACGAGACCTACGCCAAGCAGGACCCGCGGCAGGCGGTGTTCGCGTCGGCGCTCAACGTCGGGCACACGCCGCGGTCGACCAAAGCCTCGACCGTGCTCTTCGACAACACCGGTCCGTTCGGGCAGCTGATCCAGAACGCCGTGTTCGGCACTGGCAGCATCTCATCCGCGATGCAGACCGCGCAGTCCAGCGCCTCCCAGCTCATGGGCGGTAGCGGTTGATGGTTGATCGTGTCCCCGACCCGGGCGGCGACTGCGAGGAGCGAGCGATATGAGGCGGCGGCGCCGTCGCCAGCTGACCGGCGTGCTGCTTATCGCGCCGGCGGCTGTCCTCATCATCGGGCTCTTCGTGGTCCCGCTCGGGTTCGACGGATGGATGTCGCTGAACAACTGGCCCATCCTGGGTAGCCACAGCTTCATCGGACTATCCAACTACCGGACGCTCTTCGACGACAGCAGCGTGCGGCACGCGTTCGCCTTCACGGCGATCTTCACCGTCGTCATCGTGCCGCTGGTGTTCTTCGTGGGGCTGCTGCTCGCGTCGTTCCTGCAGCACTCCCGGCCCGGCGTCGGAGTGATGCGCGCCGCGATCATCGGGCCGGTGACCATCGGCTTTGCCACCGCGAGCTACCTGTGGCTGTCCCTGCTCGACTCCAGCACCGGGGTCTTCGACCGGATCCTCGTCGACCTGCACATCACGAGCCAGGGCGTGGACTGGCTGGACACGTCCGCCCTGGCGCTGCTGATGGTGGTGATCGTGACGGTCTGGAAGCTGGCCGGCTTCGCGATGATCGTCCTGATCAACGGGCTGCAGTCGGTGCCCGCCGAGCTCGACGAGGCGGCCAGGATCGACGGGGCGGGCCGGGTCCGGGTGATGTGGAGCATCAAGCTGCCGCTGATGCGGCGCAGCATCGTGCTGGCCACCGTCTTCGTAGCCCTGGCCGGGTTCCTGTCGTTCGACCAGTTCTACATCATGACCGGCGGGGCGCCGGACGACAGCACGATCACCGTCGTGTACCGGATCTACGACACCGCGTTCATCCAGGGCAACCTCGGCTACGCGTCCTCGATATCCGTCGCGCTGCTCGCCCTGGTGCTGATCATCACCGCACTCGAGCTGTCCTTGCTGCCCAAGAGAGGTGAGGCCTGATGCGCATCCGCACCCTTCGCCTCGGCACCTGGTACGTGGTAGCGGCCTGCGTCGCGCTGCTGTTCGCGTCGCCGCTGATCTTCGGCCTGATCGACAGCCTCAAGTCACCGGCCGAGGCGATCCAGAGCCCGCCCAGCTACCTCCCGCACCACCCCACGCTCGGCAACTACACCTCGCTGAGCATCGAGGGCTACGGCATCGACAGGTTCTTCCTGAACAGCGTGATCATCTCGGTAGCCACCGTTATCTGCACCGTGGTCATCGCCGGGCTCGCCGCCTACGGCTTCGCCAGGTACCCGTTCCGCGGCTCGCGGGTGGTCTTCCTAGTGATGCTGGCCGCGATCATGGTGCCGTTCCAGGTGCTGATGGTGCCCATGTACACCATCTTGATGAAGCTCTCGCTGACGAACTCCCTGGTCGGTGTCGTGCTGGTGATCTCGACGTTCCAGCTGCCCTTCGCCACCTTCGTGATCCAGAACTCCTTCGCGGCGATCCCGTCGGACCTGTGGGAGGCCGCGGCGGTGGACGGCGCCGGCATCTGGCGGAGCCTGCGGCTCGCGCTGCCACTGGCCAGAGCCGGCATGATCACCGCGGGCCTGTTCGCCTTCTTCGCCGCCTGGAACGAGTTCTTCATCGTCCTCATCCTGCTGTCCGACGAGCCCAAATACACCTTGCCGGTCGTCCTCACCACCTTGCTCACCGGGACGCTCGGCAGCATCCACTGGGGAATCCTGGACGCGAGCGTGGTCATCACCGCGGTCCCGTGCCTGATCCTCTACGCCGCCCTCCAGCGGCACTTCGTCCGCGGCGTGATGGCCGGCATGGGCCGCTAAGTTCGAGTGATCAGCGACATTCCCCCGTTCATCGAGGTGTAGAAGGGCGTGCCCGGAGCGAGATCATCCGGGGTCACCGGCCGCCGGGTGAAGGCGGACGCGTAGATCGCGGCGGCCAGGGACAGGGTGCGGCGGCTGTCCGCGGGTGCCACCGGCGGTTGCCTGCCCGCCCGCAAGCAGGACACGACCTCGCGGAACTGCGCACCGTGCCCGCTCCGGATCCCGCTCTCGGCCAGCTCGGCCGCCTCGAGCACCTCATGCTCGTGTCCCGGCGCCGGGGTGAGCCGCCAGTCCTCGTCGCCGTACCCGTACAGGTGCGTCAGTTCCACCGTCGCGTGCTCGAAGTCGAACCGCAGGTAGGACTCCTCCCGGGGCGACAGCACGCTGTTCACCACGCTGGCCACCGCCCCGCTGGTGAACGTGACGTGCGCCAGCGACAGGTCCTCGGTCACCGTCCGGCGCGCCTGCCTCCTGGCCACCGCGGACAACTCGGCCCAGTCGCCGAGCACGTCGGTCAGCAGATCCATCTGATGGATGCCGTGGCCCATCGTCGGGCCGCCGCCCTCGGTGTCCCACTGGCCGCGCCAGGGCACGTCGAAGTACGCCTGGTCGCGGAACCATGTGGTGTGACACACCGCCAGCAGCGGGCGGCCGAGCACCCCGGCCGCCGCCAGCGCCTTCAGCCGGCGCTGGCCAGAGCCGAACCGATGCTGGAAAACGGTGGCGAACCACGGCGGGCCCGCGGCAGCCGCGGCCATCTCGTCAAACTCCCGCAAGCTGATCGCGGGCGGCTTCTCCACCAGCACGCTCACCCCCGCCCGCAGGCACTGGACGGCTTGTTCGCGGTGCAGCCAGGGCGGAGTGCACAGGTGCACCAAGTCGGGCCTAGCGTCCCGGAGCAGGCTCTCCAGGTCACGGTATCCGGCCGGGACGCGAAATTCGTCGCGGAACGCCGCCAGCCGCCCGGCGTCGACATCCGCGGCGGCGACCACCGCGACGTCGGCCGACAGCGCCTCGGCGTGAATACGCGCGATGTTCCCAGTACCGACAATCGCGACTCGCACCGGTTGTGGCTGTACCAGAGACCCTCCTTTAGCCATAACGCCGCGTGATTGATCCCCCGGTTCCCGAACCGGCACCGCGGCCCCGGGGTGCCTGACGACCCCATCAATGTCCCATCGCTAGCGTGATAGCGCCAGCGGTGGGCCATCGATGGGAGCCAGCACCGCGCGAAAACCCACCTGTGCCATAACGACGCGCTCCATCTCCACGTCCCCTCTTCCACGCCTGGAACAGGGCAAACGTATACAGTATCCCCAAACCGGATTGACGCTCTTTCTCCTGGGTACTTGCGCCCCATGACTCCCGACGGCGTTCCGCTGCTCGCCGATAGGTACTCGATGCATCGGCGCATAGCCATCGGGGATTCCGCCGAGGTTTGGCGCGCCACGGACGTGATGCTGTCCAGGACCGTCGCCATCAAGCTCCTGCGTCCCGAACTCGCCGCGGACCCAGAAGCGGTCGCGCGTTTCCGTGACAAGGCCCGTCACGCCGGATCGGTGCCCGGCGGAGGAATCATCCGGATCTACGACTACAACGAGACCTGCCCCAGCTGCCCGCCGTTCATGGCCATGGAGTACATCGACGGCCTCTCCTTGGGCGAGATCCTCTCCGGCGGCCCCCTCGCACCGGACCAGACGCTGGACATGGTGGCGCAGATCGCCCGGACTCTCCAGGACACGCACCGAGCCGGCCTGACGCATCCGGACATCAAGCCGGAAAACGTGCTGATCAGCCGTAACGGCCTAGTCAAGCTCACCGACTTCGGCAGCTCGCGGCTCGCCGGGACGGCTTCGATGACGGGAACCGGCTCCGAGCTAGACGACGCGTCCTACCTCGCGCCCGAACGCGTCAGCGGCGGCCAGGGCAGCCCCGCGAGCGACCTGTACACGGTGGGCATCCTGGCCTACCAGTGCCTCACCGGCGCTCTTCCGTTTACCGGGACGCCGGTCGAGGTCGCGCTGGCGCACCGCACCAGCCCGGTCCCGCCGCTGCCCGCCAGCATCTCTCCCGAGATCGCCGCGCTGGTCGGCGAGCTCACTGCCAAGGATCCAGTCGCGCGACCGGACAGCGCGGGCCAGGTCGCGCGCAAGGCGGCCGCTATCCGGGACCGGATGGTCACCGTCCGGCCGCCACCACCGCAAGACACCCAGCCTTTTCCTGCCCCCGACCAGGCTAACCTCGCGCCTGTCGCGTCACTGGCACCGACGTATCCGCGCTACGCCCGCCAGCGGCAGGTAGTGCTGCCCACGCTTGCCGTCACCGCCATCGTCCTTGCCCTGGTCCTGGGTCACGTTATCGATCCCGTCCGGCCAGCCGCGAAGACACCGGCGAGCGTCACGCTGGTGGACGTCAGCAGTACCGCGCTGCGCGGACGGCTAGTCACCGCGGTTCAGGCTCAGCTGCGCAAGCTCGGTCTGGCGGTCTCCGTCCGCTGGGCCATCAGCTCCGCGGTGCCGCCCGGGCGAGTCCTCTCCGTCTCGCCAGTCGGCAAGGTACCAGCCGGAACGCTCATCACGGTGACGGGAGCACGCCTGCGCCCCCAGACCCAGCAGCAATTCGTGCTCCCATCCGCCGCCGCCTCGCTAGCCGCATCACAAGCCGCGCGGCCGCGGCCAAGCAAGCGGGCCAGGCACCCTGCCTCGGCTACCGCAGCCGCGAGCAGCCCGGCCGCGAGCGGCAGCCCGTCACCAGCACCGACCACACCCAGTCCGAGCCCGAGCCCCGCGCCAAGCGCCACCTCCGCACCCAGCAGCAGTCCCAGTCCGGCGCCCACCTAAAACTCGAGGGTGGCGGGACCGTCTGGCCGAGGTACGGTAGATGCAGAGCAGGTGCGGTCGTGCCGGGGAGGCGCTGGCCGTGACCTCGTTGCTCCAGACCCTGGCGGTGTCAACCCCGAGCGGTGCGCTCGGGAGACCCCAGGAGGACTGAGCGACGAAGACAACAACACCCGGCCTTCTTGCCCTGCCGCCCGGCCACGGCTCAGCAGCGGGCGGGTGGCCTGTTGCCATAGATCCTTCGGCGGCTAGCTTTCGCGCACTGGCGCTGCAGGTGCGAGGCATGGGCCTGCTCGAACGCAGGCCCGGCTACTACTGGGTGAAGATCAGCCTGACGATCCTGGCTTTCTTCGCTGCGTGGGCCCTGTTCGTCGCCGTCGGCAACTCATGGACGGCTATCGCCGTCGCCCCGTTGATAGGGATGATGTTCACCCAGCTGGGCTTCATCGGTCATGACGCGGGGCACAACCAGGTTTTCAGCACCCGCCGACGCAATCGCTTGCTCGGCTTCGTCGTGGGGGACACGCTCATAGGGCTGAGCTTCGGCTGGTGGGTTCCCAAGCACAACGCTCACCATGCGCATCCCAACGAGATGGGCCGCGACCCCGATATCGGCGAAGGCGTCGCCCTGGCCTCCGCTGACGCGCCGGGGGACGGGCGCGGTTTTCTCGCATCGTGGCTGGCACGATGGCAGGCGCCGCTCTTCTTCCCCCTCATGCTGCTGCGCAGCAGCGGCATGCACGTACTCGGGATCAAGCGGCTTGCCCGGCGGCGAAACCAGGCCTCGGCGGTAGAGGCCGCCCTCATAGTCCTGCATGCCGCGTTGTACCTGACGGTGGTGCTGTTGGTCCTCTCCCCGCTCAAGGCACTCGCCTTCGTCGTCGTGCAGCAGGCGGTCTTCTCGCTGTACCTGGGCATCAGTTTCGCGCCCAACCACAAGGGAATGCCGATCATCGAATCGGTCACCGCGACCGGCTTCGCTCGCCGTCAGGTGGTCACGGCCCGGAATATCAGCGGTGGCCCGTTTACCACCTTCATGCTCGGCGGCCTTAACCGCCAGATCGAGCACCATCTGTTCCCGTCGATGCCCCGGCCCAATCTGCGCCGGGTCCAGGGCCTGGTCAGGGAATTCTGCGTCGCGACCGAGCTGGGCTACTGCGAAGAAAGCTTCGTCGAGTCATTCCGCCAGATCGTCCAGCACCTCAGCGAGGTCGGAGCAGCCGCCAGGGTTAGTCGCCCGGGTGGACAGGATGAACGGTTACGTCCGCGGCGCGGGCATGCCGAGCAGGACGGGAGTGGCGGCCGCCGGAGCGGGAGGTGCGGCGGCGGGGGGTGCGGCGGCGGCGGCTTGCCAGGCGTCGCCGGCCCGGGTGCGTCGGACCGCGAGGGGGGCGCCGTCGGCCAGCAGGTAGTGGGGGGCGCCGCGGGTCACGGTGACGGTGACGATATCGCCGGGGCGCGGGGCGGCCTCGTGCGGGGCGAAGTGCACCAGGCG